>JANPPM010000068.1:0-10252 GCA_031428495.1 Novosphingobium sp.
ACCGGCGCGCCGAAAATCCGGGCAATGGAACTGATCGCCGAGACCGAACGCGACGCGCGCGGGGCCTATTGCGGTGCAATCGGACGAATAGATGCCGCTGGACCAGATGGCACTGGAGACGCGGCCTTCAATGTGGCAATCCGCACCCTGCGCCTGACCCCCGGCGAGAATGGGCGGGGCAAGGCAGTGCTGGGCGTGGGGTCGGCAATCGTCGCCGACAGTCAGACCCTGCCCGAATGGCGCGAGTGCTTGGTCAAAGGGGGTTTCGTGCGGCAAGCAGTGCAGGGACAGAGCGCAGCTGCGTTTGACCTGATCGAAACCATGGCTTTTGCGCCTGATACCGGCGTGCCGATGCTCGAGCTGCATCTGGAGCGGATCAAGGCGAGCGCCGCCGAATTCGGTTTCCTGTTTGATCGCCATGCCCTGCGCAACGCGATTCAGGCACTGTGCTTTGATGCAGGCGATCCGGGCAAGCTGCGGCTGATGGTGTCGCGCAGCGGCGTCTATAGCCTCGAACTGGCCCCCATGCCCGCGCCGCTGCCCGATCCTGCCCCGTGTGCGGTCCTGCGCCTGCCGGTGGCGGAGGGCGATTGGCGGCTTCGTCACAAGACTTCCGATCGCAGCTTTTATGAGGCAGGCCTTGCCGCCGCGCAGGGTGCAGGCGCGGTTGAAGCGATATTCGTTCGCGATGACGGGCTGGTCACCGAGGGCAGCTTCACCAACCTGTTCCTCGAGCGTGACGGTCGCCTGCTGACGCCTTCCGTTCGGCTCGGCCTGCTGCCCGGGGTGTTGCGCCGCACGCTGATCGACGAGGGGCGCGCTGTAGAGGCCGAATTATCGCTCGATGATCTTGAACAGGGTTTCTTCATCGGCAATTCCCTTCGCGGGCTTATGCCTGCAAGGCTGCATCCATGAACCAGACCTCGGCAGCGCTAGCGCGCATTGCCCCATCACAGACCTCTGCAATGACCGACCGCGCCACACAATTGCGCGCTGAGGGCCGCGACATCATCTCATTGTCGGTCGGCGAGCCCGATTTCGTCACCCCGCCCCACGTGGTTGCTGCGGCCAAGGCAGCGCTTGATGCAGGCGACACGAAATACACCCCCGTGGGCGGCACTGCGGCTCTGAAGCGCGCCGCCGCGCTGCATTTCGCGCGCGATCTGGGTATCGAGGTGCCAGTCAGTCAGGTTACCGTCAGTGCAGGCGGCAAGCAGGCAATTTTCCATGCGCTGATGGCTACCGTCAGCGAGGGCGAGGAAGTTATCGTCCCCGCACCTTGGTGGGTTAGCTACCCTGAAATCATCCGCTTTGCCGGTGGGCGGGTGGTGCCACTGATCACTCATGCTGCCCACAACTTCCGCTTCACCGCCGCCGATCTGGAAGCGCAGATCGGCCCGCGCACCCAGTGGCTGATGCTCAACAGCCCCGGCAATCCAACGGGGGCATGCTATCCGGCGGATATGCTGCTGTCGCTGGCCGAGGTGCTGCGCCGCCATCCGCGCATTCTGGTGATGAGCGACGATATTTACGCGCCGATCAACTATCTGGGCACACCCCATGCGACGCTGGCCAATCTGTGTCCCGATCTCGCGGACAGAACTCTGACGATCTCAGGCGTCTCCAAAAGCCACGCAATGACCGGCTTCCGCATCGGCGTCGCTGCTGGCCCCGCATGGCTGATTGGCGCGATGGAAAAGCTGCAATCGCACTCCTCGGGCAACCCCTGCTCGATCAGCCAGGCCGCAGCGGTGGCCGCATTTGAGGGACCGCAGGAGTTCCTGCTCGACTGGCGAGACCGTTTTCGCGGGCGCCGTGACAATGTGGTTGCGGCGATCAACGCCATCCCGGGACTTTCCGCGCCCGTTCCCGACGGTGCATTCTATTGCATGGTGGATGCCGCGCCGCTGATGAGCCGGTTCGGTGATGACAGTGCGCTGGCCATGCAGCTTCTCGATCACGGGGTTGCAATCGTCCCCGCTTCGGCCTTTGGCGGCAAGGACGGCTTCCGCATCAGTTTTGCCGCCGACGAGGCCAAGCTTGACGAAGCCGTGCGCCGCATTGCCAAGGCCGTATCATGAAATATCCCATACTGTTCGAAGACGGCGAAGCGCTGGTTATCGATAAACCCGCAGGCCTGCCGCTTGATCGCCCCCGTGCCGGGGGGGCATGCCTTGAGGATGATGTCGAGGAACTGCGGCTTGGCTTCGTGCGCGCGCCGGTTCCGGTGCACCGGCTTGATCAGGATACCTCCGGGTGCTTGCTTCTGGCGCGCAACCCCAAGGCGCTGAAGCGTTTTTCGGCTGCTTTCGAGGCACGGCAGGTCGAGAAAGTCTATCTGGGCATCGTTGCTGGCCGCATCGAACTGAATGAGGGCACAATCGAGCTATCGCTCAAGAAGATCAGCAGCGCCGAAAAGGGATGGCGGATGATCGCGGCCCGGTTGGGCAAACCTTCCATCACCCACTGGCGCAAGCTTGAGGAGCGCGAAGGGCTGACCTTGGTGGAATTCCGCCCCGAGACCGGCCGCACCCACCAGATCCGCGTACACGCCGCCTCGGGCCTCGGCGCGCCGCTGCTGGGCGATCCGATTTACGGCAGCCCCAAGGGCGCGGGGCGCACGATGCTGCATGCTGCAAAGCTGGTGGTGCAGCGGGGGGACAAGCCGCCGATTGAAGCGACTGCGCCTATGCCCGCTGATTTCATAGCTCTCGGTTTCAGCGATGGCTGATACGGCCTGCGATGAGGTGATCGCGCGCGCACTGGCGGCGATTGAGGAAAGCTTCATCACCGCATCCGGGCCGGGCGGGCAGAATGTCAACAAAGTCGCCACCGCCGTGCAACTCCGGCTGAATGTGTTCACGCTGCGGCTTGAACCATTGGTGTTTCAACGGCTCAAATTGCTGGCGGGTAGCAAGATGACTGCGCGAGGCGAGCTGGTGCTGACCGCACGGCGTTTCCGCACCCAGGAAGCCAACCGCGCCGATGCGCGGGTGCGGCTGACAGAATTGCTGACCGACGCACACAATCTACCCGAAAAACGCGCCAAGAGCCGCCTCAACCGGATCGGCAAGGAACAGCGGCTGCAGGGCAAGAAATTGCGCGGCACGGTCAAGGCCGGGCGCGGTCGGGTGTCGTTGGATTAGGCCGAGGCTGTCGCGCTCATCACATGCCGCCCGTCGCTGGCGAATGCGCCAAGCTCGATGGCCTCGCCCGATCCGCGCATGACCAGATGCAATTCCTCACCGCACACGCCCGGCGTCAGTCCTCGGAAGGCGAAACTCGTAAGCGCATTATCGCCAAGCTCACGCCGCGCCAGATCGAGCAGCAGCGTTGCGGTGAGCGGGCCGTGGACAATCAGCCCGCGATAGCCCTCTTCGCTGGTTGCATAGGCGAGGTCATAGTGGATGCGGTGGCTGTTGAAGGTCAGCGCGGAATAGCGAAACAATAGCGGCTCGGTGGGCACCAGCGCGCGGTGCGCACCCCAGCCGGCGGGATCGAATGCCCCCTCGCCCGGTGCAGACGGCGCGGGTGGCGAACCGGCTGGCGCAGCCCCGCGATAGACCAGGCTCTGGACTTCGCGCACGGCAAGGCCCGCCTCACCCGAGGTTGCATGCTCGACTTCGACAAAGACCAGACTGCCCGACCCGCCTTCTTTGGCCGTTACCGAAAGCACCCGCGAGCGACGCGTCACTGCCTCGCCAATATGCAGGGGTGCGGAAAATTCGATCTTGCTCGATGCCCACATCCGGCGCGGCAGCGGCACAGGTGGCAAAAAACTCTGCGGCGAATCGTCGCGTGCGGGATGCCCATCGGTGCCGAGCGCGGCAGTCGGCGCATCGGGCAGGCACAGGCAGAAATGAAACCCCTGCGGCACTGCGCCAGCCGCCGCACTCTCGCGGTCAAGCGCAGCGAGCCAACGTGCTGCATGGCCGGGATCGACGCGGTCCATGCGCTGCTCTTCGCGCCCGATCCAGCTGTCCCATTCGCTCATTGTCTGCGCCTCCCGCCAGTTCTCCGGCGTCAGTTCCCGCTATGCGCGCGAATGACAAGCGTCATTTTGCAGCGGGACTTGCTGTTGGGGCCGGCTGGGCAGCAGGCGGGCGCAAAGCGCTGTCGGGCAATCGCTGCGCCTCAAGCATCTCTGCCGCATCATCAAGCGCCTGCGCCTCGCCCGCTGTCACCCCGCCCGGGCCGGATTCGCTGCTGCACGCCGCGAGGCCCGAGAGCGCAAGAAGTATGAATGTGCGGCGCATGGCTAACCCTCGATAATTTTCGTCGCCGGGTGGTGCCGGTCAAGATGGCGGCGAATGCGTTTCAGATTGCGGCTGTTCGAACGGTAGAAGAAATCGACGAGATCGCCAGCGACAGGCACGGTGCCAATCAGCCAGTCCAACCCGACGGTGCCGATCATTCGGGACAACTGCCACTTGCTCATGCCGATATTGCGCCCTTCCCACACGAGATAGAGCCCCATCACAGCGGCAATCGTATCGCCCGCGACCGGAACCAGGCCGATGATCGAGTCGAGGCCAACCGAGCGATTGATACCGGGGATGATGAAAGCGCGGTCGAGCAGTTTCTCCAGCGCCTCGACCCGGCGGCGGACCGAGGCGGGGTCATTGCCAAGCGGAAGCGCCTCACGCGTCATCCGGGTTGCACTTCCAGTCACCATCGCCGCCGCACCCTTTGGCCAAGAGCCGGCGGTGTGCCGGGCCCACCCTATTTGGGGCGCAATGCCAGCGGCATCAAGGGGTGATAGCCCAGCCGGTTCGGGACAAAGCCCACCGTGTTGCCGCGCACGAGAGCCCAGCGGATCGGCGGGCCGAAGGGAATGTAGGCGTTGAGCTCGGTCAGTTTGGCTTCGGCTTCGGCCAGTAGGGCGGCATGTTCGGATCCATCAGGGCTAGCCGCCGCACGCGCGGCCAGCGCGTCCGCTTCGGTGCTGCACAGTGCCTTTTGCACCTCGCAGCTCAACTGGTTGAGAAACCACGCAGCGCGCGGATAGCGGGCAACCGCATCGGTCAGCCGCAAGTCCGCAGGATCCCCCATGCCAACCCGTTTTGCCGTCATTCCTGCCTTGGCGAGATCGCCCGACAGCGAGGTGAACAGGCGGTCCGCCCCCGGACCTTGCGGCAGCGCGATACGCAGCGTTAGCGGCGCGTTCTGCCCGCTGCTCCAACGCGCCACGCGCGCAGCGGCAGCTGATTGACGCTCGGCAAGGTTCATGCCCGACCAGCGCTCAGGACTGGCCGCATCGGCATCTTCGGTCCCGGTCGGAACTATCCGGGTGGTCGCGGCCCAGCCGCCCACACGCAGCGATGCAATCAGTGCGTCGCGGTCAATCGCCATGGCAATCGCTTCGCGGTTGGCCGGTGAAGACAAAAATCCGTCGGTGTGAACGACTGTCAGCCCGAACAGTCCCAGAACTGGATCAAGCCGTATCGCCCCGCGTGAAAGTCCCGAAGCATCGACGAGCGGGAAATCCTCAAATCTGCCGCCGACCACTGCATTCGCCTCGCCGCGGTTGTATCTGGCAATCGCTGCCTCAGCCGCCGAGGCTCGCAGGCGCAGCGATCGCACACCTTCTTTCCAGTCCGGATCAGCCGGTAAGCCCCGCGCTTCGGGCTCCAGCAAAGAGAGGTATGCGACCTTTCCGTCGCGCCTTACCAACATGGGGCCAGCACCCCGCCCGCGATGGAGCAGGCCGAGTTCTGGCTGGGCCAACAGCAGCAACAGTTCGGGTTGTGGCTGGTTTAACCGAATCTCGATCACCCGGCCGGTCATCACGCGAATATCATTTATGCCTGCAAATTCCTTTGCTAGCGGTGCTCCGCGCAACGCTGCAATCGCTTGCATCAAGGCCAGCCGGGCAGTCTCGGCAGACAGCTTGCTACCTTCACTCCAGCGGCCATCGCGCAGCCGGAAAATATAGCTCATGCCGTCGTCGGTAACAATCCAGCGGTCGGCAATGCCGGGGCCTACCTGACCCTTATCGTCGAGCATAACCAGCCCCTGAGCCGTCGCACCGCGCAGCAATTGCGCGCCGGGTGGCAATCGTCCGCCAGGTTCAAACAGCGAGGCAGGATCGCCGATAGCCACGACGTCGATCCCGGAATCCTGATCGTTTCCGCAAGCTGCAACCAGCGCAGTGGTGGCAGCAACAAAGAGGAGCTTCGCAAGTGTAGGGGCCGCGCGCATGTGCCGAGCCTAGTCGATTTTATTGGTAACGGAAATGCGCTTCGCCACTGTGGAGCATAGAGGTCAGACTTTGCGCACAACTCCGCGCTGACCCAGCGCCGACGGGGTTGGACGCATCAGATTTGCCCCGGATTCAGCCGATGTCAGCGGCGCACGGGCAATCTTGGGATCAATTTCTTCGCGAAAGGCAATGCCGAAGCGGCTATCCTGAACCCAGGCGATTGAGCCTTCGACCCAGCCGATATTGCGGAGCTGGATCCAGACCACTGACCCACGCGAGACGCGCACATTCCCTTCTCCCATTAACCCGCCGGACGACAGGTTTCGCACTTTTATGCGATGCTCGCCATCCGTCCCATCAAGCCGCAATTCGGCCATGACGAACAGGCTGTCGCGCGCGATTTGCCGTTGTTCTGCCTCGTCCATTTGCTTGCTCTGCCGTTCCTCAGGTCGCGTAAGACGTTTAACGCCAGAATGCTCCGTTACGTTCCATATAACGTCTGGATATTCGAATGCTAAACCAGCGTGGCAAAAAATCGGTTAAATTTGACAGCACAGGCTGCGTTTGCGCAGGTCAAGATCTGCCAAACTGTTTGGCCAGATTCCGGATCAGATGCATCAATCGTCGCGTGAAATCTTTTCGCGCCGTTCGTGCGCTTCCTGCGCCTCGACGGTCATTGTGGCGATCGGCCTGGCGATCAAGCGGCCAAGTCCGATAGGCTCGCCCGATACCTCGCAGTATCCATATTCGCCTTCTTCGATCCGACGCATTGCCGAATCGATCTTTGAGATCAGCTTGCGCTGGCGATCCCGCGTGCGCAGCTCGATGCTCCAATCGGTTTCGCTCGACGCGCGGTCATTGAGGTCCGGTTCGCGGATCGGACCGTCCTGCAGCTGTTGCAGCGTGTCGGCGGACGCATCGAGGATCGATTTCTTCCACTCGAGCAACAAACGCCGGAAGTAATTCAGCTGGGGTTCGCCCATATAGGGTTCAGCATCGGTGGGAACATAGTCCCCGCCAATTGCGCGTTTGGCCTTGGCCAGAACATCGATTTCATCGGCAATGGCAATTGGCATCATAAACTCCGCGACAGGTCTCCCCCCGACCGCTTGCGTCCTGCCGCCCCGGATTTATCCGGTGACCTTCAGCGCACCAAGGCTTGCGGGCCTATAGCAGGGGCAAATTGGCACACAAGCGACAATCTGCGTCGTGTGCCGAATATCCACAAAGTCCGCAGTTTAGTGGCGCAAGACGCTTCACAATGCACTTGGCAATACTGGGCCAGCCGCGAATTGTTCGAACGCGTTAACCATTTGTTGACCACGTTAGGCGAGCTTGCATCTCAACGGCGAGCAACAGGGGTTCTGCCGAAACTTAGGGGTAACCAAAATGAGCGCTGTCTGGATCGACAAGAATGCCTTTACCAGCGTGGCACCTGCCGAATTCGTAGTTGGAGAGTTCGGGGAGGCTGACCTGTTGGTGGCCAATTGCCTTGCCGCCGCCATCGATGGCGACACGGACGCATGCTTTGATCTCGGCGTGGTCTTTTCAACTGGCAGCCACGGGGTCGGTTGCGACCTGATCGAAGCGCACAAGTGGTTCAACCTGGCGGCAGTGGGCGGCCACTCAGAGGCACAAATGTGCCGCGCCGATATTTCTGAAGAGATGACAGCCCGCGAAATCGCCGAAGCCCAGCGCCGCGCACGGCAGTGGCTGTCACAATCGGTCCGCAAGGCCGCCTGATCTAGCCTTTCCGAAAAGGCGTTCGCTCGCCCAGCCACGATTGTTCCTGCGCCACGCCGGCGCGCTCGCGGGCCAGAAAGTCTGCCACAGCCTGGCGAAAACCTTCATGCGCGATGTAATGGGCTGACCATGTGCGCACCGGCGCATAGCCCCGCGCCAATTTGTGCCCGCCTTGCGCGCCTGCTTCGACGCGCCCCACACCCAGCGCGATCGCGGCGTCAATGGCCTGATAATAACAGAGCTCGAAATGCAGGAACGGCTTGTCGGCCAGCGATCCCCAATAGCGGCCGTATAGCGCATCCGCGCCGATGAAATTGAGCGCCCCGGCAAAAGGCCTGCCACCCGCATAGGCCATAACCAGCAGAATACGGTCTGCCATGCGTTCGCCGAGCAGCGAAAAGGCCGAACGGGTCAGATAGGGCTGCCCCCACTTGCGCGCGCCGGTATCCTGATAAAAGTGCCAGAAGGCGTCCCAGTGCTCCTCACGAATGTCCGCTCCGGTCAGATGCCGGATTTCGACGCCGTCCTGCGCTGCGCTGCGCTCCTTGCGCAAGTTCTTGCGTTTGGCGGAGGATAGCGCACTGAGAAAGTCATCGAAGCTGGCGTAGCCCTGATTTTCCCAATGGAACTGGATGTCGTTGCGCAGCAACCAGCCCGCCGCCTCAAACAGCGGGACCTGCTCGGGCTCGATGAAGGTGGCGTGTGCCGAAGAGAGTCCCTGCGCGGCGCACAACTGCTCTGCCGCGCGCAGCAGAGGCGCAGCCAGCGCAGGATCGCGTGAGAGCACGCGCGGACCAGTTGCAGGCGTGAACGGTGCGGCGATCTGCAACTTGGGATAATAGCTGCCCCCGGCGCGCTGCCAGGCCTCGGCCCAGCTGTGATCGAACACATATTCGCCTTGACTATGCGCCTTGATATAGGTGGGCAGAGCGCCTGCCAGCCGCCCGTCTGCGCCGTTGATCAGCAGCGGCGCTGGCTGCCAGCCGCTGCGGCCGCCGGTGCTGCCCGAATCCTCCAGCCCGCTGAGAAAGGCATGGCTGACAAAGGGATTGCCGCCGTCAGTGAGCGCGTCCCATTCTTCTTGCGGAAGGCCGGAAATCGCGGTCTCCAGCCGCACGGTATATCCGCCTGCGCTCACGTTATGTGTGCTATCGGGGGTCAGGCGGCGCGGACGGCAACAATGGCATCGACTTCCACCGCCGCGCCCAGCGGCAAGACCGGCACGCCCACCGCACTGCGGGCATGCCTGCCAGCCTCGCCAAATACTGCCGCCATCAGTTCCGAAGCGCCGTTGGCGACCTTTGGCTGGTCAGTGAAATCGGCAGTCGAGGATACGAAGGCGCCCAATTTGACGATCCGCTCAACCCGCGAGAGCGATCCCAACGCTGCCTTGAGCTGTGCCAGGATCATCAGCCCGCAGGCCCGCGCCGCATCATAGCCTTCGCCCGTGGTAATGTCTTCGCCCAGACGGCCTTTGACCAACACATCATCGATGAACGGCAGTTGGCCGGATACATGGGCAAGGCCGCCCGCAATCACCACTGGCACATAGGCAGCGACCGGGGCTGCGGGTTCTGGCAGGATAAGGCCCAGGTCAGCCAGTTTCGCGTCAATCTCGGCGTCAGTCATCATGCGTCCTCATAAAGGCGTTCCATCAGCCAGGGCAAAGCCGTGGCCCAATCGTCTATGCGGGCATCGGCATGGCCTGCCTTGTGCGCGCAGGTGATATGGCCCGCGATGATCGGTTCGCCGCACAGGTGCAGGCGGCTGACTTGCGGCGCGACTTCAAACACCGAGCCATGATGCTGCGCCAGATCATCGATGAACACCGCGCGGCTGGGCTGGTATTCATCGATGATAGCCTTGAGCGCCGGGCCTTTGGGGCCTTGATTGGTGAAGACCCGCAGGTTCAGCCCATGATCGGCAAGCTGGCGGGTGCGCTGTTCCTGCCGGTGATCGAGTAGGTTGGTCAGGACCACCACATCGGCGTGCTCGCCCAGCGCCTGCATCGCCGCAATCGACCCTGTAATCGGGTGCTGGCGGTGCATTTCGCTATCGAAAAACAGATTGAGCAGCGGCCAGATGTCGGCAGTCTCGACCAGTGCTCCCGTTTCGCGGCGGGTCATCGCATTGGCAAATTCGCCGCCGCGCATGTCGAAATCTATGCCGTGCGCCTCTCCCAGCCAATCGCGGAACGGCGCGATCATGTGCAGCAGCACTTCGTCGCAATCGGATACGATCAGCGGGCGGTTCATGCGGCGGCGTTCCCCATCGCCACAACATTCCTTCCTGCGTCATCCTGAACTT
>JANPPM010000069.1:0-6631 GCA_031428495.1 Novosphingobium sp.
CTTCTGGCATTCGCGCGGCTCAAGCGCGGCGAGCCAGACCATGCCGAGGACGACTAGTTGAAGCCTGTCCAGTGGCCCTGCCCCCGCCCTGACGGCGCGGAAGCCGAGGAAATGGCACTGACGTTCGATCAGTTTCGCCGCTGGCGGCTGCTGATAGTCCCTGCGCTGTTCGACGAAGACAACCGCATGCGGCGCTTCACCGTCGAAGTGATGCGACGGCTCGACAATGCCGGGGTCGACAGCTTCCTGCCCGACATGCCGGGCTGCAACGAGAGTGTTCAGCCACTGGCCGAGCAAACCCCTGATGGCTGGCGAGCGGCTCTGTCTGTGGCAGCGGCGCATTTCCGCGCGAGCCATGTTCTCTCCCTACGCGGTGGTGCGCTGGTGATGCCCGACGGTCTTCCAGGCTGGCGCTACGCTCCAGTCAAAGGCGCTTCCGTTCTTCGCCAGATGCTGCGTGCCCGGATACTCGCATCGCGCGAGGCGGGTATCGAGGAAAGTCAGGAGAGCCTGCTGGCGCAAGGGGCGCAAGACGGAATTGAACTGGCAGGTTACCGGCTCGGCGCAGATTTTATTTCTCAAATCCAGATGCTTGAGCCTTTTTCTTCAACTGGCGTGTCTGACATCGAACAGGGCATGCTGGGCGGATCGGGCTTGTGGCTGCGCGCCGAACCCGGCGAAAGTCGCGATCAGGCCGACGCGCTTGCAGCCATTGTCGCCATCGGGATCAAATCGTGAGCCGCCGCCATGTCACCTTTGAGTGCGAAGGTGCGATGCTGGTGGGCACGTTTGATGCCGGAGAGAAACCAACGGGACTGTTGATCGTCACCGGCGGCAACGAAGTGCGCGCAGGAGCCTGGAACGGGCAGGCGCAGCTTGCCGCACGCATTGCCTCAGCCGGAGTCCCGACCTTCCGCTTTGACCGGCGCGGCGTGGGCGACAGCGAAGGTCCGAACGGTGATTTCCGCACCAGCGCGCGGGATATTGCTGCTGCACTGGCGACCTTTCTCACCATCGCCCCGCATGTCACGCGTGTCGTTGCGATGGGCAATTGCGACGCGGCGAGTGCCTTGATGCTGTCCGGTGGCGCGGGCTTTGACGCGCTGATCCTGTCCAACCCCTGGACGATCGAGGATGAAAACGCTGCGCCCCCGCCAGCGGCGCTGCGCGGGCACTATGCCAGACGCCTTGCCGATCCAGCTGCACTGATGCGGGTCTTGCGCGGCGGGGTGAATCTCAAATCACTGTTACACAGCCTTCTCGGTGCCTTCCGCCCCGCACCGTCGCCGACGGGACTGGCGCAGGATATGAAGGCAGGACTGGCGCAATTTACCGGGCCTGTCCGCATCCTGATTGCAGATAGCGACCGCACCGCGCAGGCTTTTCTCGCTGCGTGGCCCAAAGATGATCCCCGGCTCCGCCGCTGCGCCGGTGCCTCACACAGCTTCGTCGAGGCAAAAGCGCGTGAGTGGCTAGAGGCGCAAGTCCTCGATATGCTGAACGACTAACGTCAGCCCGCCACCTTTTCCTTTGCCGCCGCAAAGTCTCGCTCGCCCAGGAACCGCTCGGCATCCAGCGCAGCCATGCAGCCCGTTCCAGCGGCAGTGACGGCCTGACGATAGGTGTGATCCGAGACATCGCCGCAGGCAAATACGCCGGGAATCGCGGTTTTCGGCGTGCCAGCCTCGACCAGCAGATAGCCACTGTCATCCATCGCCAGCTGGCCCTTGAACAGTTCAGTTGCGGGCGCATGGCCGATGGCGACGAAGGCGCCATCGGCGGCAATCTCGCTGCTCTCGCCGGTCACCGTGTCGGTCAGCGCCACCCCGGTCAGGCCGCCTGACAGCGGATTGCCCAGAAAACTGTCGACCTTCTTGTTCCACAGCACCGAAATCTTGGGATTGGCGAACAGACGGTCCTGCAGGATCTTTTCCGAGCGCAGCGAATCGCGGCGATGGATGAGGGTCACATCCGGCGAGTGGTTGGTGAGGTACAGTGCCTCTTCCACCGCCGTATTGCCGCCGCCGATGACCACGACCTTTTTACCACGAAAGAAAAACCCGTCACAGGTGGCGCAGGCGGAAACACCCTTGCCGCCAAGCGTTTCCTCGCCGGGAACGCCCAGCCATTTTGCCTGCGCGCCAGTTGCGATAACCAGTGTTTCGCCAATGTACTCATCACCGCTGTCGCCAATCGCGCGAAACGGCGAACCTGACAGATCAACCGAGGTGATCGTGTCCCACAGCATCCGCGTGCCGACATGTTCGGCCTGCGCCTGCATTTCCTGCATTAGCCAAGGCCCCTGCACGACATCGCGGAAGCCCGGATAATTCTCGACATCAGTCGTGATCGTCAGCTGACCACCCGGTTGGAGGCCCTGAACCACGATGGGTTCAAGGCCAGCGCGCGCGCCATAGATCGCGGCGGAAAGTCCGGCGGGGCCCGAACCGATGATGAGCATACGCGTGTGATGTGTTGTCATGCCACGCCAGATAGCAAGCCCCACGCGCATTTCCAGCGAGTTCGCCTTTAGTCCCCAGCAATTGACCTTGTCGTCTCGGCATAGCAGTGAGGAGCCATGAACCTCACAGGCCCCACATCGCAAAGCTTCATTTCGCAGCGGCTCAAGCTGCACTATGCCGATTGGGGCAATCCCGATGCGCCAATACTGATCCTCCAGCATGGCGGGCGCGATCATAGCCGCAGCTGGGACTGGGTAGCGCAGGAGCTGCGCCACGACTGGCACGTGATCGCCCCCGACCTGCGCGGCCACGGTGACAGCGCCTGGTCACCCGACGGCACCTACGCGATGGACGCCTTCGTCTATGATTTTGCCCAGCTCGTACATGCCCTGGGGCATGAGCAGGTGACCATTGTCGCGCATTCGCTTGGCGGCAACATCGCGACCCGGTTTACCGGGCTCTATCCGGACAAGGTGCGCAAGCTCGTCAACATCGAGGGCCTTGGTCCGTCACCTGACCAGCGCCGCGAAATGGAGGCTAAGGGGGCTGCCGAGCGGCTGCGTGGCTGGATAGCCGACAAGCGCAAAGCCGCAGGCCGCCAGACGCGCCGTTACGAATCGCTGGAAGCGGCTTTTGCCCGGATGAAGGAGGAAAACGGCTTCCTCAGCGAGGCTCAGGCCCGTCACCTCACCGTCCACGGGGCGATCCGCAATGAGGACGGAACGTACAGCTGGAAGTTCGACAACTACCTGAACATCTGGAGCACAGGCGACATCAGTTACGCCGAGCAAGAGAAACTGTGGCAGGCGGTAACTTGCCCGGTTCTTCTGCTGTATGGGACGGACAGCTTCGCCTCAAATCCGGAGAAGGACGGGCGCGCGAAGCACTTTTCGACCGGCCGCGTCATCGAATATGAGAACGCCGGGCATTGGCTGCATCATGACCAGTTTGACCGGTTCATCGGCGATTTACGGGCGTTTTTGTAGTCGCTTGGCGAAAACAGACCCAAACGAGATGTTGCACAAAAAATTTTTCACAGATTCACTATGACTCTTGCGCATAGCCCAAGCCCAGAAAACCCCGCGAGTCGATAGGGTGACGAAAAACTGTTGTTTTTTAATTAGTCAAGTTCAATGTGATTTGCAGCATTTACCCACTTGCGCACGAATCAAGATACGGCTGTAGAGTGGATCATCACCTCTAGTTTTCAACGCTGGACGGTGGGGAACGGTGAGCTCACCGGCCTTCAACGACCGCTTGCCCTTCCATAAGGCGAAGCGCGCAGCTCACCGTTCCCATCTTTCTTTGCCGCAAGTTCGAATGTGCTACAATCAGAATGTAGAGGATCCGGCGAAATCTACCCCTCAACCAGCGCAGCCCGCAGCCGAGAGCGCAAAGCGTCATCCGCGCCCAGGACATCGGCAAGATAGCCATCCAGAGAGCCGTGCTTTTCGGCAATCATCGCGAAGGCTGCTTCTAGGTATTCCACCTCAACCCCCATGATGACCCGCACGATTTCCGGGTCCATCTGCCGCGCCACGGCCTTGATCGTCTGTGCCCCCGCCGCAATCCGCGCTTCGACATCGCCGGCCGTGTTGGTCAGTAAATAGTCGGCGATAATATCGTCGCGGTGCACACCTGCGGCCATCTGGATCATGGCCACCGCAATGCCGGTGCGGTCCTTCCCCGCCATGCAGTTGACCAGACTGGGCCCACGCGCCTCGGCCAGTACGGCCAAATGGCTGCGGATCATGGCGATCAGTTCGGGACGAAAGGCGATGTGGCCATAATTGCGGCGCATTCCCTCGCGGGTTTCCGCGGAAGTACGCGTGCGCGCGCCAGCCGCGCCGGCAATATGCGGCGCAGCGTGTTTTTCGTCACCTTCAGTCGCGGCGTCGATCCTGAGCGCGGGCGCATGAACCGGATCGTCGCTGAGGAAAATCCGCGCGGCAAACGGCTCCGGGCGGCGGCAAGGATGCGTCTCGCGCTCGCGCGATGAGCGCAGGTCAAAGACATCAGCCAGCCCCAGCGCGGCGATTTGCGCCAGATCTGCATCGCTTGCGCCATGGTGCTGGCCGGAGCGCCACAGCACACCGCGCTTCAACCGCCCCCCGCCTGAGACGGAATAGCCGCCGAAATCGCGGAAATTATGGACGCCTTCAAGCTTCAGTGTTCGATCTGCAGAATTCATGTTCGAGTCCAGTTGCCGATACTAGCAAGGCTTAGTATCGTGGCCCCGTTCCGGCTAGAGGCAATCGCCTGACCGCGAAACCAGACATTGAGGATGGCAAAATGGCCCTACAAACCACAAATCTGACGCCCTGTATCGGCAGCCTGATCGAAACCGACGTCGACACATTGGTCAGCGGCGCGGCCTCGGCGGAAATCGCGGAGTTGATCCAGCAACGCGGCGTGCTGGTGATCCGGGGGCTGCAAATGGATGATGCGCAACAGCTTGCCTTCACGCGTACCCTTGGCCCGGTGCTTGATGAGAAATCAGGTGAGGTTTACAAGGTAACCTACGATCCGGAAGAGAGTCCGCTCGCTTTATACACCCCGGGAAACTTCTTCTGGCATATTGACCGAACCGACAGCGATGTTCCGCCGTTCATCTCGATGCTCAATGCCAAACATCTCCCGCCCAGTGGCGGTGATACCGAATTTGCCAACACCTATGCCGCGTGGGAAGCGCTTCCCGAAAGTGACAAGGCGCTGATCGAAGACCTCAAGGTCATCCACAAGGTCGAAAGCTCGTTCCGCTTCGTGCCAAATTTGAGCGAGGAACAAGTAACCGCCTTCCGCGCGCATGAGCCGAAGGCGCACCCACTCGTCTGGCGGCACCGGAATGGGCGAAAGTCGCTGATCACCAGCACCTCTGCGGCTGAGATAGTCGGGATGGACCCATCCGCGAGCGAGGCATTGCTCCAGCGGATGATGGACTGGGCCACCCAGCCGCAATTCGTCTATCGCCACCAGTGGCAGCTGGGCGACATCGTCATGTGGGACAACACCGGCACCATGCACAAAGCACAGCCTTACGCCGAGGACAGTGGCCGCTTGCTTCACAGGACCACAGTGCTGGGCGATGAACCGTTCGATCCCGAACGGCAGCTGGCGGCTTAGCGCGCAAAGGCTGCTACAACCCATACGGCAATGACCAGCCAAATTGCAGCCATCACAATTGCGGCTTTCCGCGCCGGGCCGGGCCATTCTGTCCGCTCTGCAACCTGCCGCAATTCATCGCGCAAATCCGCTGGGATCAAGCGCAGCGCCAACCAGATACCTGCGGGCACCAGCAGCAGGTCATCGAGCAGCCCCAAGACCGGCACAAAATCAGGAATCAGGTCAATCGGACTGAGAGCATAAGCCGCAACGCAGCCTGCCAGCAGCTTTGCAGTTTTCGGCGTGCGCGGATCGCGCGCAGCGAGCCACAGCAGCGTGATATTGCGCTTCAGCACCCGCGCCCACTGCCGCAAGCGCTCCATCATCCGCCGCGCAGCAGCTGTACGCCCCAGTCGCGCTCGAAGAGGTAGAGCAGCAACCGCGCCGCCTCGCCGCGCGGGCCTGTCAATCCACCGTCCCGCTCGATCAGCAGCCGCGCGTCGTCGTGTGCCAAAGGCAACAGCCGCGTGATCTGCTCAAGACTTGCGATCCGGAACGGCGTGTCGCCCGATTGCCGCGTGCCCAGCAGTTCGCCACCGCCGCGCAGCCGCAGGTCTTCCTCGGCAAGACGAAAGCCGTCCTGCGTCTCACGCATCAGGGCCAGCCGGTCGCGCGCGGTTTCAGACAGTGCAGCCCCCCGCAGCAGCAGGCATGTCGATTTGCCCTCACCGCGTCCCACTCGCCCACGCAGCTGGTGGAGCTGGGCGAGGCCAAAACGCTCGGCCTGCTCGATCACCATCAAGGTGGAATTGGGCACATCCACGCCGACTTCGATCACCGTGGTGGCAACCAGCAGTTTCGCTTCGCCGCACACGAACCGCTCCATTGCGGCGTCCTTGGCTTCGGGTCGCAGCTGGCCGTGGACCAGCTCTGCCGTATCGCCGAATCGCGCCTTGAGTTCTGCATGGCGCGCCTCGGCGGCGGCGATGTCGTCAGTTTCGCTCTCACGCACCATCGGGCAGACCCAATAGGCTTGCTGGCCTGATTCGAGATGCCGCGCCAGTGCA
>JANPPM010000070.1:0-22567 GCA_031428495.1 Novosphingobium sp.
TGCCGATGAACCCGGTCGCGCCCGTGACGATAACGTTCTTCATACCGTTTCGTATGCCCCGCCCGGGCCGATAATCCGCACATCGGGAACCGTGGTGATAAAGCGGCCGCCGGCAACCAGATAGGGATCGAACTTCTCGACCAGGAAGTCGATGAAGTTCCATGCGAGCACCAGATAGTAGTCGGGCGCATCGGTGATCGTGCGCTCATCAACCACAGGAATGTGGGTTCCCGGGGTCACGCGTCCGAATTTGAGCTCGTTCACTTCGGTGACCAGTTCAACCAGATCCGGCCCGATGCCCGCATAGTTGAGCACCGTGCTGCCCTTGACCGGCGCACCCAGCGCATAGACGCGGCTGCCTTCGGCCTTGAGCTTTTCAAGCAAGGTTTTCAGCGTCGCCATATTGGTGGCAATACGCTTTGCAAAAGCCTGATAGGTTTCATGCTTGTAGAGCCCGGCAGCTTCCTCTTCAGCCAGCGCAGCAGCGACTGTAGGCGTGGTCGCCAGTGGATTTTCTTCACGGCAGACATACAGAATGAACGATCCGCCGTGAATCGGCGAAAACTCTACGTCCTGAATACGCAGGCCGTGCTCGCCGAACAACCGGGTTAACGGCGACAGCGAATGGATGCAGCTGTGCTCATGATAGAAGTGATCGAACTCGTTATTTTCGATCAGGTCCTTGAGGTTAACCCCCTGCACCACGAAGAAGCTCTTCGGCCCCATCACTTCATTAAGCCCGGCCACGAAATCGTGCAGGTCAGGTACGTGATAGAAAACCGCCGTAGCTGTGATCACTTCAGGACAAATCGAAAGCTGGCGCAGCGACTTGCCGGTCTCATGATTCCAGAACTGGCGAAACACGGTCAGCCCCGCCGCACGCGCGAGATTTCCGGGGCGCTCCGAAGGATCGACACCGAGCACGCGCATGCCCTGCGAGGCGAAAGCCTTGAGCAGGGTGCCATCATTACAACCGACATCGATCACCAGATCGTTGGGTTGCAGGTTAAGCTTTGTGACGACATGCGGTGCGAGGGCATTGAAGTGGCGCACCACGGGGGCATTAACGCCCGAAAGGTAAGGATGATCGCTGAACAAAACTTCCTGGCTGGGAAATTCAGCGATCTGCACTTCCCAGCAATCCTGGCAGACCATCATGGCAAGCGGGAACACCACTTCGCGCGCAAGTTCGTCTTTGAACAGGAAGTTATTGCCGTTTGGCTGATCGCCGCAATCGATGAATTCAACCAGCCGCGTGCCGCTGCAAACCATGCAATTCGTTCGTTTCATAGAGTTCCTGTGCCTCCAAGCGCACATTGCGGCATTGCTGCCGTGGCCGACCGTGATCGCGACCGGGGTTGCCTAATGCCTGTCCTGCCGAATGCAAATGACAATTCCGGTCAGCACAATGCTGCACATGCGAAAAAGTTCATTCACGCCTGTCAGGCAACCTGCGCGGCCGTCATGCAATAGGCATCGAGATCGTCTTCACAAGCCTTGCGCGCGGTGACATCTCCCGCTGTCACTGCCGCATACCAGTCTGCAGTCCGCGACACAGTCAAATCGAAATCCCAAACCGGCCGCCAGCCAAGCCGGGCAACCGCACGGTCGATCGACAGGCGCAGCAACCCGGCTTCGTGCGGCGCATTGGGATCGCTCGCATCAGTCCAGCCGGGCTTGCCCCAGGAGGTCAGCAAGGCCCCGGCAAGTTCACCAACATTGCGTACATCGGTTGGCTGCGGGCCAAAGTTCCAAGCGCTGGCATAGGCCGCGCCGCCGTCTCCCGAGAGCCGAGCGCCAAGCAGCAGATAGCCGCCCAATGGCTCCAGCACGTGCTGCCACGGTCTCAGAGAACCGGAATTACGCAGCTCAGGAAGATGATTTTTCGGCAGCGCCCGGGCGAGATCAGGGACCAACCGGTTGGCTGACCAGTCGCCACCGCCGATAACATTACCCGCCCGCGCAGTGGCGATCAGCACGCCATGCTTATCGGCTTGGCTAGGGTCAAAGTAGCTGTCACGCCACGACGACACCGCGATCTCCATTGCTGCCTTACTGGCACTGTAAGGATCATGTCCGCCAAGGCTATCATTCTCGCGGTAGCCGTGTTCCCACTCGCGGTTGAGATAGACCTTATCGGTTGTCACCATCACGACGACCGCACGCGTGCCCGTGCGCCGGATCGCTTCCATAAGGTTTATTGTGCCGGTCACATTGATCGCAAAGGTTTCAGCTGGAGCCGCGTAACTGTCGAGCACCAGCGGCTGCGCGGCGAGGTGAAAGATGAAATCAGGCGCAGCATCGGCCAGCGCGGCCTCAAACGCAGCGGCATCGCGGACGTCGCCCTCAATATGACGCAAATCCGCCGCTATGCCAGCAGTGCTAAACAAGCTGGGATCAGTCGCTGGCGGCAGCGCATATCCGGTAACCTGCGCGCCCAACCGCTCGAGCCAAAGGCATAGCCAAGAGCCCTTGAAGCCGGTGTGTCCGGTGACGAAGACTTTTTTGCCCGCGTAGGCATTGCCGAACATCATTGTGGTCCCCGCCATTGCGTGTTGTCGGTAGCGCATAAAACAGCCAATCTTGCCACTACCGCGTCGCAGGTTTTCCACACGCGGAGTCTCATTTCCCGGCAAGCTCCAGCAGACTGGCCTCAAAGCGATTCAATATCGTTGTCCGATTCCAGCGCTCTTCAGCGCGTGCGGTGGCGTTTTGACCAAGTTCAGCGGCCAGATTTGGCTGGTCGATCAACTGAACAATGGCGGCAGCAAAATCTGCCACGTCGCCCGGCGCAGTAACGAGTCCGCATCCTGCCACTTCATCGGAAAGCCCGCTGTCCGGCGCGGCAGTTGCTACCACCGGACGGCCTGAAAGCAGCATGTTGGTGAGCTTGGACGGGAGCACAAGGTCGGCTGCGCCGGGTATCTGCGGCAGCAGATGCACGGCGGCAAGTGAGAGCAATCCGCCCATCCGCTCTGCCGGTTGCAATCCATGCAATTGCACGTTGCCCAGACCCGCACACAATGCATCGAGCCGCGCACGATTGGGGCCCTCACCGCAAATGACGAAGACGATATCACGCCGGCTCTGGAGCAGCCGAGCGGCCTCAATAACAAGCTCGATGCCCTGCTTATTAGCGATATTGCCCGAATAAAGCGCGACTTTACGCTCCCCGACTTGCCAGTCCTGACGATAGGCAGCTGCGCCATCTGTATCGGGCGCAAAACCGGCATTGGCCCAATTACGCAGCTCATAGGTTCGCCCAGGATCCACGCCTTTGACCACCAGCCGCGTGACCATCTGCGGGCTGATCGCAGAAACCCGATCACCCAGCGCCAGCAGCCAATTTTCCAGCCGACGGGCGATGCGTGCCCACGCGCCCTCGCCGATCAGGCCGGTTGCGAGCGCAGCTTCAACCTCGAAGTCCTGAAGATGGATCCACAGCTTGGCTCCGGATACCTTGGCCGCAAGCCAGGCGACCGGCACACCAAGCAGCGAAGGTGCAACGGTGAAGACCACATCAGGCCGCAACCGCCGCGCGGTCCACAGCGCTGGAATCAGAGCCGAAAGCGAGAAGGAGGCAAGATGGAGAATGCGGCGCAGCCCGTTGGGGGATGTCGGGACATAATGCCGACAGCGCCTGACCGCGACGCCGTTTTCAATAGTCCGCACGCCTGCCGCGGGCTGGGCGGAATGTCGCTGCCATTCCGGATAATAGGCCTCGCCAGCAATAACTTCGACCGTGTGACCGAAACTCGCCAGCGCTTCGCACAAACCGGATGTGTAGGGCCCGATCCCGACCTGCTCAGGCGCATAATTCAAGCCGACCACCAGAAGCCGCAGCCTCTGTTCTGCACTCGTCATCAGCGGGCTGGCGTCCGGGCCGCGCCGTCTTCGCCAGACAAGAACCTCTGGTAAACCCCCTTAATGCCTTCCTCGAGGCCGATCTGCGCACGCCATCCCATCGCGTGAATGCGCGCACTGTCCATCAGTTTGCGCATGGTGCCATCGGGCTGCGAAAGGTCGTGTTCGATTGCGCCTTCATAGCCAACAATCTGGCAGATCAATCTGGTCAGATCGAGGATCGAGAGGTCGTTGCCAAAGCCGACATTGATATGATCTTCCTGCGAATAGGCCTTGAGCAGGAAAATGCAGGCATCTGCAAGATCATCGACATGGAGGAATTCTCTAAGCGGTGCGCCCGTTCCCCAGATAGTGATCGCGTCAGCCCCGGTGCGCTTCGCTTCATGCGCTTTGCGGATCAAGGCGGGCAGCACGTGGCTTCCCAACGGATCGAAATTGTCTCCCGGACCATAAAGATTGCTTGGCATCGCGCTGATGAAGTCGCAGCCATATTGCCGACGATACGCCTGACACAGCTTGATTCCGGCGATCTTGGCAATTGCATACCATTCATTGGTCGGCTCAAGCGGACCGCACAGCAGCGAGTCCTCGTTTAACGGCTGCACCGCTTCCTTGGGATAGATGCACGAAGAACCCAGAAACAGCAGCTTGGCAACCTTGGCTTGCCGCGCAGCTTCGATGATATTCGCCTCGATCATCAGATTGTCGTAGAGAAATTCGCCTGGGAATTTCGGATTGGCGCCAATGCCCCCAACCTTTGCCGCCGCGACCACGACCACATCCGGCCGGTTAGCCGCAAACCAGTCGCGCACACTTGCTTGCTCGCGCAGGTCGACAGCGCGTGGACTGGTCAGGACCGTGCAGGACTCGCCTGCCAGTCGGCGGACGACCGCCGATCCGACCATGCCGCGATCCCCCGCTACATAGACGCGCTTTCCTGCAAGCGAGAACTCGTCGGCCATCACCCGCTCCGGTCGAGCGTCGCGTCGCGCATCGTCACCAGATCGGCATCGACCATTTCACGCACCAGTTCGCGTACCGTGACTTCATGGTGCCAGCCCAGTTCGCGCCGTGCCTTGGATGGATCGCCGATCAGAAGATCAACCTCGGTGGGGCGGAAATAGCGTTGGTCAATCTCGATCCGGCACTGTCCGGTTTTAGTGCAGAACCCCTGCTCCGCAGCGCCTTCACCGCGAAATTCGAGCATGATCCCGGCGTCCTCGAAGGCCCATTCGCAAAACTGGCGCACGGTCGTGGTCTCTCCGGTAGCCAGCACGAAATCGCCGGGCTGATCCTGCTGCATCATCATCCACATACCGCGCACATATTCGCGGGCATGGCCCCAATCTCGCTTGGCATCGAGATTACCGAGGTACAGTTTTTCCTGCCGCCCCAGAGAAATCGCAGCGGCCGCGCGGGTAATCTTGCGGGTGACGAAGGTTTCGCCACGGATTGGGCTTTCGTGGTTGAACAGAATCCCGTTCGACGCGAAGATGCCATAGGCTTCGCGATAATTTACCGTGATCCAGTATCCATAAAGCTTGGCAACGCCATAGGGCGAGCGCGGATAGAACGGCGTAGTCTCGCTCTGTGGCACTTCCTGCACCAAGCCATACAGTTCGGATGTTGAGGCCTGATAAAACCGCGTTTTCTTTTCGAGCCCAAGAATACGGATCGCCTCAAGCAGCCGCAAGGTTCCCATAGCATCGGCGTTTGCAGTATATTCAGGCGACTCGAAGCTCACCTGCACATGGCTTTGTGCGGCCAGATTATAGATCTCGTCAGGCTGCGATTCCTGGACAATGCGGATCAGGTTGGTCGCATCGGTCAGGTCGCCATAGTGCAGGATCAGCCGCCGGTGATCGACATGCGGATCCTGATAAATGTCCTCGATTCGTGCGGTGTTGAATGAAGACGACCGCCGCTTGATCCCGTGAACCGTATAGCCCTTATCGAGCAGAAGCCGCGCCAGATAGGCACCGTCCTGCCCGGTGATCCCGGTGATCAGTGCGACTTTTCCCGATACATCGGCCATGTTGTTCTACTAATTCCGATTGGGCACGGAGAACGATCCCGAAACCCGTCCCCCGCCACCGGTTGAGTTCCCAAGTGCTGAGGACGAACCGCCCGCACGGCCATCGACGCTGGTGACGCCGCTCGCCAGATCAATCACGAGGCGTCCACCATTAAGCGTATCCGACCCACGGTTGAGGCCGACATTACCAACCATGGTAATTACCCGGCGGTTGAAGTCATAAATCGCAACGTCGCCGCGTGCGCGCTCACTGCCGCGCGTCACAATCACACCGCCAGTCGCGTCGAGCCGCTGAATCTTCAGCGCGCCCGCATCAGTATAGGCAACCGTGGTGCGCGCGGCGCGCAGCCGCAAATCACCCTGCGCAATCTCGACATTGCCGGAAAGAACGACGCGTTGCTGCTTGTCCTGCAATTCAATGCGGTCGGCGGAATAGTTGACCGGCGCATCGCTGTTGAACCCGGAAATGCCCTGCGCAACTGCCGCGCCAAGGGCAATTAAAGCGGCACCGCAGGCAAATCCCGCCATGCCCGAACGAAGTGCCAGTGATTTCAAACTGCGCAGCGCCATCACGGCATCCTTACTCTGCCGGGCACCATGCGCAGCCGGGCGTTACCATCGAGCGTTACTGAGCGTTCGACCAGATCGGCCCTTATCGCGCTCGCGGAAAAAGTGCCAGACGGAACCTCGCCGGAAATCCCCCCGGTGCCCGCAACACGGCGGTTCTGAAGATCAATGGTTACCCCGCTGGCGCTCAGCCGATAGCCATCTGCGGTGGCAAAGGTCACCGGACCGCTAACCTCGACGCTATCCCGGCCGAAATCATAGACGCCGCCTGGTGCAGAAAGCCGCGCAAGCCCCTCGGCCATGGCCATGGTCGCTGCCAGATCGGTCATCCGCACCAGCGGATCGTCCGCCGACACCTGCACCGCACTGCCAGCATTGACCGCGAAGGCGCGGCCGCGGTTATCAAGCCCTCGATAGGTAGCATCTGAAACCCGGATGCGTTCGGGCGCAATCGCCACCTTGTTGCGGTCGAGCAGAAAGCTGATCTCCCCGCGTGGACTGAGGGGCGAGAGGATCATAACGGCCGCGACAACGCCGATCCCGGCGGGCAGTGCCGCTGCAAGGAAGCGGATCAGCCGGTCATGCAGTCCGCCGGGCGCGGCAAAGGCGCGGCGGCGGTTGCGGATATTGTCAGCAGCCTGGGTCATCGTTTCAGACCCTGACCGGCTCAGGCTGACTCATGGCTGAAGATATCGTGATCAGGCCAGCCCGCGAGATCGAGCCGCGCACGCGCCGGCAGAAAATCGAAACAGGCCTGCGCCAACGCAGTGCGCCCTTCCCGTGCCAATCGCTCGACCAGGATCGTGTACATATCGTGCAGATAGCGCACGTCTGATGCAGCATATTCAAGCTGGGCGTCGTTCAGCGCGCCTGCACCCCAGTCGCTCGACTGCTGCTGCTTGGATACTTCCTTGCCCAGCAGCTCGCGGACCAGATCCTTGAGGCCATGCCGGTCGGTATAGGTCCGCACCAGCTTACTCGCGATCTTTGTGCAGAATACCGGCGCCGCAACGACGCCGAGATAGTGTTCGATCGCCGCCAGATCAAAACGGGCGAAGTGATAGAGCTTGAGCCGCGCCGGATCGGCGAGAACCGCCTTGAGATTGGGCGCGTCAAAGGCATTTCCGGCACCGAAGCGCACCAGATGCTCATCCCCGCTGCCATCGGATATCTGTAACAGGCACAACCGATCGCGCGGGGTGATCAGGCCCATGGTTTCGGTATCGACCGCGACCGGACCGGGAGCGAGCACATCTGCGGGGAGATCGTTTTCGTGAAGGTGGACAGCCATGGGGCGGGTGCTTAGGCTGATTGGCGTGCGAGTAAAAGCCCCGTCCTATCAATCCAGAGCTGATTATGCAGGGTTATAACGTGCCTCCCAGCTGGCAGGCAGCGCTTGCACCGGTTCTGGTGTCGGAAAAGTCGTTGCAGCTAACCGAGTTTTTGCGCCGCGAGGAAGCTTCAGGAAAACAGATTTATCCGCCACAAGCGCTGCGTTTCCGCGCGCTGGAGCTGACGCCGCTGCCAGCAGTCAAAGCAGTTATTCTTGGGCAGGACCCTTATTTGCGAGAAGGGCAGGCACAGGGGCTGTCCTTCTCCGTTCCACCCGGATTCAAAATCCCCCCCTCGCTGGCGAATGTTTACAAGGAACTGGAGAGTGATCTCGGCATCCCGCGCGCTGCCCACGGCAATCTTGAAGGATGGGCCGCGCAAGGCGTATTGCTGCTCAACGACCTTCTGACAGTCGAGGAAGGCTCGCCCAAGTCACACAAGCGGCGCGGCTGGGAGGAGATCACCGACGCGATAATCGAAGCGGTTGCCGCCCGCGCCGAGCCGTGTGTCTTCATGCTATGGGGCGGCCCGGCGGCGGAGAAGGCCAAGCGGGTGCCTGGCCTGCGCGATAGCCTCCACCACCTTATACTTTATGCATCCCATCCCAGTCCGCTCGGGGCGAGGCACAGTTTCTTCGGGTGCCGCCATTTCAGTCAGGCGAATGCATTTCTTGAGGCACAGGGCCGCAGTGCTATCGACTGGCGACTATAGCTCCAACTCCAAGGAACGACGAACCATGGACCGTATTTTCACTGCCATTGCCAATCGCACCGCTGCCTTCGCTGGTCACCCGCTGGCCTTTGTCGCTGCGCTGTCATTCATTGTGCTGTGGGCGATGACCGGGCCATTGTTCCAATTTTCCGACACGTGGCAGCTGGTGGTCAACACCTCGACCACAATCGTCACCTTTCTTATCGTCTTCCTCATTCAGAACAGCCAGAACCGCGATGCAGCAGCGATACAGGCTAAACTTGACGAATTGATCCGCGCCAATTCCGACGCGCGTGACCAATTCATCGGGATCGAGCACCTGACCGACGCCGATCTGCAGCAGATTCGTGCTGCGCTCGAATCAGAGGCGCAGGCGCGCGGCTCCGAACGATCATCGCGGCATGCCATCGTCGACCGGTTGATCGACCGGCGCTAACCATCACCAGATGCAAACGGAGCGATTGCTCCCACGCCATCCACACACCCCGGATTTCGCGCAGCCCGCATTAGGAAGTTATCAAAGTTTCAACCCTATTGTTCAATCAACCAATCGGCGACTTTCGCTCGATTTTGACCATTAGGCATAGGGAAACTCTTCTCTGATGAGCGCATTCGGAAGACGCACGGGAGCGGGTGGCATGCAGCCTGCGCGGCCGGCATTCGGAGTCGCACGCCCGATGAAAAGTGGCGGCGACCCATCACAATCTGGCGCTCCAGTGCCCGGCGGTGACCAATTTCCGCCGTTGCCTATTGATGATCCGCTGACCCGCCCGATCGACACAAACGCGCTCAAGGCGGATGCTATGACGCGCCTTACCGATCGCGCCAATACCGTGGTTGACAACCAGCACCATGCCGAAGGTTTCGAAGCCTCAGTGCACAAAATCAAGGAACAGGTGCTCCCGCGCCTGCTCGAACGCGTTGATCCGGAAGCCGCCGCAACACTGACCAAGGATGAATTGAGCGAAGAGTTTCGGCCGATCATCCTCGAGGTGCTGGCCGAGCTGAAAGTCACCCTCAACCGCCGCGAACAGTTCGCGCTGGAAAAAGTGCTGATCGACGAATTGCTCGGATTCGGGCCGCTCGAAGAGCTTCTCGGCGATCCGGATATTTCCGACATTATGGTCAATGGACCCGATCAGACCTACATTGAAAAAAAGGGCAAGCTCATGCTCGCCCCGATCCGCTTTCGCGATGAGCAGCATCTGTTCCAGATCGCCCAGCGCATCGTCAACCAGGTCGGCCGCCGTGTCGACCAGACCACACCGCTGGCCGACGCCCGCCTCAAGGACGGCAGCCGCGTCAACGTCATCGTCCCGCCGCTGTCCTTGCGCGGCACCGCGATCTCGATTCGTAAGTTTTCCGAAAAGCCGATCACCATCGACATGCTCAAGGACTTCGGCTCGATGAGCGAAAAGATGGCCACCGCGCTGAAAATCGCGGGCGCTTGCCGGATGAATATCGT
The DNA here is from genome assembly GCA_031428495.1 of Novosphingobium sp. Classification (GTDB taxonomy): domain Bacteria; phylum Pseudomonadota; class Alphaproteobacteria; order Sphingomonadales; family Sphingomonadaceae; genus Novosphingobium. The sequence goes on from JANPPM010000070.1 coordinate 9,975, forward strand.
CATCTCGGGCGGCACTGGCTCGGGCAAAACGACCATGCTCAACGCCCTGTCGAAAATGATCGATCCGGGCGAGCGCGTGCTGACGATCGAGGACGCCGCCGAATTGCGCTTGCAGCAGCCACACTGGCTGCCGCTCGAAACCCGCCCGCCCAACCTTGAAGGTCAGGGCGCCATCTCGATCGGCGATCTGGTCAAGAACGCCCTGCGTATGCGGCCTGACCGGATCATCCTGGGCGAAATTCGTGGCGCGGAGTGCTTCGATCTGCTCGCCGCGATGAACACCGGCCACGATGGCTCGATGTGTACGCTCCACGCCAACAGCCCTCGCGAATGCCTTGGCCGTATGGAAAACATGATCCTGATGGGCGACATCAAGATTCCCAAGGAAGCCATTTCGCGCCAGATCGCCGAATCGGTCGATCTTGTGGTTCAGGTCCAGCGTCTGCGCGATGGCTCACGCCGCACCACCAACATCACCGAGGTGATCGGCATGGAAGGCGATGTCATCGTCACACAGGAACTGTTCAAGTTCGAATATCTCGATGAAAGCGACGACGGCAAGATCATCGGCGAATTCCGCGCTTCAGGCCTGCGTCCTTATACACTTGAAAAGGCACGGCAATTCGGGTTTGATCAGGCTTATCTTGAGGCTTGCCTCTAAGCGGCAAGCCACGCCCTCACGGCCAATCCGGCCAGCGCGATAACCGCAAGCAAGGCCCAGAAGAACACGCCGGTCCATGGCATGAACCCCACGGCATCGGGATCGCTGCGTCGCATGCGGCGGCGGTCGGCGAACCAGGCAAGTGCTGCCACTGCCAGAGCCATGGCCCCTGCGGCAACATAGGTTTCGAAGTCAAAATCCATCGCGCGCCCTTGCCTCACCCGACGCCATAGTTAAAGCCGCCGGGTGGAACCGCGCCAACGCCCTCTGCTTGCCCTGCTGCTGCGCCTCGGCTCGGCGCTGTGCTTTTCGGTCATGTTTCTGCTGGTCAAGTTGGCATCGGAGAGCGGCGTCCATGTGCTGGAGATCGCTTTCTGGCGGCAGGCCGTTGCGCCGCTTCCGCTGCTGCTGTGGCTGTTGCTCAGGGGCAGTGTCGGACAGTTGCGCACCCAGCGCTTTCCGCGCCACCTGGCGCGCGGGCTGGTCGGCAATGGCAATATGGCGATCATCTTTTTTGCCGCGACGCTGCTGCCTCTCGCCGAATCGATCACGCTTGGATTCACCTCGCCGCTGTTCGCCGTAATTATCGCCGCCATGGTACTGGGCGAGCGGATCGGGCCCTGGCGCTGGGCGGCGGTGCTGGCAGGCTTTACCGGCATTCTGGTGATCACCCAACCCGGATCGGGAGTCGTCCACCCGCTTGGCACCTCACTGGCGCTGTTTGCGGCAGTGCTGGTGGCGGTCATCAATTTCCAGATCCGCGATCTTGGCCGCACCGAGAGCTCGGTCAGCATCGTGTTTTATTTCGGCTTGCTGGGAACGATTATGATCGGAATGGCCATGCCGTTTGTAATGACCCCGCACAGTGGCCAACAATGGTTGCTGCTGCTCTCGATGGGCGCAGCCGGAACGATTGCCCAACTGCTGATGACGACTTCGCTGCGCATGGCGAGTGTCGCCAGTGTGATCGTGATGGACTATTCTTCGCTGATCTGGGCGACGGTTCTGGGCTGGCTGGCGTGGAACCAGTTGCCGTCCACATATACCTGGTTAGGAGCACCGCTGATCATCGGCGCTGGTCTGCTTATTGCATGGCGCGAACACCGGCTCGCCCGGAATCCCTCACCGGCTATCTCGGCAGCGCTCGACTAACGGAACAATGTGTTCAGTCGCGAGTCATACCATTATCATTACCCGACTTGATCCCAACGCAAGGAAAACCCCATGTTTCGCAAAATGCTCATTGCCCTCACCCTTAGCTGCATCACCCTCAGCGCAACAGCTTGCAATACCGTACGCGGTGCAGGCGATGATCTGAACTCGGCAGCCAATTCGGTTGATAAGGCTATCTGATCAGGCTGGGCCTCCATCGCCCTTCCATACCAGCACGGGCCTGCGTGCCGCCTGCGTCTCATCAAGCCGCCGGCGCGGGGCGAAATGCGGCGCTGACTTGAGCGCTTCATCGCCTTCTCGTGCGCGCGTCGCGAGACTGCGCATGCTGGCAATGAATCGGTCGAGCCCCGCCTTGCTCTCAGTCTCGGCAGGCTCGACCAACATTGCACCATGGACCACCAGCGGGAAATAGACCGTCATCGGGTGAAAACCCTCGTCGATCAGCCCCTTGGCGATGTCGAGTGTTGAAAAGCCCTCAGCCAGCCCGGTGTCGCTGAACAGCGCCTCATGCATGCACGGACCGCTGGCGGCGAAGGGTGCGTCGAGCACATCCTCAAGGCTGCGCAGGACGTAGTTGGCATTAAGCACTGCGTCCTCCGCCACCTGGAGCAGGCCGTCCGCGCCGTGGCTCAGGATATAGGTGAGCGCCCGGGTGAACATGCCCATCTGGCCGTGGAAGGCGCACATCCGCCCGAAGCTTTGCGGATGGCTGGCAGGCGCATCCTCCTCCTCGATCAGCCGCACCGAGCCATCTGGCTGACGCGCAACGAACGGCAGCGGAGCGAAAGGCGCAAGCGCTGCGGACAGCACAACTGGCCCCGAACCCGGCCCGCCACCGCCGTGCGGGGTGGAAAAAGTCTTGTGCAGATTGATATGCATCGCATCGATGCCAAGATCGCCAGGGCGCACCTTGCCGACAATCGCGTTGAAGTTCGCACCATCGCAATAAACGTAACCGCCCGCCGCGTGGACTGCGTCCGAGATTGCTTTCATCTCACGCTCGAAAAGCCCGCAGGTGTTCGGATTGGTGATCATTACCCCTGCCACGTCCGGCCCCAGCCGGGCCTTCAGCGCCGCCAGATCGACGCGGCCATCGGCAGTCGCCGGGATATTCTCGACCCGGTAACCCGCAAAAGCTGCCGTCGCGGGATTGGTGCCGTGTGCACTCTCGGGCACCAGCACGACACTACGCGCATCGCCCTTGGCCTCCTGCGCGGCACGGATGCACAGCAAACCGCAAAGCTCGCCGTGTGCGCCTGCCTTGGGCGTCAACGTGACGGCATCCATGCCGGTCAGGGTCGTCAGCCAGTCGGCCAGCTGCGCCATCGTCTCATAGGCACCGCGCAGGGTGCTGTGCGGTTGCAGCGGGTGAATATCGGCAAAACCGGGCAGCCGCGCGACTTTCTCATTCAGCCGCGGGTTGTGCTTCATCGTGCAGGAGCCCAGCGGAAATGGCCCAAGATCGATGGCATAGTTCTGGCGGCTGAGCCGGGTGTAATGCCGCACGGTTTCCGGCTCGGTCAGCCCGGGCAATGCAGGCGCAGCCTTGCGCAGGAAGCGGGATAGTCCGGACGAAGGCTCGGCGTCCGCCTCATCAAAATCAACGCCGCACTTGGCCCCGAAGTCGCCGGGCGCGCCCAGTTCGAAGATCAGCGGCTCTTCAAGTGCCAGGGCATAGTCGCCGCTGACGGTGGCGGGAACTGGTGCTGCACCGGCACCGCCGGTTTGCGGGCGCCAGCCGGATGGATTAAGCGCGTTCATGCCAACACCTCTTCCAGCGCGCTTGCCAGCGCCTCGATATCATCCTGCGTCGTGGTTTCCGTCGCGGTGACCAGCAGGCCGTTCGCCAGCTCCGCCGCGCCGGGATAAAGCCTGCCCAGCGCAACACCGCCCAGTACCTGACGATCCGCCAGTTTGGCTACGACGTCCGCCGCGTTGCGCGGCAGGATCACGGTAAATTCGTTGAACCACACCTCGCTCAGCACACGCACTCCGGGAATACGGGCAAGCCGGGCCGCAGTCTGATTGGCGCGCGCATGGTTGATCCGCGCCAGCCTCGCGAGGCCTTCGCCGCCCAGCAGCGTCATGTGAATGCTGAATGCCAGCGCGCAAAGCCCCGAATTGGTGCAGATGTTGCTGGTCGCTTTCTCCCGCCGAATATGCTGTTCGCGGGTGGACAGTGTCAGCACAAAGCCGCGCTTGCCATCGGCATCGACGGTTTCTCCGCAGAGCCGCCCCGGCATCTGCCGCACGAATTTTTCGTTGCAACCGAACAGTCCGAGGAACGGCCCGCCAAAGTTCAGACCCACCCCCAGCGATTGCCCCTCGCCGACGACAATATCCGCGCCCAGATTGCCAGGTGCTTCCAGCAGACCCAGCGCCACCGGCTCGGTTACCACAACAATCAGCAGCGCGCCGTGCGCATGCGCGGCCTCGGCAATCGGGGCAAGTTCGGTGACCCGGCCCAAAATATCGGGATATTGCACGACCACACACGATGTCTCGCCGTCGATCGCGTCGATCAGCCCTGCGACATCGGGCAATGGTTCCAGCCTGGGGGCGCGGCTATCCACCCTGTCGCCGGTAAATTTCGCCATGGTGCGGATGGTAGAGACGTAATGGGGGTGTAACCCGCGGCACAGCACAGCGCGGCTGCGTTTGGTCACCCGACCCGCCATGGCCACGGCCTCCCAGCAGGCAGTCGAGCCATCGTACATCGAGGCATTGGCAAGGTCAGTGCCGAACAACCGCGCCACCTGCGTCTGGAATTCGAACAGCACTTGCAGCGTGCCCTGCGCGATTTCCGGCTGATAGGGGGTATAGGAGGTGAGGAATTCGCCGCGCTGGATCAGGTGATCGACGCTGGCCGGAACATGGTGGCGATAGGCCCCCGCACCGAGGAAAAACGGCACCGAGCCCGCGCTGACACTGCGGCTGGCAAGGTCGGTCATGTGGCGCTCGACTGCCATCTCGCTGGCGTGATGCGCAAGGCCGGCAATCGGTCCGGAAAGCCGCGCTTCGAGCGGAACATCGACGAACAGATCATCGACCGCGCCCGCACCTATGACGGCGAGCATCTCGGTGCGATCAGCCGGGGTCAGGGGAAGGTAACGCATCTCTTTCCTTACTCGTCATCCCGGGCTTGACCCGGGACCGCTGAAGACTTGCCTTCGACGTAGCTTCGTGAGGCCACCGCTCCCGGATCAAGTCCGGGACGACGCACCCTAGAGCCCCGCTATGTAGGCATCATAGACGGCCCTATCCATCAGTGCATCCAGCTCGCCCGGATCGGACAGCGCAATGCGGAACAGCCAGCCGCCCAGCTCAGCATCGCTGTTAACCAGTTCCGGCTGCGCCTCGAGCGCGCGGTTCACATCGGCCACCGTGCCGCTGACCGGCGAATAGACATCGGACGCCGCCTTGACCGAGTCGACCACGGAAATGGCATCGCCCTTGGCAACTGTGCTGCCCATGCCGGGCACTTCAACGAAGGTGATGTCGCCAAGCTGGCCTTGGGCATAGTCAGTGATCCCGACAGTTCCCACATCGCCGTCGATGTCGATCCATTCGTGATCTTTGGTGAAATAGCGGCTCATCGAAAACTCCTCAGCGGAAATAGCGGTGGGGAACGAAAGGCATAGGCACGACGCGCGCCGCTAGCCGCCTGCCCCGGTTATCGAGCTCAAGCACAGTGCCGGGCGCGGCGCTTTCGGCGTTCACATAGGCCATGGCGATGGGATGGTTGAGCGAAGGCGAGAAACCGCCCGAGGTGACCGTGCCGACCGCTTGCGCTCCCGCAAAAACCTCAGCCCCTTCACGCGCGGACATGCGGCCTTCCAGCGCGACCCCGACCATTTTGCGGTCTGTACCATCGGCCAATTCGCCGACTATCCGCCCGGCGCCGGGAAAGCCGCCTTCGGCGCGGCGGCGCTTGTTGATCGCAAAGGTCAGCCCCGCCTCAACCGGACTGGTTTCGGGCGAAAGATCGTGGCCATAGAGCGGCAAGCCCGCCTCCAGCCGCAGCGAATCGCGCGCGCCAAGGCCGACGGGCTTCACCTCGGGATGCGCGCAGAGCAGGTCGGCAATCCGCGCCGCATCCTCGCCGGGGAGCGAAATCTCAAAACCATCTTCGCCGGTATAGCCCGAGCGGCTGATCCACGCGTCCACCCCGCCCAGCTTGAAAGCTGCGGCGCGCATAAAGGTGAGCGCGGATAGCGGCATATCGCCAGACACCAGCGGTTCGAGCGCGGCAAAGGCCATGGGCCCCTGCAACGCGAGCAGCGCAGTTTCATCCAGGTGGTTGAGCGTGATTTCGTCGGGCAGGTGTTCGCGCAGGTGGCCAATATCATCCCACTTGGTCGCGCCGTTGACCACAAGGTACAGCCCGCTTTCCCAGCGCGAAATCATCAGATCATCGAGAATTCCGCCGTTCTCGTCGAGCAACAGCGAATAGCGCACCTGCCCAGGATTCAGCGTGGCAAGGTCAATCGGCAGCAGCGCCTCGACTGCCGAATCCATATCTTCACCAGACAAATAGAGTTGGCCCATGTGACTGACATCGAACAGCCCGGCATGTTCGCGTGTCCATTGATGCTCGGCGATGATGCCATCGGCATATTGCACCGGCATCTGATAGCCTGCGAATTCCACCATCCGTGCGCCGCGCGCGCGGTGCCAGCTATCCAGCGGCAGGATCAATGGCTCAGCCGCATCGTCCAGATCATCATCAACGGGAATATCGCTCACCAGACACAGCTCCGCACAGACTGGCGAAATAGCCAGTTGCCCCCTCTGTCGCGGAAACCTGAGAGCTTTCCCCTGAACGAGGTTCAGAGTTACACCGTCGGCGGCCCCTTCCGTCCCGATGCTGGGCGGATGGAAGCACTTTCCAGAGCATCGCTATCGACCTTGCGCGGTCCGTGGGCCTGAGAGATTCCGGGGCGGTTGCTCCTTCGGCGCCCTTTGGCCCGCAAGGTGCGAACCGCAGGGACTCTCCCGCGCTGTCAGCGATGTTCCCCCGAGCTAATCGGCGCGTCCGATTCGGTCAACGCGCTGCGGTGCAGCACTACCGAATTATCCCCTGTGCCGCCGCAGCACATAGAGCATCGCGTCATGATCATGGATAAAACGGCCCGCCGCCTTTTCCTTCGCCAGCGCAAATATGACCCGCGCAAGCACGCTCACCCGGATCGAGCGATACTTGCGGAACTGGCCGCGCATCAGCAGATCGGCGAGCGGGCTGAACAGCATGCCCAGCCTTTCCGCGATCCGCTGTTCGCCGCGTGCGCCGCGCAGCAGGCCCGGGCGCAGGATGTCGAGACGGCGAAAGCCCAGCTTGGCCAACCCCTGCTCCATTTCGCCCTTGGCCTTGATATAGCGGTTCGAACTGGAGGCATCGGCACCGACCGAGGAGACGACGATCATGTGATCTATCCCCGCCGCGCGGGCATGGCGCGCGCTGGCGAGCACCAGATCGAGATCAACTGCGCGAAATACCGCTTCGTCTTTCCCCGCCTTGCGCCAGGTGGTGCCCAGCGCGCAAACCAGCAGTTGAGCGCGGGCGAAGGCGATGGACTTTCCCCAGTCGGAGGCTTCGGCAACGACCATTTCCATCCGCGCGCCTATGGGTAGCGGCTTTTCGCGGCGCGACACTGCAATGATGCGCACATCGCTGCGCGCTACTCCCTGCTCGATCATTTCCCAACCGGTCAGCCCGGTCGCACCGACCAGACAGATCCGTAGTTGCTCAGACATTGCGCAGACCTTCGGGGGTGCGGCCAAATATATTGGCATGGCAGCGGATGGCATAGCGATCCGTCATCCCGGCAATGTAATCGGCAATATGCCGACTACGTTCGGGCTCGATGTCCGGCAGCCTCGCCACCCAGGTCTCGTCCATTAGTCCGGGCTCCTGCGCATAGGCCGCATAAAGCTCGGCAATCACCGTGCGCGCGCTGGCCGCCGTGGTCAGCTGTTCGGGGTGAAAGTAGAGTTTTTCATACATGAACCGCTTCAGCCGCCGTTCTTCCTCGGCCAGTTCGGGCGAAAACGCGGCGCTGGCCCGTCCCGCCGCGCGCACGTCTGACACTGAGCCCATCTCCTTGATCCGCCGCGCGGTCTCGCCCAGCACATCGTTGACCATCATCCCGATCTGGCTGCGCACCAGTTCTCGCAATTGCCGATCACGCGGCGCACCGGGAAAGCGGGCTTCGACCGCGTGCCATTCCTGAGCGACAAAGGGCAGTTCGAGCAACTGATCAAGCGACAGGAAGCCCGCGCGCAGGCCATCATCAATGTCGTGATTGTCATAGGCGATGTCATCAGCAATCGCCGCAACCTGCGCCTCCAGACTGGGCCAGGTGTGCAGTTCCAGCGGATAGGCAATGTCGAGCTCGGCCAGCGCCCAGTTCTTCTCGGACACCGGGCCGTTGTGCTTGGCCAGTCCTTCCAACATTTCCCAGCTGAGGTTCAGCCCGTCATGTTCGCAATAGGGCGATTCGAGCCGCATCACGGTGCGCAGGCAATGCGCGTTGTGATCGAACCCGCCGCGCACGTGCAGCGCCGCGTTTAGCGCGTCCTCGCCCGCATGGCCGAACGGCGGGTGGCCGAGATCGTGCGCCAAGGCCAGCGCTTCGGTCAGATCCTCATCCAGCCCCAGCGCGCGGGCGATCACCCGGGCAATCTGGGCGACTTCAAGACTGTGCGTCAGCCGGACGCGGTAATGATCGCCATCGGGCGCAACGAACACCTGCGTCTTGTGGCGCAAGCGGCGAAAGGCGACCGAGTGGATAATCCTGTCGCGGTCGCGCTGGAAGGCGCTGCGCGGGCCACGCGCAATTGCGCCCTCAAGCGGAAATTCGCGGCCCCGCGTCTGGGCGGGGTTGGAAGCAAATTTGCTCGTCATCCCGGCGAATGCCGGGATCGCTGGCCGCAAAAAACCACCCTCGTGCATCGCCGCCAGCGGTCCCGGATCAAGTCCGGGACGACGGATCTAATCAGCATCACCCCAGTATCCATTCCACTCCGGCTTCGGCATGAATGCGGGTGCAATCATAGATCGGCAGGACATTGGCATCGACATCGACGATCATTTCCAGCTCAGTGCAGCCCAGCACGACGGCCTCGGCGCCGTCCTGTTCCAGATTGGTGATGATCGTTTTCAGCTCGCGTTCTGACTGGCGGGATACCTTGCCCTTGACCAGCTCGTCATAGATGATCCGGTCGAGCGTATCGACGAAGGCCATTTCGGGCGGCAGCAGTTCAATATCATGGGCGATCAGTTTCTGCCGGTAAAAGCTTTCGATCATGACATTGCGCGTTCCCAGCAGCGCAGCTTTTCGCACGCCCTTGTCGGCCATGCGTTGGCCGACGCAATCGGCGATATGGATGATCGGAACCGAGACGCTGGCGGCGACCTCATCATAGACCTTGTGCATCGAATTGGTGCCGATCATCAGCGCTGTTGCGCCGGCCGCTTCCAATCGCCTCGCCGAATCCTTGAGAGTTTCGGTGGCTTGATCCCAGTCTTCTGCGCTCGACAACCGGGCCATGTGCGAGAAATCGAGGCTTTCGATCAGCAGCGGCGCGCTGGCATTGTGATCGATCCGCTTGTTTACCAAGCGATTGATATGTTCGTAATAGGTGCGGGTCGAAAACCAGCTCATGCCGCCGATCAGGCCGAGTTTGCGCAAGGTGCGTATCCTTTCGGGGAAATGGTGTTGTGGCCCCCAGTCAGCGGGCCGTTAAAGCAAACCCGCCGCGCTCGTCCAGCCTAACGACCAAATCCTGCGGTGCAAATCGCCGCTGAGGTTGCCGTGACGGCCAGCACTTCGGGATCATTCACCCTGCGTACCGCCGCGACATAGTCGGCCAGCGAGCGCTTTTCACCGCGCAGCGCCTGCAACTTGCGCAGTTGCAGGATGTTCAGCTTGTCGGTCATCCGGTCGGCCATACAGGCGGAATTGCTCTCGGAAAGCCCTGCCTCGGTGAGCGCAGTCTTTACCCGGCCGTAGGCAAGCTTCGAGACGCAGCCGGTAATCGCAAGCGTGATGAGGATTGCCGACAAAACACGCATCAATGCTGGAGCGCTTTGACGATATCCTCGACCATTTTCTTGGCATCGGCGAGCAGCATCATCGTCTGGTCCATATAGAACACATCGTTATCGACCCCGGCATAGCCGACCCCGCCCATCGAGCGCTTGATGAACATGATCGTCTTGGCCTTTTCGACATCGAACACCGGCATGCCGTAAATCGGCGAGGACTTGTCGGTCTTCGCCGCCGGATTGACCACATCGTTGGCACCGATGATGAAGGCGACCTCGGTCTGGGAAAATTCGCTGTTGATATCTTCCAGCTCAAAGACGTCTTCATAGGGCACATTCGCTTCGGCGAGCAGCACGTTCATGTGCCCGGGCATGCGGCCTGCAACTGGGTGAATCGCGTATTTCACGCGCACGCCTTCGGCCTTCAGCCGGTCAGCCATTTCGCGCAGCACGTGCTGTGCCTGAGCAACCGCCATGCCGTAACCCGGAATGATGATGACCTGCTCGGCCTCCTTGAGCAGGAATGCCGCGTCCTCTGCGCTGCCGCGTTTCCACGGGCGGTCAGTCCGCGCTTCATCGCCGCCCGCGCCATTTTCTGCGCCAAAGCCGCCCGCGATCACCGAGATGAAGCTACGGTTCATTGCCTTGCACATTATGTAGGACAGGATTGCGCCAGACGATCCCACCAAGGCTCCGGTGATGATCATCGCCGTGTTGTGCAGCGTGAACCCCATCGCCGCGGCGGCCCAGCCCGAATAGGAATTGAGCATCGAGACGACCACCGGCATGTCCGCCCCGCCAATCGGCACGATCAGCAGAAAACCGATAAGGAATGAAAGGACGACGATTGTCCAGAATACCGCATCGTTCGGACCATCGGTGCCCGGAATCACGGCAAACCAGGCAATCAGCCCAAGGATTGCGGCAACAGTTCCCAGGTTGATGAAATGGCGCAGCGGCAGCAAGATCGGCGCGCCCGACATGTTCCCGTTGAGCTTGGCAAAGGCGATCACTGACCCGCTGAAAGTGATCGCGCCGATGGCAACGCCCAGGCCAATCTCGACCTTGCTGATCGGATAAATGTCTTTCTGCATATCGAGAATGCCGAAAGCCTCAGGACTGAGGTAAGCGCCGATCCCGACCAGTACCGCCGCTAGGCCAACCAGACTGTGGAAGGCCGCGACCAGCTGGGGCATGGCAGTCATCGAAATACGCCGTGCAGTGACCAGCCCGATGCCTGCGCCAATACCGATGGCGGCGAGGATCTTTGCCAGAACAATCAGATCCTCCTCATTGGGGCGCGGCCACCAGTACCCTTCGGGGATCGGTGCCAGCGTCGCCATGGTTGTGGCGATGGCGATAACCATCCCGGCCATACCGTATCGGTTGCCCTGTCGCGCGGTGTTAGGGGAAGACAGTCCCCGCAACGACAGGATGAACAAAACGCCCGAAACGAGATAGGCGACCAGAGCCCAGGGTGGGAGCACGGCATGTTCCATGGCGCGCTACTTTCCCTGTTCTTGAGCGGAAGCGCCGGGCTTCGGGCGATCCTTCTTGCGGTACATCGCGAGCATCCGCGCGGTCACGGCGAACCCGCCAAAGATATTGACGCTCGCCATCGTCACCGCCGCCAGCCCCAGCCAGCTGGACAGACCATTGGCCGCCGCAGAGGCGATCAGCGCGCCGACGACGATCACCGAGGAAATCGCATTGGTAACGCTCATCAGCGGGGTGTGCAGGGCCGGGGTCACCGACCAGACGACAAAGTAGCCAACGAAACAGGCGAGCACAAAAATCGAGAGGATGCCGATGAAGTCCATGGTCTATCCCGCCAGCCTTTCGTTTACGATTTCCCCACCTTGCGTGAGCCGCACTGCATTCCCGATCTCTGCATCAAGCACCGGCCTGCCCGCCTCCTTGTCCCAGAACGCACTCAGAAAATTGAACAGGTTGCGCGCGTAGAGCGCCGAAGCATCCGCAGGCAGGTGCGCGGGGGTGTTCGAATAGGCGATGATCTTAACCCCGTGCCGCTCGGTCACTGTATCAGCCACCGAACCTTCGACATTCCCGCCGTTCGCCGCCGCAAGATCAAAGATCACGCTGCCGGGCTTCATCGTGGCGATCTGGGCGTCGGTGATCAGGCGCGGTGCTGGCCGTCCGGGTATCAGCGCCGTGGTGATGACCACGTCCTGCTTGGCAATGTGTGCAGAGACCAGTTCAGCCTGCGCCTTTTGATATTCCGCTGACATTTCTGTGGCATAACCGCCCGCGCCTTCGCCCTCGATGCCTGACACGCTTTCAACAAACACCGGCTTGGCTCCGAGCGACATGATCTGCTCCTTGGTTGCGGAGCGAACGTCGGTCGCGGAAACCTGCGCGCCCAATCGCCGCGCGGTGGCAATCGCCTGAAGTCCAGCAACGCCGACGCCCATCACGAAAACCCGCGCCGCGCTGACCGTGCCAGCCGCCGTCATCATCATCGGGAATGCGCGGCCATAGGCCTGCGCCGCCGCGATCACAGCTACATAACCTGAAAGGTTGGATTGCGAAGACAGCACATCCATCGATTGCGCGCGGGTTATGCGCGGCATGAATTCCATCGCAAGTGCCTCAAACCCCGCCTTGGCATAGCCCGCTATGGCATCGCGCTGATTGAACGGATCAAGAGCGCCGACAATCCACGCACCGGAATTTGCGCCCTCAAGCAGCGCT
>JANPPM010000071.1:0-2525 GCA_031428495.1 Novosphingobium sp.
GGCGGAAGCGCGGCGCCTTTCATTTGCCCCAAACTCCCAGCTCCGTTCGCCTCGAGCGAAGTCGAGAGGCCGCGCGCAGGTGTCTCGACTTCGCTCGACACGAACGGCTGAGTAATTAAGTCGGCCACCGTCCCGTCCGCCAGATCGACATAGGCCAGCCCTTCGGCGAGCTTCAGTGCCTGCTCAAACGAATCCGCCAACCGCGTCTCAATGCCTTCCCGCACCGCGATCCGGTCAACCACCACTTCGATGTCATGTTTGAACTTCTTGTCGAGTGCGGGGGCGTCCTCGATCGCATACATCTCGCCGTCGATCCGCACGCGGGTGTAGCCCGCCTTCTGCCACTCGGCCAATTCCTTGCGGTATTCACCCTTGCGCCCGCGCACTGCCGGGGCGAGCAGGAAGGCGCGGGTGCCCTCGGGCAGGGCCATCACCCGGTCAACCATCTGGCTGACCGTCTGCGCGGTAATCGGCAGTCCGGTGGCGGGCGAATAGGGCGTACCGACCCGCGCCCACAGCAGCCGCATGTAGTCATATATCTCGGTCACCGTGGCGACAGTTGAGCGCGGGTTGCGGCTGGTGGTCTTCTGTTCAATTGAGATCGCGGGGCTCAGCCCGTCGATGTGCTCGACATCGGGCTTTTGCATCATTTCGAGGAACTGGCGCGCATAGGCCGACAGGCTCTCGACATAGCGCCGCTGGCCCTCGGCATAGATCGTGTCGAAGGCGAGGCTCGATTTGCCGCTGCCAGAGAGGCCGGTGACGACGATCAGCTTCTCGCGCGGGAGCGAGACGTCGAAGCCCTTGAGGTTATGCTCGCGGGCACCGCGGACGGTTATGTGGGTGAGACTCATGCGGTGATGCTGTTCCAGATTTGTTCGGATCGATCAAGCGGCCCGGTGCACTCTTACCAACATGGGAACGATCCGGCTCATCGCAATCCTTTTGCAACCCTTTCGGCGATACTCCAACAGCTTGCCCAACTGCTGGGGAAGGTAGGATAAAATGAGGGTTCAACTGGTGCTCGGTGCGCTTGCGCTCGGCTTTGCGATGATTTCCACGACCGCCATGGCCGATGATCCAAACGATCCGTCAATGCGGTCTCCGGCTGCGCGGGCACGCGACCAGGCGATTATCAGGCAGCTCAATCAGGAACAGCTCGCCCATGTGCGCGAACGCGATGCCCGTTATGCCGATGGCTGGCGCGCCTATCGCTCGCGTGGGGCTGACAACGACGATTACGCGCGCCGCCGCGCGGACCATGACCGCGAGATGGCCGACTGGCGCCGCGCCGTTGCCGCATGCCGCGCCGGCGACCGCTCGGCTTGCCAGCGCTAGGACACTGCAAGGCAGAGGTTGCGTAAGGTCGTGATCGTCCCGATATTGCAGGCCAAGTTAGAAGCAAACTGGAGCCTGAAGCATGACCGGAATTGCCGCATTTCTCGCGCTGGCGCTTGCCGCCTCCGCACCAGAAGGCCCGCTCCCGCCCGCCGCCGAAAGTGCGCGTGAGCAACTCAATGATGCCCAAGCAGAAAAGGCACGGCAACAGGTAGGCGAAAACTTCGCGCGTGAAGACAACTACGCTGAGGCCGTCAAAAGGCGTGAGGCAGAAATCAAACGACAAAATGATGCCTATGCCGCAGCAATTGCCCAGCATTCAGCGCAGGAAGCGGCCTACCAGCAAGCCATGGTGGTTTGGCGCGCCGAGGCCTGTCGGCTCGGGCACAAGCTGCATTGCCCTGCGAAGAACTGAGATTATCAGACCTGTCTGGCGGCAGCCACTGCCAGCGCTTTTGCACCCGCCTCGCCTAGCCAGCGCGATTCCACACCCCACACTTGGCCAATCACCAACGCGGACAGCGCTGCGTCCGGGGAGCCGTCCTGCACCAGCCGCCCTTCTTGCAGCACCAGCACCCTGTCCGCGTGGTTCATCGCTTGCGCCAGATCGTGGAGCACCAGCACCACCCCGGCCCCAGCGCGCGCCTGATTAAGCAGACGCGCAATGAGGGCGGCGGCATGGGCGAGGTCCAGATTGGCAAGCGGTTCGTCCGCCAGCAGCCAGCGCGGCTGACCGGCAAGCACGCGTGCCATCAAGGCCCGCGCGCGCTCACCCCCGGATAGAGTCGAGACCGCGCGTTGCCGCATCGCGGTGAGGTCCATGCTGGCGAGCGCATGATCGATAGCCGCGCGGGCATCATCGGCAGGCGCTGCAGGCCAGGGTATTCGGCCAAGTCCGACCAAAACCTCGACGCTGACGTCCCAGGCAAGCTCGGGGCTTTGCGGCAGGTACCCGATTGCGCGTGCGCGTTGCGGTGGATCAAGAGCAGTGAGCGGATCGCCATCGAGAGATACCGCGCCCGAATCAGCTTCGATCAAACCCGCAAGACAGGCGAGCAGCGTCGATTTTCCAGCGCCGTTGGGGCCGCAGATTGCAGTTACTTCACCGGGCCGTAAAGTTGCGGAGATACCGGCGAGGCGGCCTGCGAGCGTTAGATTATCAATCTGCAACCCCCGTTCGTGTCGAG
>JANPPM010000072.1:0-6136 GCA_031428495.1 Novosphingobium sp.
CGTCAAAGCGCGCGGGTGCGCGGCCAAAGCGCGCCAGATCGAAACTCGCAGTCAGTTCGGCCACGCTCAGCGCGGGATCGACCGGATCGGAAGTGCCCAGCCGCGCGAGCAGCGCGACCAGCGCCTCAGGCTCGATCCCGGCTTCGCGCAGTTCGGCCATGCCCAGCGAGCCGAGCCGCTTCGACAGCTTGCCCTCAGTGCCGACCAGCAGCGCCTCGTGGGCAAAGCTGGGCGCTGTTGCGCCAAGCGCCGAGAACATTTGCATTTGCGTCGCGGTGTTTGAAACGTGGTCCTCGCCGCGCAACACATCAGTCACGCCCATGGCAATGTCGTCGATCACCGAGGGCAGCATATAGAGCCACGAGCCGTCAGCCCGGCGGATCACCGGATCGGACATTTGTGCCGCGTCGAAATGCTGTGGCCCGCGAACGCCGTCAGTCCACTCGATGGGTGCCGCGTGATCGAGTTTGAAACGCCAGTGCGGCATGTCGCCCGCCGCTGCTTTGGCTGCGTGATCGTCCTCGCTCAGGTCCAGCGCGGCGCGGTCATAGACCGGTGGCAGTCCCCGCCCCAGCCGCACCTTGCGCTTGAGATCCAGCTCCTGCGCGCTTTCATAGCAGCGATAGACGAGGCCTGATGCGGCCAGCCGCGTAAATTCGCGCTCATACAGATCAAACCGCGCCGACTGGCGTTCCTCGGCGTCAGGAACGAGGCCAAGCCATGCCAGATCAGCCCGGATCGCGGTGACATAGTCCTCACGGCTGCGTGCGGCATCGGTATCGTCGATCCGCAGCAGGAACCGCCCGCCGCTGCGCTTCGCCAGCATCCAGTTATGCAACGCGGTTCGGATGTTGCCGACATGGAGGCTGCCGGTGGGAGAGGGGGCAAAACGGGTGGTGGTCATGCGGTGCGAAACGCGTGCGTAATCGGATACCGGCGATCCCGCCCGAAGTTCCGCGATCCCAGCTTGACCCCTGGCGGGGCCTGCCGCCGCTTGTATTCGGCCAGATGCAGCAGCCGTTCGATGCGCACCACGGTTTCGCGCTCAAGGCCTTCGCCCACCAGTTGCTCGACGCTCTTTTCGTGCTCGACCAGCCCGAGCAGGATCGCATCGAGTACGGGGTAGGGCGGCAGCGAATCCTCGTCCTTCTGGTCGGGACGCAGTTCGGCGGACGGGGGCCGGGTGATGATCCCTTCGGGCATCACCGGACCATCTGGGCCAAGGCCGATTTTGGGCCGGTTGGCATTGCGCCATTTGCTGATCGCAAACACCGTCATCTTGTAGGCGTCTTTCAGCGGGTTATAGCCGCCCGCCATGTCGCCATAGATCGTCGCATAGCCGACGCTCATTTCGCTTTTGTTGCCGGTGGTCAGCAGCATCGGGCCGAATTTGTTGCTGAGTGCCATCAGGGTCACGCCGCGAATGCGCGACTGGACGTTTTCCTCGGTGATATCGACCTCGACGTCGGCAAAGCTGCCGGACAGCATTTCGTCGAAGGCGGTGACGGCAGGCTGGATCGGAATGGTGTCATAGCGGCAGCCGATCATCTTTGCGCATTCAGTTGCCAGATCGAGGCTGAGCTGGCCGGTGAAGCGGCTGGGCAGCATCACGCACCACACCCGGTCCGGCCCCAGTGCATCGGCAGCAATTGCCGCGCAGATCGCGCTGTCGATGCCGCCTGACAGCCCCAGCACCACGCCGGGGAACCGGTTGCGGGCAACATAGTCGCGCAGCGCCAGAACCATGGCGCTGTAGATGTCCTCGGGGTGTTCGGCCAGCGCCGCCACTTCGCCCTTGTCGCAGCGCCAGCCCTTGGCGGTCCGGGTCCAGTTTGTGGTGACTTCCTGCTCTTCCCAGTCGGTCATCTGCACCGCGAGGGAGCCGTCGCCGTTGACCACGAAGCTGGCTCCGTCGAACACCAGTTCATCCTGCCCGCCGACGCGGTTGAGATAGGCCAATGGGAGCCCGGTCGAGGCGGCGCGGCGTTTGGCTACGCCATCGATGCGCAGCGCGTCCTTGTCGATCTCATAGGGGCTGCCGTTGACGCAGATGAACAGTTCGGCACCGAAATCGGCAAGGTGCTTGCAGACGTCCGGCTGCCAGATGTCCTCGCAGATCGGCACGCCGATCATCGTCCCTTTCAGCACGATCGGTTCGGGCAAGGGGCCGGGCTGGAACAGGCGCACTTCGTCAAAGGTGCCGTAATTGGGCAATTCATGCTTGAAGCGGACTGCGGTGATCTTGCCCTGATCGAGCAGGGCCACGCCATTATGCAGCGCCCCGTCACGTACGAAGACGCTGCCCACCAGCATCGCCGGGCCGGGGCTTTTGGTGGCGAGAGCCAGCTTGTCGAGCTCGGCGGCGGCGCGCTGGATCAGCGCAGGTTTAAGGATCAGGTCTTCGGGCGGATAGCCGATCAGCTGTAGCTCGGGAAAGACGATCAGGTCGGAGCCTTTGGCGCGATCGCGCGCCGCCAGCATGGCTGCGGCGTTGGCAGCGAGATCGCCGACGGACTGGTTAAGCTGTGCGAGGGTGATTTTGAGGGTATCGGCCATGATTGCCTGATGCCGGGAAGATCATCGCGGCGCAATGGGGCCTTTGGGGACCACACACAATCGGGGCCACACAAACCGGGAGGGCGCGGCCTGTGCACCCTCCCGACTTGATCACATCTTCTTTTCGGCTTCGGTAGTTGCCGCTTCGGCGGCAGCGCTGGCAGCGCCAGACGGCGCTGCGCTGGCAGCCGCCGATGCTTCAGCGCCCGGAGCTGCAGCCGCATCAGATGCGGGCGCAGCAGCAGAATCGACACCCGACATGGCTTCTTCGGCAGGCATTTCGACGTTTTCGGCGGTGGCGCCTTCGCTGGCCTGATCAGAGCTGCCGCAGGCGGCGAGTGTCAGGGCGGCGATGGAAGCCAGCGTGGCATAGGCGATTTTCTTCATGCGGAATCCCTCGTATTCAGGTCACACACGGCCGCGATCATGCCGCCGGTCTGTGAAAAGCCCTAGTAGCGCTGTCATATGAGAGTGGCAAACCGAATTGGGCCCGGTTTTTGTCCCAAGACTGCTCACTTGCGATCATATAAAGAATTCTTTATATGCTATGATTATGCGGATTGATCCCCTCTTGCGTGCGCTTGCCGACCCGACGCGGCTGCGCATCATGCGCCTGCTTGCGGCAATGGAGCTGGCAGTGGGCGAACTGGCGCAAGTGCTGGGGCAGAGCCAGCCGCGCGTCTCGCGTCATATCCGTATCCTGTGCGACGCGGGCCTTGCCGAACGCCGCAAGGAAGGCAGCTGGGTTTTCCTGCGCAGTGCCATCGGCGAAGACCGCGCGCCGCCTCTGGGTTCTGCTGCTGCGCGCCTGCTCGCGGTGGCAGAGGGTGATGACGCGGCCTTTGCGGCGCGCTGCGCCGAAGACCGGCGGCATCTGGCGGCAATCCGCGCGGCCCGCGCTGCCAGCGCCGAAGCGTGGTTTTCCCGCAATGCCGAGGAATGGGATACCTTGCGGGTCATGCACACACCCGACGGCCCGGTGGAAGCGGCGCTGGAACAGGCGCTTGGCGGCGGCTCGCTCGGAGCGCTGCTCGATGTTGGCACCGGCACGGGCCGCATCGCCGAATTGCTGGCCCCGCGCGCAGCCCATGTGACCGCGCTCGACAAGAGCCCCGAAATGCTGCGGCTGGCGCGCGCGCGGTTGCAAGGCCTGACTGCCGACAAGTTCGATCTGGTGCAGGGCGATTTCACCGCGCTGCCGCTCGCCGATGGCAGTTTTGATACGGTGCTGTTCCATCAGGTGCTGCACTATGCGCTCGATCCTGCTGCCGTGCTGGCCGAGGCCGCACGGGTCGCCCGGCCCGGCGCACGTATCGCAGTGGTCGATTTCGCGGCGCATGACCGAGAAGAACTGCGCAGCCAGCACGCCCATGCCCGGCTTGGCTTTTCCGATGAGCAGATGCTGGCGCTGCTCAGCGCTGCCGGTTTCGCCGCCGAACCGCCAACCGCATTGCCGGGTCGGCCGCTGACCGTAAAAATCTGGACCGGACGTAAGGAAGCGGGCACGGCGCTGGCCTCGACCCTCCAAGCAAAGACCGCCCATTCCTCCGTTGTTGAAGCAAGCCGATGACTCTGACTGCATCCCAGACCCCCGCCCCGCTGTTTGCCGCCCTGCCCGGCGACATTTCGGTGTCGTTCGAATTCTTCCCGCCCAAGAGCGAGAAGATGGAAGAGCAATTGTGGAACGCGATTGTCGAGCTGGCCCCGCTTGCGCCAAGCTTTGTCTCGGTCACCTATGGCGCGGGCGGATCGACGCGCGAACGCACCCACGCGACGGTTGAGCGGATAATCCGCGACACCGATCTGGCCCCTGCCGCGCATCTCACCTGCGTGGGCGCCAGCAAGGCGGAAATCGCCGAGGTTGCCGGGCAATACTGGGATGCGGGCGTGCGGCATATTGTCGCGCTGCGCGGCGATCCGCCGCCCGATGCTGGCGGGCTGTTTGTGCCGCATCCGCAAGGCTATGCCAGCGCTGCCGATCTGGTTTCGGGGCTCATCGCGCTGCATCCGTTTGAGATTTCGGTTGCCGCCTATCCAGAGGTCCATCCTGAAGCGGCGAGCGCCGAGGCCGATCTCGACAACCTGAAGCGCAAGCTCGATGCCGGGGCCACCCGCGCGATCAGTCAGTTTTTCTATGAGAGCGACGCCTATTTTCGCTTCCTCGACAAGGCCTTGGCGGCGGGGATCACCGCGCCGATCCTGCCTGGAATCATGCCGGTGACCAGCTTTGCCGCGATCCGCCGCATGTCGGCCAACACCGCGATTCCGGCGTGGATGGAAGCGATGTTCGACGATCTCGACGAGCGCCCCGGCGTGCGTGAACTGGTTGCGGCCACGGTCGCGGCCGAATTCTGCCGCAGGCTCTATGACGGCGGCGTGCGCGATTTCCACTTTTACACGCTCAACCGCGCGGAGCAGTCTTATGCAATTTGCCAGCTATTGGGATTGAGGCCGAAACGATGACACCACGCCAAACATTCCTTGCCGAAGCCGCCAAGCGCATCCTGATCACCGACGGCGCGTTCGGCACCGAGATCCAGAATTACCGCCTGACCGAGGAGGACTATGCCGGTTCGCTCGGCCTCGCCAAGGACCAGAAGGGCAACAACGACATTCTGGCCCTGACCAAGCCGGAAGTGCCTGAAGCGATCCACCGCGCCTATTTCGAGGCTGGAGCAGATATTGCCGAGACCAACACCTTCTCCGCCAACCGCATCAGTCAAGCAGACTATGCCGCCGAACATCTGGTGCGCGAGATCAATCTGGCCTCCGCGCAGCTCGCGCGCCGGGTCGCCGATGAGTTTCAGGCCAAAGACGGCAAACCCCGCTTTGTGGCGGGCGCGGTCGGTCCGACCAACAAGACCCTGTCGCTGTCGCCCGATGTCAATGATCCGGGTTTCCGCGAGGTTGACTGGGACTTGATGGTCGATGTGTACAAGGAACAGGCCGCCGCACTGATCGAGGGCGGGGCGGACTTCATCCTGATCGAGACGGTGTTCGATACGCTCAATGCCAAGGCCGGGGTGATGGCGGTCAAACAGCTTGAGGCTGATCTGGGCCGTGAAGTGCCGATCATGCTGTCGATGACTCTGACTGATCTGTCGGGCCGCAATCTTTCGGGCCACACGGTCGAGGCGTTCTGGCATGCGGTGCGGCATGCAAAGCCGGTGACCATCGGGCTGAATTGCAGCTTCGGCGCGACCCAGCTTCGCCCGCACGTCAAACTGCTCAGCGAGATCGCCGACACGCTGATCATGATCTATCCCAACGCGGGGCTGCCCAACGAACTCGGCGAATATGACGAAATGCCGGATACCACGGCAGGGCTGGTCGGCGAATGGGCCGAGCATGGTCAGGTCAATGTGCTGGGCGGCTGCTGCGGCTCGACACCGGCGCATATCGCGGCGATGGCCAGCGCAGTGCAGGGCTTGGCCCCGCGCAAACTGCCGGTGCTGGAGCCGATCACGCGGCTGGCCGGGCTGGAACCTTTCGTGATGGCAGCGTAGCCATAACGTATCCGTCGTCCCTGCGAAGGCAGGGACCCATCGGGCCTATCACACAGACGCAACGGCGGATGGAT
>JANPPM010000073.1:0-4026 GCA_031428495.1 Novosphingobium sp.
GCTGCTGTGGGACCGCCCCGGTTGCGGCGCATCGGACATCGGTTTCACGGCCCCCACCGAATCGGTGATGAATGCCGAGGCGCTGGTCGGGCTGGTCGGCGCGCTGGGCCTCAAGGACATCACGCTGGTTGGCGGATCGGCAGGATCGCGCATCTCGTTGATGGCGGGCATCCGCATGCCCGGCAATGTCAGCAAGATCGCCGCATGGTGGTTCAGTGGCGGGCCGATTGGGCTTGCCGGCCTTGCATGGTTCTATTGCGGCGATCAGGTCGCAGCGGCCTCCAAGGGCGGCATGGAGGCAGTCGCCGACCTGCCAAGCTGGGCTGATCAGACCGCACGCAACCCGCGCATCCGCGACATTCTGCTGCGCCAGGATCCCGATCAGTTCATTGCCGTGATGCAGAAATGGGCCAAGGCTTTCAACTACAGCGACGATACCCCGATGCCGGGAATCACCCCTGATGATTTCGCCAAGCTGACCATGCCGGTACTGCTGTTCCGCAGCGGCAAGAGCGACATGGCGCATACCCGCGAGACGTCCGAATGGGTCCATCGGCTGATCCCCGGCTCGATCTTTTCAGAGCCGCCATGGGGCGATCAGGAATGGAATTACGTCTCGACTTTTCCCAACGACATCGACGCCCGCCGGGGCCGCTTTGAACGCTGGCCGCTGATGGCGCCGTCGGTGCTGGAATTCCTCAAAGGGTGATCGCAATGGACGCTCAATTAGAAACCAAGCTCGCTGAATTGGTTGATCGGAACGAAATCTGGCGGGTGATGCAGCGCTATGCGCGCGGGCTCGACCGGCTGGATAATGAACTCGCCCGCTCATGCTATTGGGACGACGCGATAGAGGATCACGGCTCCTACATCGGCAAGCCCGATGATTTCATCGCCTGGGCCGACACCACCACACTGGCATTTGAAGCGACCCAGCACGGGATACTCAACCATTCCTGCGACCTGCAGGGCGATGATGCCTATTGCGAAACCTATTACATGTTCACCAGCAAGGCCAAGGTTGCGCCGCATCTGATGTCGACCGGGCGCTACGTCGATCACTTCCAGAAACGAAATGGCGAATGGCGGATCGCCAACCGAGTCTGCATCATCGAAGCGCAATACGAATTGCACGACTATGTGCTCAGCCGGATGATGCCGTCCGCCTATAGCGAGGACGAGCCCTGTCAGGCCGCACGCGACCGCAGCGATGTGAGCTATCACCGCCCGCCGGTGCCGCGCAGGCCAGCATCTGGCTGATACACTCTGCGGATTGCCTGTCAGGCCTGATTGTTGCAGTCTAGGCAGCCATTTCGGAGATACCTGCCATGCGCCTCATGTTTGCTGCTGCCCCCCTGATCGCACTTGCCCTCGCCAGCTGCGGCAATCCTGATACGCCGGCTGGGCGCGCCGCCGATGAACGCCATGAGAATTTCGAGGCTATCGGTGATGCGGCTAAAGTGGTTGCGGACCAGCTCAAGGCCAGCACGCCCGATGTCGCGAAGATTCAGGCCGCGGCAGTAACGATCAACGGTTTTGCGCCCAAGATTGAAAGCTGGTTCCCGGCTGGTAGCGGCCCGGCAGACGGCATCAAGACCGACGCTCTACAGGCGATCTGGGAGAAGCCTGAGGAGTTCAAAGCCGCAACCGCGAAATTCGTCGAGGAAGCCGGGAAGTTTGATGCGCTGGCCAAAGCTGGCGACATCGCTGCCATCGGCGAAGGCATGAAGGGGCTGGGTGGTGCCTGCAAGGGCTGCCACGACAAGTTCCGTGAGGCTGAATAGGCGCGACAGTCAGCCGTTGTCCCACCAATTCCATAGTCCGGAAAATGTGGGATAATACTTGCAGATCAAATAATTCCAATTGCCTTACCCGCCCGCTCGAACATGCCGATGATGGTCTGCACCTGCTCGGCGCTGTGTTCAGCGCACAGCGAGCAGCGCAGCAGGGTCATGCCTGCTGGTGTTGCCGGGGGCCGAGCGAGGTTGACGTAAAGGCCTTCCTGCAACAGCGCTTCCCACATGCCTGCACCGCGTTCCAGATCGGGCATGATCACCGAAATGATCGCTGACTGGGGCGTCTCGGTGCCAAGCTGGAAACCGAGGTCCTTGAGGCCGGCATGCAGCACCCGCGAATTTTCCCACAGGTGCGCGCGCTTGTCGCTGCCATGCATCAGTTTGCGGATCGAGGTGGCCGCTGTCGCCACCACGCTGGGAGGCAGGCTGGCAGTGAACACATAGGGACGGCAGACCAGCCGCAGGATCTCAAACTTGGGGTGGTTCGACACACAGAACCCGCCGACTGTGCCAACACTCTTGGAAAAGGTGCCGATGACGAAATCGACGTCATCAAGGCAGCCCTGATCTTCGGCCACGCCGCGCCCGTTCGGCCCGATAAAGCCCATCGAATGCGCCTCGTCGACCAGCACCATTGCGCCATGCCGCTTGGCGACCGTGATCATCTCTTTCAGCGGCGCAATGTCGCCGAGCATCGAATAGACGCCCTCCAGGATCACCAACTTGCCCGCGCCTTCGGGAATGCGCCCCAGCCGCTTGTCCATCGCCTCGATGTCGTTGTGCTTGAACGGCACCACTTCGGCATCGCCCAGTTTGCAGCCGTCCCAGATCGAGGCGTGGCTGTCGATGTCGAGCACGATGTAATCGCCCTTGCCCGCCATGGTGCTGATGATGCCCAGGTTGGCCTGATAGCCGGTGGAGAAGACCATGGCATGGTCCATGGCGTAGAACTCTTTCAGCGCCTCTTCGACTTCGCGGTGCCCCGCATAGGTGCCATTGAGCACCCGGCTGCCGGTGGTGCCCGCGCCGAAGTCCTCAAGCGCCTGTTTGCCCGCCGCGATGACATCGGGATCGAAGGTCATCCCCATGTAGTTGTAAGTGCCGAGCAAAATCGTCTCGCGCCCGTTGCACAAGGCGACCGTGGGCGAGATGACTTTCTCCATCACCATGCCGAACGGATCGGTGATGCCCGTGGCAAGCAGACCCGCGCGCAGTTCGATCATCGGGTCGAACTTTGAGAAGAGATCGGTCATGCGAAAACTAACCCTGCAATTTCACCACGGCATCAACCAACTGGCCATAAGTCTCGATCTCGGCCTGCTGGTTCATGCTGATGATGATGTCGAATTCGTCCTCGATCGCCGCAACGAAATCCATCACGGTCAGGCTGTCGAATTCAAAATCACCGACGAAGGTTGAGCTGTCTTCGATGGCGATGCCCTTTTTGTTGAAGGGTTCGACAATCGCAGCAATGCGTTCAGCGGTAGCGGCGCGGTCCATTGTGTCAGGCTCCGGAAAAAACATGAGGCGGCACATGGCCGGGGAATGCGGCGCAAAAGCGGCGCGGGCCGGAACTGTCAAGTCCGGCCCGCAAAGCCCGTCACGCCTTCAAGTGCCGCGCGGGTCCACCACGGCAGCAATATAGGCCTCGTTGCGCAGGGCGTCTGGCCCGCCGAGGATGAATGCGGGCAAGGGTTCGCGCGGCAGCGGGTCCAGCCGATCATAGCGCAGCCGCCAACTGGTGATCTTCCATGCGTCGTCGATTTTTCGGTAGGTCTCATATTCGCGGCCATGACCATTGTAGCCGCAGCGCTCGCCGGTCTGGGGATCGGCAGGCCAGACGTTGTAATCGTGCAGCACCCAGATCCCCTCGGCCTCGGTGGGGCTCAGGAACGTAATCTCGGGCATCGAGAACCGGTGGAGGGACACCGCGCCCTCGAGCATGTCCCGGACAGCATAGGCGTATGTCTCGCCACCGTGCATGATCTGGCCGCCGCCGAGGTCGAAGGTCGCATCGGTACTGAAGACGTCCTTGAAGCCTTCCCAGTCCTTGACGTCGGCAAGACGTCCGAAGCGCGCCTTCAATTCGATGATGTCCTTGTAATCGAACATCTGCTGCAATCTGTCGTCGGGCATTTTTGGCTCTCCTCTCTCTCGCTTGTTTTTATAACAACTCGCGCACCGCCGCCATGAAGGGGCCGATCGAGACCGGCTTGGCAAGGTAACTGTC
>JANPPM010000074.1:0-8692 GCA_031428495.1 Novosphingobium sp.
TCATCCAGCGGCAGTCCGAGGCCAGTAACCTTTGCCCTGCCCTCGCCGTCAACCGCCACCGCAACCATCCCATTGGCCGCCAGTCGCCGCCGCATGATGATCGCCTCGCCCTTGGCGGGCGCGATGATGTCGCCATCAAGCACCAGCCTGCCATGACGCACTTCGCCAAATTTCCCGGCCTTCCCCGGTGCCAGGCGGACGAGATCGCCGTTCTTCTGGAACACGGTTTGCTTGATCCCGCTCGCCTTGCCGACGCGGTTCTGCTCGCGCATGTGGCGGATTTCGCCATGTACAGGGACGAGGATATCGGGACGTATCCAGCCGTAAAGGGCCTCGAGTTCAGGCCGGCAGGGATGGCCCGACACGTGGATCAGGCTCTGCTTGCCACTGACCAACACCACGCCGCGGTCGGCCAGAATGTTCTGGATGCGGCCGATGGCGATTTCGTTGCCAGGGATTTCGCGGCTTGAGAACAGCACGACATCGCCTTCCTCCAGCGAGATCTGATGTGAACCTTCCGCGACCCTTGATAGCGCCGCGCGCGGTTCACCCTGCCCGCCCGTGGCGATGATCAGCACTTCCCCGCGCGGCAGCCGCATCGCGGTGTCAAAGTCGACGGTCTCGGGAAAATCCTTGAGATAGCCACTCGCCTTGGCCGCCCCGATGATCCGATCAAGCGAGCGTCCTGCAACGCAAAGCCGCCGCTTGCTGGCCGTGGCAACTGCACCCAGCGTTTGCAATCGCGCGACATTGGAGGCGAATGTCGTCACCAAAATGCGGCGTCCCTTGTGCTTCGCAACCTCTTCGTGAAGCCCGCGCAGTACGCTGCCTTCCGATCCTGAGGGCTGGGGATTGAACACATTGGTCGAATCGCAGACCAGTGCCAAAACCCCTGCATCGCCGATCTCGGTCAGTTCCTGCGATGTTGCGGGCGTGCCAATCTGCGGCTCGTCGTCTAGCTTCCAGTCGCCTGTGTGAAAAATGTTGCCGTATGGTGTGTCGATCAACAGCCCGTTACCCTCGGCAATCGAGTGTGCGAGCGGGACATAACGGATGCCGAACGGGCCTAGCGCAAACCGGTCGAGGTGGTCGATCATCCGCAGATCCACATCCCGCGCGATCCCGGCCTCCTCCAACTTGGAAGCGACAAGGCGCGCTGTGAACGGCGTAGCATAGAGCGGCACGCCAAGATCGGCGGCAAAATAAGGCACGGCACCGATGTGATCCTCATGCGCGTGGGTCAGCACCACGCCGATCAGATCCTTGCGGTTGTCCTCGATGAATTCGAGATCGGCAAATACCAGATCGACGCCAGGATACTCGTTACCGCTGAATGTCATGCCCAGATCGACCATCAACCACTTGCCGTTGCAGCCATACAAATTGACATTCATGCCAATCTCTCCCGAACCGCCGAGGGCGCAAAAGATCAGCTCATTTCCAGGTTTCACGTCGTGGCTGCCCTTTCGGCGAGTATGGCCAGCCCATCGAGCGTCAGGTCGCCGTCGACTGCATCAAAAATATCGGTCGCCTTGTCGAACAACACCGCAAGCCCGCCAGTGGCGATTACTTTGGCTGGCCGGCCGATTTCGGCTCGCATCCGGGCAATGAGGCCTTCCATCATCGCGACATAGCCCCAGAACACGCCGATCAACATCTGGTCTTCGGTAGTCGTACCGATAACGCTGGAAGTTTCGGGTACTTCGATCGCGATGCGCGGCAATTTGGCGGTATTGCCGACAAGCGCATCAAGCGAAAGGTTGATGCCTGGACAAATGATTCCTCCCTTGTAGGCACCGTTGAAATCGATGGAATCAAAAGTCGTCGCAGTGCCGAAATCGATGACGATAAGGTCACCGGGATATTTGGCATGGGCCGCAACCGCATTGACAGCGCGGTCTGCCCCCAGCGAACGCGGCTCGGGAACGTCGATATCGATGTGATAGCTGGCCGCGCCTTCGCCAGCTATCAGCGGCTCGATATTGAAATAGTGCTTCGCCAACACCTCGATATTGTGCATCGCACGCGGCACCACCGTGGATACGATGATCTGGGTGATGGCCTTGCGTTTGACGCCGCGGATTTCGAGCAGTTGCATCAGCCAGACGGCATACTCGTCGCCTGTGCGGCGAACGTCGGTGGCGATGCGCCAACGCGCCAGGAGCTTGCGGCCACCTTTAGCCTCAAGATCAAACAGCGCGAATACGACATTGGTGTTGCCGGCATCGATGGCGAGCAGCATGGCGGGATTTCCGTTACGGTGCGGCTAGGCGAACTTCGCCAGCGTGGAGCGTTTGCGTCGTGCCGTCCGCAAGCCTGACTTGCAAGGCCCCATCGGGAGATAGGCCCGCAAAAGTGCCGGTTTGAGGCGTTTCGCCCGGCTCGCCGATGCTGAGCGGCGTACCCAGCGGATGGGCGGCAGCAAGCCAGCGGTTGATAATCGGCGCGAGGCCGAAATTCCGCCACCGCTCAAGCTCGAGATCGAAAACGCGAGCGAGTTCGCGGGCAAACGTATCGCATTCAGGCGCTTGTTCGAACTTTGCGAGTGCCACCGTATCGCGATCTGGTAATTGCGGTGCGGATACGAGGTTGACCCCAATCCCGATAATCACTGCCTCTCCTTCGCGCTCCATCAGGATACCTGCGAGTTTGGCGCGGCCGACCATGACGTCGTTGGGCCATTTCAGCAGGGCAAGGTGCGGCGCGGACAGGTATTTGCTCATGACCTCCTGCACCGCCAGCCCGGCGACAAGAGCCAATGACCCGGCAGCCGCATCACCGAAGCGCGGATGAACTATCGTCGATCCCATGAAGTTGCCTTGGCCATCGAGCCACGCGCGGCCTTGCCGCCCTCGACCGGCCGTCTGCCGACTTGCGACCAGCCAGTCACCCTCTGGCACAAATGAGCCACCGCGCAGGCGCGCGGCCAAGTCAGAATTTGTCGAGCCAGTTTCGGCAACAAACTCAATCAAGCGGAGAAAAACAGCGCGGCCGCCGCCTTGTCCGCCAGACCGCCAAGCCAGAGGGTCAGGAGATAGCCCAGCGGCGAGATCACCAAGGCAGAGAGCGCCAGCAGCGCTTGATGCATCCAGTCACTCTTGCCGACGGCCTTCATCGCGGGCTCGTCAAAGTAAAGGATCTTGACGATCTTGATGTAGTAAAATGCTCCGATCACGCTTGCTGCGATACCGATTGCGGCCAGTGGAACGAGGCCCGCCGAGACCGCCGATTGGAAGACCACGAACTTGCCCCAGAAGCCGAACAGCGGCGGGATGCCCGCGAGGCTGAACATGATCATCGCA
Source organism: Novosphingobium sp. (assembly GCA_031428495.1). GTDB lineage: Bacteria > Pseudomonadota > Alphaproteobacteria > Sphingomonadales > Sphingomonadaceae > Novosphingobium. Next base: position 3,303 of record JANPPM010000074.1, read on the forward strand.
AGGCACAAGCTCAATACTTTGCGGTGGCGCGATAACCCGGCAAGGTCAGCGATATTCTCAACCGGCTCGCCGTCTGCATCCTTGAGCATCAGCACGGCGACAAAACCGCCAACCGACATGGCAACATAGATCGCGAGGTACACCAGCATAGCCGAAGCGCCCTGCGGTGTCGCGGCGGCGAGGCCAATCAGCATGAAGCCTACATTGTTGATCGACGAATAGGCGAGCAGGCGCTTGATATTCTGCTGGCCAATTGCACCCAAGGCGCCAACCACAATCGAGGCCAGCGCGGCGAAAATGACGATCTGCCGCCATGTGTCTGCCTGACTGCCAAAGGCATCCAGTGCAACGCGCATGGTCAGCGCCAGCGCCGCGACCTTTGGCGCAGTGGCGAAGAACATGGTGACCGGTGTCGGTGCGCCCTCATAGACGTCGGGCGTCCACATATGGAACGGCACTGCACTGATCTTGAAGGCAAGGCCCGCGAGAACAAAGGTGATGCCAAACAGAGCGCCCATGCCGAGGCCCCCCCCAGTACTGGCGTCCAGCGCTGCGCTGATCCCGGCGAAACTGGTGGTCCCGGTGAAGCCGTAAATCAGGCTCATGCCAAACAGCATGATGCCACTGGCCAGCGCGCCAAGGACGAAATATTTCAGCCCGGCTTCGGCGGAACGCTCATCGTTGCGGATGAATGCGGCAAGGACATAGGCGGCGAGCGAGTTCAGCTCGAGCCCGATGTAGAGCGTGATCATGTCGCTGGCGGAGACCATCAGGCTCATGCCCAGCGCGGCGAACAGCACAAGGATCGGATATTCGGCGCGCATCGCACGAACACGCTCAAAGAAAACCGGGGCGACGATCAGCGATGCGCCCGCAGCGGCATAGATCAGCAGCTTTGCGTAACTGGCAAAGGCATCGGCGCGGAACTGGCCGTAAAACGCTTCGGAAGTGCCGCCCATGGCCCCGCCACACAGGGCAGGCGCGACCATGATCCCGGCGGCGGCGAGAACGGCCACCGTCAACCAGGTGATCCCGCGGCTGTATGTATCGCCAGCCCACGCCGCGACGAGCAGCAGGATCAGCCCCGAAATGCTGAGCAGGGTCTCTGGCGCGACGAGCTCAAGTGATGCAGCCCAATCCATCAGTGCGATCCCTCATGCGCTGGGGCGGGCTCTGCCGCGCCTTCAGGCTTCAGCGCTCCCATTTTGAGCTGTGCATCACCATCGGGCTGCGCACGGGCCAGCCGGGCATCGAGCGCGGCGATATCGGCGCGCATCGGCGCGAGGAAGCTCTCCGGGTAAACCCCCATCCACAGCACCGCTGCGGCAATCGGCACCATCATCAGCCACTCGCGCAAATCCATGTCACGCATGGCGGCGGCATCGGGGTTCCTCTGCTCGCCAAAGATTACCCGCCGGTAGAGATAGAGCATGTAGGCCGCGCCCAGAATGATCCCGGTGGTGCAGACGAAGGCGACCCAGCTGGATACCTTGTAGATACCGGCAAGGCTGAGAAATTCGCCGACGAAGCCGCTGGTGCCGGGCAGGCCGATGGACGCCATGGTGAACAGCAGGAAGAACAGCGCGTAATAGGGCATGTTGATCGCCAGACCGCCGTAACGGTCAATCTCTCGGGTGTGCAGCCGGTCGTAGATCACGCCGACCGCAAGGAACAGCGCGCCTGACACCAGCCCGTGGCTGAGCATGACGATCATCGCACCTTCCAGCCCTTGCGGGTTGAAGGCGAACAGGCCGACTGTGACAATCGCCATATGCGCGACGGAGCTATAGGCGATCAGCTTTTTCATATCGGTCTGCACCAGTGCGACGAGACTGGTGTAAACTACCGCCACCATCGACAGCGCGAAGACCAACCAAGCAAATTGTGCGGAGGCTTCCGGGAACATCGGCAGCGAAAAGCGGATGAAGCCGTAGCCGCCCATCTTGAGCAGCACGCCCGCAAGAATCACTGAACCTGCCGTTGGCGCCTGAACGTGGGCATCGGGCAACCAAGTGTGCACCGGCCACATCGGCATCTTGACTGCAAAGCTGGCGAAGAATGCCAGCCATAACCATGTCTGCGCCTTGGGATCGAAATCGTAGGCCATCAGCGTCGGTATGTCGGTGGTGCCCGCCTCGTTGGCCATCCACATCATCGCGATCAGCATCAAAACTGATCCAAGCAATGTGTAGAGGAAGAATTTGTAGCTGGCATAGATGCGGTCAGCCCCGCCCCATACGCCGATAATCAGGTACATCGGGATCAGTCCGGCCTCGAACATGATGTAAAACAGATAGAGGTCCTGCGCGGTGAACACGCCGATCATCAGCGTTTCCATCAACAGGAATGCGGCCATGTACTCGCCGACGCGCTTGTCGATCGATTTCCAGCTGGCACCGATGCAGATCGGCATCAGGAACACTGTGAGCATCATCAGCATCAGTGCGATGCCATCGATCCCCAGCGCCCAGTTGAACCCGGCGAACAGCGCTGCACGCTCGGTAAATTGCCACTGTGCGCCGCCAACATCGTAGTTGGCCCAAAGCACGACACCGAGCGCCAGTTCCACCAGCGTCGCACCAAGCGCGATCCACCGGGCATTGTTGGCATTGGCAAACAGGCAAGCCAGCGCGCCGACCAGGGGCACCGCGAGCATGAGAGTGAGGATGGGAAAGCCGTCCATTGTCTTATCCCGCCCCAAATCCGCCAAGTACCCAAGTAACTGCGCCGATCAGGCCAAGCAGCATCACCAAGGCATAGGAATAGAGATAGCCGGTCTGCACCTTCTGCGCGACGCGGCTGCTCTGCGCCACCACCCATGCCGCGCCGTTCGGCCCGAACCGGTCGATTATACCGACATCGCCCTGCTTCCAGAACAGGCGGCCAAGCCAGAAGGCGGGGCGGACAAACAGGAAGTCGTACAACTCGTCGAAATACCACTTGTTGAAGGCGATACGGTGGACAACGCCCGCCTGCGCCACGAAGCGCGCGGGGAAATCGGGGCGGCGGATATAGGAGTACCAGGCAATCGCGAAGCCGGTGAGCATGACCGCGAAGGGAGCCCATTTCACCCAGGTGGGAACCGCGTGCATGTGATGGATCAGCTCCTCGCTGAAAGCGATACTGCCCTTCCAGAATGCGCCGTCGCCTGCGCTGATAAATTCGTGGTGGAACAGGAACCCGGCGAGCACCGCGCCCGCGCTCAAAACACCGAGCGGGATCAGGATCGTCAGCGGGCTTTCGTGCGGATGGTAACCGGCAGTGCCATCTGTCGCATGGTCATGGGCGTGGTCATGGCCGCCATGCGTCTGATCGTCGTGGCCGTGCGCATCGTGCACCGCGTGTTGGATATGCTCGGACCCGGCCCAGCGTGGCTTGCCCCAGAAGGTGAGGAACATCAGCCGCCAGGAATAGAAGCTGGTGAGCAGCGCCGCAGTGATGCCTATCCAGAAAGCGAAGGTGCCCAGCTCGGTGTGGCTGGCGAAAGCAGCTTCGAGCACGGCATCCTTGGAATAGAACCCGGCAAAGCCGAACGCGCCGACAATGCCCACGCCAGTGATCGCCAGTGTTCCGGCCATCATCGCCCAGAACGTGAAGGGGATTTCCTTACGCAGGCCGCCGTAGTGCCGCATATCCTGCTCATGATGCATCGCATGGATCACGCTGCCCGCCCCGAGGAACAGCAACGCCTTGAAGAAGGCGTGGGTGAACAAGTGGAACATGGCTGCGCCGTAAGCGCCCACACCGGCAGCAAAGAACATGTAGCCAAGCTGCGAGCAGGTCGAATAGGCGATCACCCGCTTGATGTCCCACTGGCTGGTGCCAACCGTGGCGGCGAAGAAACAGGTTGCTGCGCCGATAAAGGTCACGAACCCAAGCGCTGCGGGGCTGGTTTCAAACATTGGCGACAGGCGGCAGACCATGAATACGCCCGCCGTCACCATGGTTGCCGCGTGGATTAGGGCCGAAACCGGCGTCGGGCCTTCCATCGCATCGGGAAGCCAGGTGTGCAGGCCCAGCTGCGCCGACTTGCCCATCGCGCCGATGAACAGCAGCACGCAAAGGATCGTCATCGTATCCCAGCGATAGCCGAGAAAGCCGATGGTTGAACTGGCCATGGCCGGCGCGGCCTCAAGGATTGCCGGGATCGAAACCGTATCGAACACCAGCCAGGTGCCGAAAATTCCCAGCATGAAGCCGAGATCGCCGACACGGTTGACCACGAAGGCCTTGATCGCAGCCGCGCTTGCGCTGGGTTTCTTGAACCAGAAACCGATCAGCAAGTAGGACGCGAGGCCCACGCCTTCCCAGCCGAAGAACATCTGAACCAGATTATCGGCGGTCACCAGCATCAGCATGGCAAAGGTGAACAGCGAGAGGTAGGCAAAGAACCGCGGCTGATCCGGGTCTTCCTCCATGTATCCCCATGAATAGAGGTGCACGAAAGCCGAGACCGTGGTCACGACCACCAGCATCACTGCTGTCAGCGTATCGATCCGCAGCGCCCAATCGAAACTGAGGCTGCCGGACTGCACCCAGGTCAACACGGGGGTGACGCTGGCCTGCGCATCGCCGTGCAGGAACGCGAGGAATATCGGCCAGGAGAGCGCGCAGGAAATAAACAGCGCGCCAGTGGTCAGTGACTTGGCGACCACGTTGCCCAGCATGCGGTTGCCCAGCCCGGCGACAATCGCGGCGAGCAGCGGCAGGAAGACGATGAGGAGGATGGAGTTCAAGTCCTTAACCCTTCATCCGGTTGACATCGTCAACCGCAATGGTGCCGCGACCACGGAAGTAGATCACCAGAATGGCAAGGCCAATCGCCGCCTCGCCAGCCGCCACCGTCAGCACGAACATGGCGAATATTTGGCCGGTCAGATCACCGAGGAAGGCGCTGAAAGCGACAAGATTGATATTCACCGCCAGCAGGATCAGCTCGATCGCCATCAGAATGACGATGACGTTCTTGCGATTGAGGAAAATGCCCAGCACGCCCAGCACGAACAGGATCGAGCTGACCACGACATAATGTTCAACGCCGATCACAAGACAACCCCTTCGCCGACAACCGGATTGGTGTTCCGCGTTGCCTCATCGGGCCGCCGCGCGATCTGGCGCGCAACATCCTGCCGGTGCACATCGCTGCGCTGGCGGTGGGTCAGGACAATCGCGCCGATCATCGCGACCAGCAGGATGATCCCTGCGGCCTCGAACAGGAACAAGTAGCGCCCATAGAGCAGCGCGCCGATAGCTTCGGTATTGCTGGCCCCCATGGGCACAGCAGCGCTGCCATCCGGCGTGCCAAGCTGCAATGCGCCTGCCTGATAGGCGCCCAGCCCCAGCACCAGTTCGGCGAGCAGCACCAGCGCGAGCAATATGCCCAGCGGGAA
>JANPPM010000075.1:0-2347 GCA_031428495.1 Novosphingobium sp.
TCGGGATGGACAAGGCCGATCACCGCAAGGCCGTAGATTGGCTCGGGCGCGTCTATCGAATGTCCGCCCGCCACCGGTATCCTTGCTTCGGCGCAGATTGAGGCCCCGCCTGCAAGGATCGCCGAAACCGTCTCGGGCGCGATCTTGCCCAGCGGCATGCCCAGCACAGCAAGCGCCATGATCGGTCGGCCGCCCATCGCATAGACATCCGACAGCGCATTGGCGGCAGCGATGCGGCCGAAATCGCGCGGATCATCGACAATCGGCATGAAAAAGTCGGTGGTGGCGATCACCGCCTGATCGTCCGAAATACGATAGACCGCCGCATCGTCGCCAGTTTCGGTGCCGACCAGCAAGTCGGGGAAGGGCTGCATCTTCGGCATCCCCGCCAGCAGTTCGCTGAGCACGGCAGGCGAGAGTTTGCAGCCACAGCCGCCGCCATGGGCGAGCGCAGTCAGGCGGGTCTCATATTCGGGCATGTTCACCTTTCCGCGGTAATGCCATAGAGGCTGGAACCGGAGGATCCGTTGCACGCTGAAAACCCGCTCCGCAAGCTGCCGCAAGTGCAGCGCCTGCTCGAAGCGCCCTGCGCGGTGGAGCTTTGCGCACTTCATGGGCGCGGTGCCGTGACGACGGCGATCAGGGGCGCGCTGAGTGAACTGCGCGCGGAAATAATCGGCGGGTCTGGCAACGTGATCGATGAACCCGCGATAATCAGTCGCTGCACAGATTTGCTGGCCGCGCGAAGCCGCCCCGGCCTGCGCCGGGTGATCAACGCCACCGGGATCGTGCTGCACACCAACCTTGGCCGCGCGCCTCTGGCCGCCGAAGCGCTTGTGGCCATCGCCGAGGTAGCCGCAGGATACAGCAATCTCGAATTCGATCTGGGCGGGGGGTCGCGCGGATCACGCACCGCAGTGCTTGAGCCGCTGCTGCGCGACGTGACCGGCGCAGAGGCGGCGCTTGGCGTGAACAACGGCGCGGCGGCGATCCTGCTGGCGCTGTCAGCTCTTGCGCAGGGCGGCGAGGTTATCGTCTCGCGCGGCGAGCTGGTCGAGATCGGCGGGGGCTTCCGCATTCCCGATGTTATCCGCCAGGGCGGGGCGCGGCTGGTCGAGGTGGGATCGACCAACAAGACGCGGAGTGCGGATTACCGCGCCGCGCTCACGCCCGAGACGCGGGTGCTGCTCAAGGTCCACCAGAGCAATTTCCGCACTGTTGGGTTTACTGCCGAGACGGGCATTGACGAGCTGGCCGTTCTGGCGCGCGAGCACGGCCTGATGGTGGTCGCCGATCTGGGCAGCGGGCTTCTGCGTCGCACATCCGGTTCGCTTGAGCCAACGCTGGGCGAGGCGCTGGCGGCGGGGGCCGATCTGGTCACCTGCAGTGGCGACAAGCTGCTGGGCGGGCCGCAGGCTGGATTGATCCTGGGCAGTAACAAGGCCGTCGATCCGTTGCGGCGCCATCCATTGCTCCGAGCTGTGCGGCTCGACAAAATGTCGCTGGCTGCGCTGGAGGCGACCTTGCGGCTGCACCGCGATCGCCCCGAGCGGGTGCCTGTGAACCGGATGCTTGGACAGGGTGAAGCAGAGTTGCAGGCCCGCGCGGAGCATTTGCGCGCGCTGCTGGGCACTGGCGAGATTGTTTCCAGCCAGGCCTTTGCCGGGGGCGGCTCGCTGCCCGAAGAGCGGATTGCCAGCCGCGCTTTTGCCCTCTCTCCCGGAATGGGCGCAGATGCCGCCGCCGCGCTGCTACGCGCGGGAACGCCCGCAGTGGTCGGCCGCATCACTGAGGGACGTCTGCTACTCGACATGCTGACCGTTGCCGATGACGAAGTGCCCATGCTAGCCAAGGCGCTGGCGGCGATCCTGAAGTGAGCCGCATCGTTGTCGGCGTGATCGGCCATGTCGATCACGGCAAGACTGCGCTGGTCCGCGCGCTCACCGGGCAGGACACTGACCGGCTACCCGAGGAAAAGACGCGCGGGATTTCAATAGCGCTGGGTTTTGCGCATATCGATCAGGCGGTCGACCTGATCGATATGCCGGGTCACGAGCGCTTTGTGCGCACAATGATTTCGGGCGCTACGGGCATCGATGCGGTGCTGCTGGTGGTCGCGGCGAACGAAGGCGTGAAGCAGCAGACAGTGGAGCATGTCGAGATTGCCGGGCTGCTGGGTATTTCGCGCGGGCTGGTGGCGGTGAGCAAATGCGATATGGTTTCGCGGGATGAGGCAGAGCTGGTTGCGGCGGAGGCGGGCGAGTTGCTGGCGCGCAACAGGTTTTTTAATTCTCTTCTCTTGCCCACCTCCCCATCGGGGAGGGTCTGGGGGAGGGGTAGCGAGGCC
>JANPPM010000076.1:0-2230 GCA_031428495.1 Novosphingobium sp.
CCGATGATCCCGCCGCGCATGGTGAAGCGCAGCGAGAAGGTGTCGTCGACCGGGCCTCTGGTCAGCGTTGCTGCAGTCAGTCCGGCGGAAACATTTTCGAACTCACCCAGCCAGCAGCGCAGCTGGTCGGCCAGATGGGGCATCGACGCGCCCAGCCAGCCGCCGCCCTCAACCGGATCGAACCACCAATGCGGCAATGACTTTTCGCTGCCTGCCATGAACGGCATCAGTTGCATCATCGTCACTGCGCGGGGCTCGCCGATCATGCCCTCGGCAATCGCGCGGGCGACCATGGCGCGCGGCGGGGAATAACGGAACTCATGACCCAGCATGTGGACCTTGCCTGCTGCCTCGGCAGCCGCCAGCATCTCACGCGCCTGCGCCGTGTCGCGCGCAAAGGGCTTTTCGCACAGCACATGGCAGCCCAGTGCCAGCGCCTCGAGTGTCAGGGCGTGATGGCTGTGCGGCGGGGTGGAAATGGCCACGACATCCGCGCCGGTCGCCGTGATTGCCTCGCCAAGATCAGTGAAGGATGCTGCGATGCCATTCACTGCCGCGCGATCTGCGGTGCGTGCGGGATTGGAGCCAACGAGGCCGACGAGGTCAAAGCCTGCGCCGCGCAATGCGGGGATCTGGATGCGGCAGCCAAATCCGGTGCCGACGACCAGCGCTTTCAATTTGCCCATTGCTCTCTCCCATACATTTTTTGCATCTCTGCCCTCTCCCCATTGGGGAGAGGATACGAAGGCTTGGCGACTTGTCGCCTAGCCGAAATTGGAGAGGGGGATGCGCTCTCGAGAGGACACGGCCCCCTCTCCAAGCTACGCTAGACCCTTATAGGGTCAAGCTGCACTATCCTCTCCCCGCCGGGGCGAGGAATGAGAGAAGGCCAAACGAAAAAGGCGGCCCCGCAGGACCGCCCTTTCGTATTCCAGCTGAGCTGAAAAATCAGCGCGAGTAGAATTCAACCACAAGGTTGGGTTCCATCCGAACCGGATAGGGCACTTCGTCCAGCGTAGGCACGCGCACGAAGGTGATCTTGTCGGTACCGTCTTGCGCCACGTAATCGGGTACTTCGCGCTCAGCCAGGCTCTGTGCCTCTGCGACCAGTGCCATTTCCTTGGCCTTGGTGCCCAGGCTGATGATGTCGCCTGGGAAAACGCGGCGGCTGGCGATGTTGCACTTGACGCCGTTGACGCGGATGTGACCGTGCGAAACGATCTGGCGGGCCGAGAAGATGGTCGGCGCGAACTTGGCGCGATAGACCACCATGTCCAGACGCTGCTCCAGCAGACCGATCAGGTTCTGGCCGGTATCGCCCTTCATCTGGGCGGCTTCCTGATAGGTGCGCTTGAACTGCTTTTCGGTGACTTCGCCGTAATAGCCCTTGAGCTTCTGCTTAGCGCGCAGCTGGATGCCGTAGTCAGAGACCTTGCTCTTGCGGCGCTGACCGTGCTGGCCGGGGCCATAGGCGCGGCGGTTGACTGCGCTCTTGGGACGGCCCCAGATATTCTCGCCCATGCGGCGATCAAGTTTGTACTTCGATGCATTGCGCTTTGACATGGCGCCAATCCTTCAATTTTGCGTGCCGAACATGGTGTCCGTGCTTCTAGTCCGGAACCGCACCGCATGGCCATTTGCCACACGCGACCGCTGCTTCACCGGAGTGCAGGGTCAATTGCGAAGGCGGGCGCTTAGCTGCGAGGTGGGAGAAGGTCAAGCATCATCGGGGCCAGGTAGTGGGTCAGTTCGAAATCAAGGTAGCGGTTCGGCAATACAGGTGCCATACTGAAAATATGGATGCACCCCTTGATCATTTGAAGAAAATTTTGGACCTACTCGGACCCGGCCTCTGGCTTGAAATAGATCAAGAAGCTTTTTCGCGCTATTTTGGCGGGGACCTCAGTCGAGACACTGCTGAGGTGGAAGCTCAGAGGCTGGCAAAAAGGAACCACTGCACGATCAAAATCAGCGGAACCAATGTTCGGATTGGGCGAGCTTATTTCAAGAAGAACGCGAATGCCTAAACTGTCCAGACGCCCACGGGATATTAAGTTTGTTCTCGGAGCGGCGTCTATGGCTCTCGTCGCTACGGAAGCCAATGCCGCTACGTGGTTGCGGGCAGCCGAAGGAAGCACGGGAGCAATCGCCCAATTCGATACTGAGACAATAGCCGTCAAAGGAGACATTGTTTCCGTTTGGATCGCTTATGATTTTAGCGGAGTAAAAA
>JANPPM010000077.1:0-7922 GCA_031428495.1 Novosphingobium sp.
GGGGGGTGCCGGGTGTGGGGGGTTTTGAGCTAAACCCGACGTCCCGCAATTGATCGGGCACCGCGGCCCCAATCCCGAAACTATTGTTATAACCCCCCCGCGGCCCCGTAAAATTCCCGGGACGACGAAGTGCCGATCACAGTAATCCGCACAAGCCGCTGGCAAGCACTCGCCCGGCGCGCCATAGGCTTGGTCCATGACAGATTTTGACTACGATCTCTTCGTTATCGGTGCCGGTTCGGGCGGGGTGCGCGCCAGCCGGATCGCCGCAGCGCATGGCGCGCGGGTTGCGGTGGCGGAGGAGTATCGCATCGGCGGCACCTGCGTAATTCGCGGCTGCGTGCCCAAGAAGCTGCTGGTTTACGGTTCGCACTTCGCCGAGGAATTGCAGGATGCGCGCAATTATGGCTGGTCGGTTACGGGCATGAGTTTCGACTGGGCGGTGCTGCGCGACACGGTGCTGCGCGATGTTGACCGGATCAACGCTGCCTACACAAGCACGCTTGAAAACAACAATGTCGAGCGGTTTCTCGAGCGCGCGGTGATCACCGGGCCGCATGCTGTCAAGCTGGCGAGCGGGCGCGAGATCAGCGCGAAATACATTCTCGTGGCTGTAGGTGCGTGGCCGGTGCTGCCGGAATTCGCCGGGGTCGAGCACTGCATCACGTCGAACGAAGTGTTCCATCTGGACGCGCTGCCGCGCCGGGTGGTAATTCAGGGCGCGGGCTATATCGCGCTGGAATTTGCTGGGATTTTCAACGCGCTGGGCTGTCAGGTGACCGTGGTCAATCGCAGTGACCAGATCCTGCGCGGCTATGACGAAACCCTGCGCGACCGATTGTTGCAGATTACCATGGCACGCGGGATCGACTACCGGTTCAACAGCCCGATCGAAGCGGTGGAAAAGCAGGCCGATGGCAGCCTGATGGTCACCACTACAGGCCGCGACCCGCTGCCTGCCGACCAGGTTCTGGTTGCGACGGGGCGGCGGCCCAAGACCGACGGGCTGGGGCTGGAAAGCGCCGGAATCACGCTCGGCGCGAATGGCGAAATTGCCGTCGATGATTTCAGCAAGACTGCCTGTGACAGTATTTATGCCGTGGGCGATGTGACCAACCGGGTGCAACTGACCCCAGTGGCCATCCGCGAGGGGCAGGCCTTTGCCGATAGCGTGTTTGGCGGACAGCCATCGACAGTCGACTATGATCTCATTCCCAGCGCCGTTTTCTCCCAACCGCCGCTGGCCGCAGTCGGCTTGACCGAGGGCCAGGCGCGGGAAAAGTATGGCAACATCAAGGTCTATTCCTCGGACTTCCGCCCGATGAAAAACGTCTTTGCCGAGCGACATGAGCGCGGACTCTACAAGATGGTGGTCGATGCGAACACCAACCGTATTCTGGGCCTGCATATGATCGGTCCGGATGCACCGGAAATTTTGCAGGCGGCGGCGATTGCGGTGAAGGCCGGTCTGACCAAGGCGGATTTCGATGCTACTGTAGCGCTGCATCCCAGCATGGCCGAAGAGCTGGTGTTGATGCGCTGATCTGATCCAGCATGGACGCGATCATTTAACCGCGCGGTTAAACCCTATTGACGCTACTGCCCTGCCGCGCCTAGGCCTTCGCACTTGCAACAGGGAATTTGCGCCTATGTCTGCCAACATCGCCGAAATGGAACGCCGCCGCGCAGGAGCGAAGCTGGGAGGCGGTCAAAAACGCATTGATGCCCAGCATGCCAAGGGCAAACTGACCGCGCGCGAGCGGATCAAGGTGCTGCTTGACGAAGGCAGCTTTGAAGAGCTCGACATGTATGTTGAGCACAATTGCGTTGATTTCGGCCAACAAGAGCAAGTGATTCCCGGTGACGGCGTGGTAACCGGATCGGGCACGATCAACGGTCGGCTGGTCTATGTGTACAGCCAGGACTTCACCGTTTTCGGCGGTTCGCTGTCCGAACGGCATGCGCAGAAAATCTGCAAGGTGCTGGACAATGCGATGAAGGTCGGCGCGCCGGTGATCGGCATGAACGATTCGGGCGGCGCACGGATTCAGGAAGGCGTCGCGGCGCTGGGCGGCTATGCCGAGGTGTTTCAGCGCAATGTCAACGCATCGGGCGTGATCCCGCAGCTGTCCATGATCATGGGGCCCTGCGCGGGCGGTGCGGTCTATTCGCCCGCGATCACCGATTTCATCTTCATGGTGAAAGACAGCTCCTACATGTTCGTCACCGGCCCGGATGTGGTCAAGACCGTGACCAACGAAGTGGTGACGCAAGAGGAATTGGGCGGCGCGATCACCCACACCACGAAAACTTCGGTCGCCGATCTTGCGCTGGAAAATGACATCGAAGCGCTGCTCGTGGCGCGCGATTTCTTTGACTACCTGCCCTTGTCAAACCGCGAGGAAGCACCAGAGCGGCCCACGACTGACCCTTATGACCGGCAGGATGCGAGCCTGGACACGCTGATCCCTGCATCGGCGGCACAGCCCTATGATATGCACGAGTTGATCCGAAAGGTCGTTGACGAGGCGGAGTTTTTCGAAATTCAGCCGGCCCATGCGGCCAATATCATCTGCGGGTTCGGCCGGATCGAGGGCAAGACGATTGGCGTGGTCGCCAATCAGCCGATGGTGATGGCGGGTGTGCTCGATATCAATTCATCGAAAAAGGCCGCGAGGTTCGTGCGCTTTTGCGATGCGTTCAACATTCCGATCATCACCCTGGTTGATGTTCCCGGCTTCCTCCCCGGCACCGATCAGGAGCACAAGGGCATCATCAAGCACGGCGCCAAGCTGCTGTTCGCCTATGCCGAGGCCACCGTGCCCAAGATCACCGTTATTACCCGCAAGGCCTATGGCGGCGCCTATGACGTTATGGCACCCAAGCACCTGCGCGGCGACCTCAACTATGCCTGGCCGACTGCCGAAATCGCGGTGATGGGTGCCAAAGGTGCGGTTGAGATCATATTCCGCGGTCTGAGCGCCGAGGAAAGCGCCGAAAAAGTCGCGGAATACGAAGATCGCTTCGCCAACCCGTTTGTCGCGGCGAGCAAGGGCTTCATCGACGAGGTAATCTATCCGCACTCGACCCGGCGCCGGATCGCCCTGGGTCTGCGCAAGCTAAAGAACAAAAACCTCGAAAATCCGTGGAAGAAGCACGACAACATTCCCCTTTAACCGGAAGCAGTCACCCATGACCACCATTCCAGACATCTACATCGTCTCCGCCGTGCGCACCGCAATCGGATCATTTGGCGGCTCGCTCAAGCCGTTCCGCCCCAGCGATCTGGGCGCATTGGTGGTCAGCGAGGCGATCAAGCGGGCCGGGGTTGAGCCTGCTGACGTTGAGCATGTCGTCATGGGGCAGGTCATGCAGACCGGGCCGAAAGACCAGTTCATGGCCCGCGTTGCCATGCTCAAGGCCGATATTCCGTATACGACGCCCGCGCTGACGCTTAACCGGTTGTGCGGTTCTGGCGTCGAATCGATCATCAATTGCGCGCAGATGATGCAGCTCGGCGAAGCCTCGATCACCATTGCTGGCGGCGCGGAGAGCATGACCAATGTGCCATACCACGATCTGGAAGCCCGCTGGGGGAAGCGTCTGGGCAATTCGGTGCTGCTCGATGCGCTGACTGAAGGCCTCAACGATCCGATCCTTGAAATTCACATGGCAATCACTGCCGAGAACGTCGCTGAGCGTCACCAGGTCACCCGCCAGCAGCAGGACGAGTTGGCGGTGGACGGTCATCTCCGCGCCGCACGCGCCATTGCAGAGGGCCGCTTCAAGGAGCAAATCCTCCCGGTCGAGATCAAGAGCCGCAAAGGCACGATAGTCTTCGACAACGACGAGCATGTCCGTGCCGATACCACCTTTGAATCGGTGTCGGCATTGAAGCCGATGTTCAAGGAAGGCGGCTCCGTGACGGCTGCCAATTCGTCCGGGATCAACGATGGTGCGGCAGCCGTGTTGCTGGCCACCGGCGAAGAAGTGGCAAAGCGCGGGCTGACGCCCATGGCGCGGATCGTTGCCTGGGGGCATGCCGGGGTCGAGCCTGAATATATGGGCGAAGGTCCGATCCGGGCTGTGCCGATCGCGCTGAAGCGCGCTGGGTTGAAGCTCGAAGACATGGACGTGATCGAAGCCAACGAGGCTTTCGCCGCACAGGCGCTCGCGGTCGCCAAGGCACTGGGCTTTGATCGCGAAAAGCTCAACCCCAATGGTTCGGGCATCTCGCTCGGCCATCCGGTGGGCGCGACGGGCACGATCCTGACGGTAAAGGCGGCTTATGAGCTGAAGCGCATTGGCGGTCGCTATGCACTGATGACCATGTGTATCGGCGGCGGACAGGGCATTGCCCTGATCATTGAAAATGCCGACTTCGCTGAAGAGCTGAAAGAAGCCGCAGAATGAAGCTCGGCCGTCTCAATCACATCGGCGTCGCTACGCCCGATCTCGATGCTTCAATTGCGTTCTATCGCGACGTGATGGGCGCGAGCGATATTACCGAGCCGTTCGTGCTGGAATCTCAGCAGGTCCGCGTGTGCTTCGTCAACACGCCCGGCGAGAATGGTACCGCCGGAACCCAGATCGAACTGCTCCAGCCTACGGTGGCGGACAGCGCCGTGGGCAAGTGGCTGAAGAAGAACCCCTTGGGCGGCCAGCACCATATCTGTTACGAAGTGCCGGATATTCTCGCCGCCAAGGCGTGGTTTGAAGGGCTGGGCAAGCGCGTGCTCGGCGAACCCCGCATCGGCGCGCACGGCACGCTGATTTTCTTCGTCCACCCCAAGGATATGGGCGGGCAACTGACCGAGATCATGGAAGTGCCGAAAGAGGCGCATTGATAATCCGTCGTCCTGGTCTTTTTACGGGAACGCAGGTGATAAATCACCGGCATGGAAGCCAGCGGTCCCGGATCAAGTCCGGGACGACGATGAGGTAAGATGATGGCTAATATCGAAGACTGGCAGGCCGCCGCCGCAAAAGAGGTCAAGGGCCGCGACCTAACCTGGAACACGGCCGAGGGCATTGCGGTCAAGCCGCTCTATACGGCGGAGGACGTTGCCGTCGATCCGGGCCTGCCCGGCTTTGCGCCGTTCACCCGCGGTGTGCGCGCCTCGATGTATGCGGGCCGTCCCTGGACGATCCGGCAGTACGCGGGCTTTTCCACCGCCGAGGAATCCAACGCCTTTTATCGCCGCAACCTTGCGGCGGGCCAGAAGGGCCTGTCGGTCGCCTTCGATTTGGCCACGCACCGTGGCTATGATTCCGACCATCCCCGCGTCACCGGCGATGTCGGCAAGGCGGGTGTTGCCATCGATTCGGTTGAGGACATGAAGATCCTGTTCGACGGCATTCCGCTCGATCAGATGTCGGTTTCCATGACGATGAATGGCGCGGTGATCCCGATCCTGGCGTTCTTCATTGTTGCGGGCGAAGAGCAGGGGGTTGAGCGGCACTTGCTCGACGGGACCATCCAGAACGACATCCTCAAGGAGTTCATGGTCCGCAACACCTACATCTACCCGCCTGAGCCCAGCATGCGGATCATCTCGGATATCTTCGGCTACACCAGCCGCGAGATGCCCAAGTTCAACTCGATCTCGATCTCCGGCTATCACATGCAGGAAGCCGGCGCGACGCAAGTGCAGGAACTGGCCTTCACCATTGCCGACGGCGCGGAATATGTTCGCTATGGCGTGGCCAGCGGCCTCGATATCGACAAGTTCGCAGGGCGATTGTCGTTCTTCTTCGCCATCGGCATGAACTTCTTCATGGAAGTCGCCAAATTGCGCGCCGCGCGCGTGCTGTGGCACCGGGTGATGACCAAGCTGGGCGCAGCTGACGAACGCAGCAAGATGCTGCGCACCCACTGCCAGACCTCGGGCGTCTCGCTTCAGGAGCAGGATCCCTACTACAACGTCGTGCGCACCACGATCGAGGCGATGGCCGCAATGCTGGGAGGCACCCAGTCGCTCCACACAAATGCGCTGGACGAGGCTATCGCGCTGCCGACCGACTTTTCGGCGCGCATCGCCCGCAACACCCAGATCATCATCCAGGAAGAGACCGGCATGTGCAATGTCGTCGATCCGCTGGGCGGCTCCTACTATATCGAGAGCCTGACCAACGAGCTGGTCGAAAAGGCCTGGGAGATCATCGAGCGGGTCGAGGCCGAGGGCGGCATGGCCAAGGCGGTTGCCGCTGGCTGGCCCAAGGCGATGATCGAAACCGCTGCGGCCTCGCGTCAGGCGCGGGTTGATCGCGGTGATGACGTGATCGTCGGCGTGAACAAATATCGCCTCGCCAGCGAGGATCACCTCGAAACGCTGGACATCGACAATGCCAAGGTCCGCGAAGGCCAGGTCGCGCGGATCAAGAAGACCAAGGCGGAACGCGATGAGGCGGCGTGTCAGGCCGCATTGAAGGCGCTTCGCGATGGTGCGGCGGGCGAATCGAGCATTGAGAATAACCTGCTCGCGCTGGCGGTCGAAGCTGCGCGCGCGCGCGCTACGCTGGGCGAAATCTCCACCGCCATGGAAGAGAGCTTCCAGCGCTATGGCACCCAGCCGACCCCTGTGAAGGGCGTCTATTCAGCGCCTTATGAGGGCGACAGCCGCTGGCAGCAGGTGCTTGACGGGGTTAAGGCCGTCGAACGCCGCATGGGACGCAGGCCCAAGCTGCTGGTGGCCAAGATGGGCCAGGATGGCCATGATCGCGGTGCCAACGTGATCGCCTCAGCCTTCGGCGACATGGGCTTTGAGGTCATCTCCGGCCCTCTGTTCCAGACGCCCGAGGAAACCGTGGTGCTGGCGCTCGATAACGGCGTCGATGTGGTAGGCGCCAGTTCGCTTGCCGCCGGGCACAAGACCCTGATCCCCGAACTGATCCGGGGCCTGCGTGAAGCCGGCCGCACCGACATCAAGGTCATCGCCGGCGGCGTGATCCCGCCGCAGGATTACGAATATCTGCGCGATGCCGGGGTTCAGGGCATTTACGGTCCGGGCTCTAACGTGGTCGAATGCGCCGCCGATGTGCTGCGCCTGCTGGGCCACAATATGCCACCCGTTGGTAGCGCACTGGAAGCGGCCGAGTGATCGCAGCGCTGCTTCTGCTGGCCGCTGCCCCTGCCGCGCAGGAGGATTGCGGCAATCTGCCGCAGCAACCGATGAACCAGTGCCTCTACCGGGCGTTTCAGCGGACCGATGCTGAGCTCAACCGGCAGTGGCGGATCACATCGGATGCAATGAAGGCACGCGATCGCGATATTGACCGGACCTATGACAAGCAGCCCGGCCACTTCCCAACTCTTCTGGCCGCCCAGCGTGCGTGGCTGACTTTCCGTGAACAGCAATGCCTCGTCGAAAGCTTCGAAATGCGCGGCGGCTCGGGCGCACCGATGATGCACAGCTTGTGCATGGACCGGCTGACCCGCGAACGAATTCAACAACTCAAGTCTTTGGTGGAAACGAGCAACTGATGTTCAAAAAAATCCTCATCGCCAATCGCGGCGAAATTGCTTGCCGGGTTATCAAGACCGCGCGCCGGATGGGTATCAAGACCGTTGCGGTCTATTCCGATGCTGACGCCCGCGCGCCGTTCGTCAAGATGGCGGACGAGGCGGTGCATATCGGTCCGTCGGCGGCGTCGGAAAGCTATCTGATCGCCGACAAGATCATCGCTGCGGCCAAGCAGACCGGGGCGGAGGCCGTCCACCCGGGCTACGGTTTCCTCTCGGAGCGCACCAGCTTTGCCGAAGCCCTCGCCAAGGAAGGCATCGAATTCATCGGCCCGCCGGTGAACGCCATCGCCGCGATGGGTGACAAGATCGAGTCGAAAAAGCTCGCGATGAAAGCGGGCGTCAATGTCGTCCCAGGCTTTGTCGGCGAGATCGACGATACCGAGCATGCGGTGCGCAT
>JANPPM010000078.1:0-7122 GCA_031428495.1 Novosphingobium sp.
GTAGCAACGGCAAAAGTGTTGATCGCGTCGAGATGCGCGCCCGCATCGGACGCGCCGATTAGACAGTGTTCGTCCTGCCAGACTTCGCCGCGGATCTTCCAGGCCTCGTCGTCCGCGCCCATTGCGGGAGGCGAGAAGGAAAGCTGCAGGTCCTCCTCGATGCCGAGGTCAAACAGCGCATCAAACGGCCCCTTTCCGACGGCTCGCGAATAGTCGGCGATGCTTTTGCCGATCCAGTGTGAATTGTGCTCCGAACCAACATGTTCGATCAGGAGAAGCCCAAAATCTTCCGGCAGGCCCGAGCGCTGGAAGGAAGCATCCTTCGCCTTTTCCAGCTTCCGGCGTGAGGCGGGGTCACGCATCACCGCAAGCTTCCAATCATGAGGCAGATGCAGGAAATCATTCCAGCCATCCAGCAGCTCCAACTGGATGCCGGTGCGAAAATTGATCATGTTCTTCATCGGTACCGCCTGGACAAGGCCATACACCCTCGCACCGCGCTCTGCGGCGTAGGAGCCCATCCGGAGCTGCGATGCCAGACGCTCCGGCGACTGGGACGTTACGATAAGCACGTTCCAGTTGACCGCGCGCTGCCCGGCCAGCGACATCGCTGTCGAGAGCTCGTAGGACTGCTGTGGGTCATGGAGCGGCGGAAGCAGTTCGAGCCAGGTTCCGGGAAACTCGCTTACCACTGAGGAGAGCGCGAGGATCTCCTCTTTGGTCGCCCAGCGAGACGGCACAGGATCGCCGTTGTGATCGCTGTGCGAATAACTCTTGGTGGTGGAGAAGCCGCACCCCCCTTCGCTCAGCGACTTGCGAAGCAGCGCTGCCATTTCCTCGATCTCTTCCGCCGTGGCTTCGTGCCCGACTGCTCGGTCACCCATGACATGGCGGCGCAGCGCGCTGTGGCCGACGAGAAAAGCCATGTTGACAGACAGGCCATCGTCGATCCGGTCGAGGTATTCGCCGAAACTGTTCCAGCTCGGCTCGATCGCCGTTTCGAGCGATTTAAGCGGCATCCCTTCGACCTGTGCCAGCATCGCCAAAAGGTAGTCCGTGTCGGCCTTGCGTCCGGACAGCGGCGCCAGGGTAAAACCGCAATTTCCCGAAAGGACGGTGGTGACGCCGTGGTAGACGGACGGCGTGATGAGCGGATCCCAAAATACTTGGGCGTCGTAATGGGTGTGGCAATCGATGAAGCCGGGGGAAACTACCGCGCCCTTGGCGTCGATGATTTCGCGGGCATTGCCTTCGGCCTTGCCCACTGCGACGATCCTGCCTTCTTTCACGCCAATATCACCGGTGAAGCGCGGCGCGCCGCTGCCATCGACGATGACGGCGCCAACTACCTTGAGGTCGTAGTCCATTCGCGTTTCGCTCCAGTCTCGGGATTTGCTCACATCACGCCGCATCGGTCGGCGCGCGGACGAACCCATTTCGTCAATTGCACGATCAGGCCGATGCCGATGTTGATGCCGGACCTGGCTCCATGATCTCGAAAACATTGCCGTCCGGATCGCGGCAATAGGTAGCCTTCATCGAGCCACCCATGAAGCTGATCACCGGACAATGGATGCGCACATCGGCCGCGCGTAGCTTGTCGTAGGTCGCATCGACATCGTCGACCGTGACGCCGAAATGCGAATAGCCGCGATCGCTGACCGGATATTCCTGATCCCGGGGCTTCGAATTCGCGAATTCGAAAAGCTCCAGCTGAAGCGTTCCTCCGCCCATCATGCACATCCGGCCGCCTACGCCGGGAATGTCCATGATCGCGTCGAACTGTTCGCCACCGAACGGGAATACCTCGCAGAGCTGATCCATGCCCAGCAGATCGCGATAGAAGGCGATCGAGCGATCGATGTCGGTGACCGAGATGCCGACGTGATGAAATTGCATATCTGGCTCCTCCCTAAAGTGCCCGCGCGGTGCGAAAATGCTCGAGCAATTGTGCGCCGCCCGCGCCAGCAGTGACGTCCGGAACCTCGCCATCGCGCTGAACGATCAGCACGTCGTCGCGGACGAGCGTCCTGCCTGCGACATCGATCGACCCGTCGAGCACTAGCGCCGCGTACCAATCGCCCCTCGTGCGCGCGGCGATCGTCTCATTCGCGCCAAGGCGCGTATCCCGCACGACGCCGCGATCCAGATCGCCGGCCGTGCCGAGATCCCAGCTCCAGCCCGGCGAGAGCCGTGTCTTCCACATCCCATCGACGTCTTCGAGCGACAAGCTCGAGTGGCCTTCGTTCCGTTTGTTGACGCCTTCGCGCGGCTTGAATGCGTGGTTCCCCATCTGCAGGGTCGGATGATCGCGATATTCAAGACTGTATCCGCCGGGCGAAAGCGCCAGGTCGCCGAAGATCTCCAGCATGCGGCAGCCCATCGAACCGATCACGAGTGGGCCGTACTCGATGGACGGTGCCGCCACGAACACGTCGCCCACCTCCATGTACCAGTCGCCGATCAGGCATCGGCCCTCGAGCAGCACCACGACGGTCCAGCAATCGTGCCAGTGCAGTGGCCAGATCTGGTTGGGCGGCATGCGGATATCGGGCAGTCCCATGATAAAATCGTCCTGCTCCGTCCCGAGCATCACGATTTCGCTCCAGGTCTGGCCGCCGGGAATGTCGTTACGCACGATCTCGTCCGGCCCCAGCATTCCGCCCGGGTAAAGTCGGCGAAAGGTCACGCCGGGCGCGATCTGCTCGACGTGGAAAGGGGCGCTGGGAACCATCGCACGAACGGGGCTATTCATATTGGCTCTTTCTCATTTCAGCTCGGTTTCATTCCTGGCGATGGCTAGCCGTTCTGACCGATGGCCCGCTCCCGCGGTCGCAGGGCGGACACTTCGCCCGGCTTGACGCCCGCAAGCACAATCCGCTGCATTAGCCGCGTGGCGGTGTAGTCGGGGACTGCGTAGTGCTGCACGCCGCGATTGTCCCAGAAGGCGATATCGCCCGGACTCCATTTCCACCGCATGATGAAGTCGGGACGTTCAACGTGGCGGAACAGGAAATCGAGCAGGGCCCGGCTTTCCAGACGGTCGAGCTCGACGATACGGGTGACAAAGGATTCGTTGACGTAGAGCGCTTTGCGCCCGCTCTCGGGATGTATCAGCACGACCGGGTGGACCTGCTGCCGCGCATTGCGCAAGCTGTAGGAACTTTCGAACATCGAGCCGTATTCGCCCATGCGCTCGACCGTGGCGTCAACCGAATGCACGGCCGTGAGCCCATCCAGCATACGCTGCATCGGCAGGCTGAGCGCATCCCACGCGGCGTACATGCTAGACCAGCAGGTATCCCCGCCGAACGGCGGCACCTCGACCGCGCGAAGTGCGGTAGCGATTGGCGGCATGGCCAAGGAGGTCGTGTCTGCATGCCAGACCGCCGTGCCATGGCGCGTGATGCTCATATCGCCCGTCATCACGTCGGCTGCTGTATCTTTGTCGGTGCCCGAGGATTCTTCTTTCTGCGGTACGCCGAACTCCTCCATGAAGGCCCAGTATTGCGCCATGTCGATATCCTGGCCGCGAAAGAAGATAACCCCATGGTCGAGCAATGCCTGGCGAACGGCGGCTATCGTCTCCGGCGGCAAGGCTTCGCGAAGATCGACCTCGCTGACCACCGCACCGATAGTGCCGGTTATCCGCTGCACGGAAATGTTGCCTGGGGTATTCATCGCAGTATTCCCTCCACAAGATGCCTGTCAGGCGACACGCGCGGTCCAGCCGCCATCGACCGGGATCACGGTTCCCGTCACATAGGATGCGCGATCCGACGCAAGGAACGCCGCGACCTCCGCCTGCTCGCTTGCCCGTGCCGGGCGCCCGAGCGCCGACTTGGCGCCCATGTGTGCGAGAATTTCCGGGCTGGCGTCGGCCATCATTTCGGTAATCGTGAAGCCGGGAGCGATGACGTTCACCCGCACGCCCTGCTTGGCATAATCGATCGCCATGACCTTGCTAACCATGTGTACGCCGGCTTTGGCCGCAGTATAGGGCAAAGGCGCGAGATGTTCCCCGTTGATACCCGCGACCGAAGTGAAGTTCACGATCGAACCGCCACCCGTAGGGATCATCGCCTTGGCGGCGTATTGCGTGCAGAACATCACGCCGCGTAAATTGGTTGCGGTGAACAATTCATACTCATCGAGCGTAAACTCCAGCGAGCCTCCCCGGCCATCCTGCGTCCCGGCGACATGCAGCGACGCGTCGACGCGGCCAAAAGCGTCGAGCGCAGCGGCGAACATCGCCTTGATCTCGTCTTCCTTGCTGACATCGGCGTGAAACGGCACCACGGCGCAGCCCAGCTGGTTCGCCACATCGACCTGCTTTCCGCTGAAGTCGACGGCGAGCACCTTGGCGCCTTCACGCACGAATACTTCAGCGCAGGCGCGGCCAATGCCTTGGCCAGCACCCGTAATCACGACAACTTTGCCCGTCAGCATACCGATCGGCACATGGGAAATGTCTGTCACTTAATTTTGCCCCTCATCAATTGCTGTCCATCATCAAGGCGATCCTCGTTTTAGCGTCGTCCGTGGGGAATTCCCGGTGCCAATTCACTTTGGCCTCCTCACCGCCACGCGCGGAACTCTCGGCTGTGCCGTTGGGGTGTTCCCTGCTCAAATTATCTTTGCCTGCGAAGACACCGCAACGCTTTCAATTCTCCTATTCTCCAAGTCCATCGGGCGTGTTCAGTCGCCCGCCTTGGATCAAGTTATCGCCTTGTCACGGCTTTACGTCCAATGCATTCTCTGGCTGTTTGTAATGAGGATAGGGAATATGGAGCTTCGTAAGCTGCGGCACGCTGTTATGCTTGCGCGACATCTAAATTTCACGAAGGCGGCGGACGCGCTCAATCTCACACAGTCGGCGTTGTCGCGAAGCATCCAGGCGCTCGAAGACGAATGCCAGCTGCGTCTTTTCGATCGTACCCGTAATGTCGTAGCTATCACCGCGGCGGGAAAAGAAGTGGTGCGGCACGCGGAAATTCTGCTGCGCAAAGAGGCGGAGCTCGTGGAAATGGTGAACCACGCCGCAGTCGGCAAAGGCGGAAGCGTCTCTCTTGGTATGGCCCCGCTAGCCTCCCGAACCCTGCTGGCACCGTTGATGATCGAGATGATATCAACGCCGAGTTTTCATGCCACTGTGACGATCGGCTCCCCCAAAAAGTTGCTGCCGATGTTGCTGGATGAGAGCATTCACATCTGCGTCTGCACGGGTCGCGATTTTACATCGCACGCCCTATTTGCCAGCATCCCTCTTGCCCAGTTTCCGATTTCCGTAGTGGTGCGCGCGGGGCACCCTTTGACCATGCTGGAGAAAGTCACGCCGGCGGATCTCGATCTCTATCCCCAGTTACGAACCCGCTCGCTGGAGATGGATGGCGAGGACGATGCACCAGCAAACGGGGAACCACTCAGCCGCCCGGCGCTTGCGGTCGAGGACTATGACGTCCTTATGAAAATCACGTCCTGTAGCGATGCCGTCTGGTTGACTTCACCGATTTCGGCCCGCGATTGGATTGCGAGTGGCGTTCTGGCGCAAGTGCCTATCTCTTGGCTTTCCAAGACCCCTCATGCGCATATGACCGCATATCATCTAAAAAGCCGCACGCTATCGCCGACTGCCAAGCGAATTTTGAATAAGCTCGTCTCCTTGAGCGAAGAGCTTATTCAGCCGACATTTCCCAACTAGCTTGAAAGATCAGCTGGGCAAATTTCCGCACACGCGTCAGCCCGCGTTTTGGACGGCATCGAAAAGCACGTGCAGTTCGCTCGGTCCACGAAAACCAAAGCCGCCTATTTCGGGGTGTGAGAACGCAGGATCGAGTCGCAGGTTCGGAAACCGGTCCAGCATAGCGTCGAGGCCGATACGCAGTTCGATCCGAGCGAGATTCAAGCCTAGGCACTGATGCGGCCCGGCGCCGAAGCCCAGGTGACGGATCGAAGGCCGGTCGGGATCGAACGCATTTGCATCCGCGAACCGGCTCTCGTCGCGGTTTGCCGAACTCGTCATGACGAGCAAAGCCGAACCGGCCGGGATCGAACAGCCGCCCAGCACAGTGTCGCACGTCGTAACCCGGCTGACCATTGTGTTGGCGACGTCCCAGCGGATAGTCTCCTCGACCACCAAAGGAACGAGTGCCCGGTCTGCCGTCGCGCGCTGCAACAAATCGGGGACGGTCAAGAGAGAGAAGACCGCGCTGGCCATCGTGCGGAATGTACTCTCGGACCCTGCGGGGAGGAGCAGGCGAAGAAAACCATAGATCTCCTCGTCCGAAAGTCTGTGGCCGTCGACCTCGGCCCGGACGATATCGCTGATGAGGTCGTCACCAGGATCCTCTCGACGCGCAGCAACCAGAGGTTCTAGATAGGCCTGCATCGCGCTGGCCGCCGCCAGTCCGACTTCGGGGTTATGCATTCCGCGATGTATGTCCATTGCCCATTGCAGGAAGAGCGGGCTATCCGCAGGAGGAATTCCGCAGAGCGCGCAGATCACCAGCACAGGGAAGCGGGATATCACTTCTCCAACGAGTTCTGCTTTACCCTGCTCCGGCACCGCATCGCAAAGCCCTTCAATCGCCGGCCGGATCAAGCCTGCTTCCCATTTCGCCAACTGCGATGCGCGAAAGGCCTGGGACACGAGAAAGCGATGCGCGCGGTGCTGATCGCCGTCCATCGACAGCATAATCGGGCCCATGAACTGACCTGTGCCCTCAGCGTTGATCGCAGAGGAATAGGTCTTCGGATCTCGCAGCACCGCATCGACGTCGGTCCAACGGGAGACATAGTAAACTGCGCGTTCTTCCGGACCGGTCGCTTCGGCCAGGGCCACCGGAGCGTCAGCGCGCAGCCGTGCCCAATAGGCATGAGGTGCATCCCAGTGACCATGCATGGACTCGACGGTGGGCGGGCACTGGGGCTTGTTCATAGCACTCTCCCATGTGGGGCGCGTTTGACGCGCTTGCACGGTATCGCAGGACTGATCGCCCTCGCCCTCGCCCTCGCCCTCCGTGCACGGCCAGGACTGGTTATACTATGCACCCCGCTGGATTCGTCATCGTTGACAATACCTGCCAGACGCACGGCAAGCACGCCTTTGATGACCGGTATTGT
>JANPPM010000079.1:0-1890 GCA_031428495.1 Novosphingobium sp.
GCCAGCGCCAGTGGCTGCTCCGCCGCCTTGATCGCCGCGATAGCATCCAGCACCGCGCGCTCATCGCGGCTGACATCGCCGGGGCAGCAGCGCTTGCAGGCGCGCAGGCCCGCCGCTTCGGCCTCGGCAGGGGTTTCATAGAAGGCTACATTTTCACGAAGCGGTGGTCGCGCCGGACACGAAGGGCGACAATAGATCCCCGTTGAGTGCACCCCGGTGATGAATAGGCCATCGAATCGCCTGTCCTTCGCCAGCGCAATCTGCCAGCGGGCATCATCGTCTGTGGGGGCGTCGGGCATTTCGGCGATCATCATGAGACGGGCATCATGGCAGGGGCTCCTTGCATGACAAGCGCTAGCTTTGTGAAGCGCACGCTGCATCCCGCCGATTGCGGTTAAACAGATTGTCGCAGTTTTGAGCGCACCACCGCATTGCATCGCAGCAAAACCGATGCTAGGCGCGCCCCCGTCTGCGGAGCGCAGCGCCTTTATGGTGCTGCACCAGCTCCGCTGAAACATCCGCTACAAGGGAAGCGACGCGCGTGGAGAGTTCCGGCGGCATTAAGGCCAGTTTGCAAGGGCGTTACGCCTCAGCACTGTTTGATCTGGCAGTAGAGAACAAGGCCGTGACAGCGGTCGAGAGCGATCTCGATTCGCTGGGTGAAGCCGTGCGTCAGTCGGCCGATCTGGCCGCGCTGATTCGCAACCCGCGTGTCACCCGTGAAGCCGCAGCCAAGACCATTGATGCCGTTGCTGGCGTGATGGGCCTGTCGCCGCTGACCAAGAAGTTCCTCGGTGTGCTGGCGACCAATGGCCGCCTGTCTGCCCTGCCGCAGATCGTTCGCGCGTTTTCCAGCATCGCAGCGGCCGCGCGCGGTGAGGTGACTGCTGAGGTTACCAGCGCTCACCCGCTCAATGACGATCAGCTCAAGGCGCTTGCCGAAAAGCTCAAGGCCCGCGAAGGCCGTGACGTCAAAATCAAATCATCGGTTGATCCCGAGCTGCTTGGCGGCCTCGTCGTCAAGATCGGCAGCCGCCAGATCGACTCATCAATCCGCACCCGTTTGAACTCCCTCGCCCAGGCGATGAAAGGCTAGTCATGGAAATCCGCGCCGCAGAAATCTCGAAGGTCATCAAGGACCAGATCGCCAATTTCGGCACCGAAGCTCAAGTAACCGAAGTCGGTTCGGTGCTTTCGGTGGGCGATGGTATCGCCCGCATCCACGGTCTGGACTCAGTTCAGGCTGGCGAGATGGTCGAATTCTCGAACGGGGTTAAGGGCATGGCGCTCAACCTCGAAAGCGACAATGTCGGCGTCGTGATTTTCGGCTCGGATGCTGAGATCAAAGAGGGTGATCAGGTCAAGCGGACCGGCACCATCGTTGACGTTCCCGTCGGCAAGGGCCTGCTCGGCCGCGTGGTTGACGGCCTCGGCAATCCGATTGACGGCAAGGGCCCGATTGTTTCGGATCAGCGCATGCGCGTTGAAAAGAAGGCTCCGGGCATCATCCCGCGCCAGTCGGTGAACGAGCCAGTGCAGACCGGTCTCAAGGCCATTGACGCGCTCGTTCCCATTGGCCGCGGCCAGCGCGAACTGATCATCGGTGACCGCCAGACCGGCAAGACTGCCGTCGCGATCGATACCTTCATCAACCAGAAGGAAGCCAACGCAGGCGACGACGAGAAGAAGAAGCTTTATTGCATCTATGTCGCCATCGGCCAGAAGCGTTCCACAGTGGCCCAGATCGTGCGCCAGCTGGAAGAAAACGGCGCGATGGAATATTCCATCGTCGTTGCCGCCACTGCTTCCGAACCTGCCCCGCTGCAATATCTCGCGCCGTACACCGCCGTGACCATGGGCGAATATTTCCGCGACAACGGCATGCATGCG
>JANPPM010000080.1:0-23606 GCA_031428495.1 Novosphingobium sp.
ATCCCCGGCATGCCGGTGCTGTTCATGTCCGGCTATGCCGAAGAACAGCTCCGCCACCAGATCGACATCGACAATGTCGCGTTTCTGCCCAAGCCGTTCTCGGTGCAGCAGATCAGTGACAAGGTGGGGGCGGTGTTGGCGCTTTCAGTCTGAGCTCGAATCTGAGACGAGTTATAATCTTGCCGCACTTGCCATGAACGCAAAAAAGGACCCGGGCCATTGACCCGGGTCGTCACTATACGAGATCACTCCGCAATCAGAACTGGATGGACAGGTCCAGACCAAACGTGCGCGCCGGAACGTAATTCGACGAGCCGAATAGCCCAAGTGTCTGCAAGGCAAAGGTGGCCTCGCGGTTCTGTGTCAGGTTCCTCACCCAGGCTGATAACTCGACCTTGGCTCCGCCGAGGCTCATGTTGCGCAGGGCTGCGCGGGCGTTGACATTCCAGCTGGCGCTGACGGTGCGAATACCAGCGAATGCGGGAATTACTTCGACCCGGTTCTGGGTCAGAAAGAATTCCGAATGCCATTGTCCGTCCATACGCAGCATCAGCGTTGCATCGCCGAACAGCGGCTGCGTTTCGAACTGGCCCCACAGGCCGCCGGTCCAGGGAGAGCGCAGCGCGGGCTGATAGTCACCGCGTGACTGGGCGATCAGCACAGGATTGACCGCTTCGAACTTGGTGTCGGTATAGGACAGGCTGGCACCCACGGTCAGCCCGCGTGCCGGCGCAGCGGTTGTTTCCAGTTCGAACCCGGTGGCCTTCACTGGCCCACCCTGCGGCACGACGATCGTACCGACGATGCTGGCAAAGCCCGCTGGGAACTGCGGTGTGGGGAACAGGCCCGGGAAGTTGGAGCCGCTCTGCGCCGTCTGGAAATTCTTGTAAGTGACGTGGAACAGCGACAGGTTCGTGCGCAACCGGCGATCAAGCAAATCGGCCTTCAGTCCGGCCTCCCAAGACGTTGCCGTCTCCGGCTCGAATTCAAGTCCCGAGACTGAACCGCCCGAAACAAAGGCCGTCGAGAATTTACCGTAGATCAGGATGTCGTCGCTGGGCTTGAAGTTTACCCCGATCAGAAAATTGGGCTTGGTTTTCTCGTAGTTAAACACGCCAATGGTGTTGAGCGCATTGGCCAGTCCGGTGACCACTCTGCCGGACTTCTTGTCCTGCGTGATGCGAGCGCCGCCAACCAGATCGAGTTGCGGGGTGAGGTGGAATTCAAGTTGCGCATAGGCTGCCAGTGAAGTGGCCTTGTTGTAATTCACCGCCTGACTGCCGGTCACGACGCCGTTCGGAACAATCGAAAAGGACTTTGTCCCGGGATTGTTGAGAATGCCGCTGCGTTCATCCGAATGGAACCAGATGCCGCCTGCCGTCGCGGTCAGGAAGTCTGAATCATAGTTGAGCTGGAGTTCGTCACTGTATTGTTTGGTGTACGATTCAGCCTGAACGCCAAGCCCGACAAATGGCTGACCGACCTGGGCCGCGAGCCCGGCCGCAAGGACCGGGATGAGCGAGGTCGAAAGACCCCCGGCGATAACCTGAAAGGTAGCAAGCGGAACCGCAGTTTGCGCGGTAAACGGCAGGCCGCTGAATCCGTCAATCGGCGAAGGCGCGAAAATATGACCCCAGCGATAGGCGAAGATGTTCTTGAGCGAGACACTGTCCGACAGCCGCAAATTGCTGGTCAGGCTGAAGCCATAGGTCTTCTGATCGGTGGGGATTACCCAGCTGTTGTTGACGACGTTTGGCCGTTTGCCATCGGGAGCTGTGTTTACGGGCGTGGCCTGCGTGGCAATCAGCGTGTTGACCACTGGACCGAGCAGCGCACCGATGCCGGGAGCGGCGCCATTGATGCCAACCAGGCCGGTGCCTTCCGGTGTACCCGTCTCGCGGTTGTAATCGAACTTCAGCACGGTGTCGAAATTGTCGCTCGGCTCAAACCTGAGCGCGGCAAAGACTGAGTCTGATTTGCGGGTGCCCAGCCATTCCGGAGACGTGGCCTTGCCACGCCCGGCGGCGGTGCGATCCCACACATAGCCCGCGCCAGCGTTACGGATATCGCCGCGTTTGTAGTTGTGGACATAGGTCACATAGCCACTGAACGGGCCAAATTTGGGCAGATCGACACTGACCCGCGCGCGCACTTGATCATAGTTGCCGACCGTGAAGGTGGTCTTGACGCCGAATTCGCCAGTCGGATTGCGGGTGGAGATGCTGACCGCGCCAGCTGTCGCGTTGCGGCCAAACAGGGTGCCCTGCGGCCCGCGCAGCATTTCGATGCGCTCGATGTCAGGCAGATCGAAAATGCCGCCGCGCCCGGAACCGATATAGACCCCGTCGATATAGATCGACACCTGCTTGTCCGAACCCGGCACCACGCCATAACTGATCGCTCCGCGGATCGAGAAGGATGGTAGCTGCGAGCCGCCCGCCGCCGTGCGGACGATGACGCCGGGGGCGAGGCCGGAAAGATCCGAGACGCTGGTGACGCGATTGGTTTGCAGGCTGTCTGCGGTGATCGCGGTGACCGCGATGGGGACGTCCTGCAGGCTCTGTTCGCGCTTCTGCGCTGTAACGATGATCTCTTCGAGACCGGAGTTCGTTTCCTCGGCCGCCTGCGCCAAGGCTTGGGCGGGTAGCAGCGCAACCGACGCCAATGCAGTACATGCGAGCAGGCGTGCTCGGCTATTGATGGAAATGTGCATTCTGTCCTCCCTGGTATTCGTTGATCGTTCTTTTTGCCGGGCGTTCTGCAGTTTGGGTGAACGGCGGCATCCGGTGGACCAAATATATGGCACCCGAGATCAGCCCGAATTCACCCGCGGGAACGCCTCTGCAACGAATCACAATTTATAATGACACGCCTTAATCGCATTGCATTATGTTTCGCAATAGCAGAAGTGCAATGCGTTATGGCAAAGCGCGGCAAGCGCACAAGCACGCCGCATAGGCCGAGGCGGCCGGGCGGCCGGGCGGACTCCGGGGGCGGACTTCCGCGTGCAAAAACAACTTGCAAAATTAATTATCGTTCCCCCCTTGTTCTTTGAGAACAAACCCAATACGAAGTGCGTTATTGACCTTCCCGGTCAGGCTTCTAGGCAAGGGGACGAACGATGGCTGCACAGCTCAAACTGATTCAGGAAGGCAAGGAAAGCATGGACCGGCAGAAGGCGCTCGAAGCAGCCTTGGCACAGATCGACCGTGCCTTTGGCAAGGGCAGCGCGATGAAGCTCGGCCAGAAGGAGACGATGCAGGTCGAAACGATTTCGACCGGGTCGCTCGGACTGGATATTGCACTCGGCGTCGGCGGCCTGCCGAAAGGGCGCGTGATCGAGATTTACGGGCCGGAAAGCTCGGGCAAGACCACGCTGGCGCTGCATGTCATTGCCGAGGCGCAGAAGCTCGGCGGCATCGCGGCGTTTGTCGATGCCGAACATGCGCTCGATCCGGGTTATGCCAAGAAGCTGGGCGTTGATATTGATGAACTGATCGTCTCGCAGCCTGATACCGGCGAACAGGCGCTTGAGATCGTCGACACGCTGGTGCGTTCAAACGCCATCGACGTGCTGGTGATCGATTCGGTTGCCGCGCTGGTGCCTCGCGCTGAAATCGAAGGTGAGATGGGCGATACCCATGTCGGCCTGCAAGCCCGCCTGATGTCGCAGTCATTGCGCAAGCTGACCGGTTCGATCAGCCGCTCGAATTGCATGGTGATCTTCATCAACCAGCTGCGGATGAAAATCGGCGTGATGTACGGCAATCCTGAAACCACCACCGGCGGCAACGCGCTGAAGTTCTATGCTTCGGTCCGGCTTGATATCCGCCGCACCGGTCAGATCAAGGATCGCGATGAAATCGTCGGCAATGCGACCCGCGTCAAAGTCGTGAAGAACAAGGTCGCGCCGCCGTTCAAGCAAGTCGAATTTGACATCATGTATGGTCAGGGGATTTCCAAGACCGGCGAGATTCTTGATCTCGGCGTCAAGGCCGGGATCGTCGAAAAGTCGGGCGCGTGGTTCAGCTACGATTCGATCCGCATCGGCCAGGGCCGTGAGAATTCGAAGGAATATCTGCGGCAGAACCCAGAAGTTTGTGACCGGTTGGAAGCTGCCATTCGCAGCCAGACCGACCGTGTCGCCGAGGAGATGATGACGGGCCCGGACGCGGACGACGACATCTGACACCTCAAGGGAAGGCAGGGAGAAAGCACCTCTCCCTTGCCCTCCTGTGAAACAGGACCGGCGCGGAAGCATTCTTGCTCCGCGCCGGTCTTTTCGTTTTTCAAGGTTGGCCCACCTTCACTTCCCCCTTGATGGGGGAAGGATACGGAGCCTTGTCGGCGTCAGCCGGTTAGGCGCAGTTGGATGGGGTGAGTGAGCCGGGAGCGGTAGGTTTGGACAAGAGCACACCCCCGTCCAACTTCAGCTAGACCGCTTCGCGACCAAGCTTTCGTATCCCTCCCCCATCAAGGGGGAGGGAAGAAGAGTGCATCAACCGACTGTAATTAGCTCAGGCCTTGGCCATCGCCGTTTCAAGGTTCTCGACAATCGCTTCGAAGAACCCTTCAGTGGTCAGCCACGGCTGCTCGGGACCGATCAGGATCGCCAGATCCTTGGTCATCTTGCCGCTTTCAACCGTCTCGATGCAAACCCGCTCAAGCGTTTCGGCGAAGGCTACGACATCGGGCGTCTCATCAAACTTGCCGCGATACATCAGGCCCCGTGTCCATGCGAAGATCGATGCGATCGGGTTGGTCGAGGTTGACTTGCCCTGCTGATGCATACGGTAATGGCGCGTCACCGTGCCGTGTGCGGCCTCGGCTTCGACGCAATCGCCGCTTGGCGTCATCAGCACCGAGGTCATCAGGCCGAGCGAGCCAAAGCCCTGCGCAACGGTGTCCGACTGGACGTCGCCATCGTAGTTCTTGCAGGCCCAGACGAATTTGCCGCTCCACTTCATCGCGCTGGCAACCATGTCGTCGATCAGGCGGTGTTCATAGGAAATGCCCTTGGCTTCGAATTGCGCCTTGAAGTCGGCTTCGAACACTTCCTCGAACAGATCCTTGAAGCGGCCATCATAGGCTTTCATGATCGTGTTCTTGGTTGAAAGGTAAAGCGGCCAGCCAAGGTTGAGTGCGTAATTCATCGAGGCGCGGGCAAAGTCGCGGATCGAATCATCGAGATTGTACATCGCCATGGCGACGCCGGCGCTGGGGAACTTGAACACCTCAAGATCGAGGTTCTTGCCGTCGTCACCTTCGAAAACCAGGCGCAGCGTGCCGGGGCCGGGGATCAGCGTGTCGGTGGCGCGGTACTGATCGCCAAAAGCATGACGACCGATAACGATAGGGTCGGTCCAGCCGGGTACCAGCCGCGGCACGTTCTGAATGACGATCGGTTCGCGGAATACGACACCGCCCAGGATGTTGCGGATCGTGCCGTTGGGCGATTTCCACATGCGCTTGAGCTTGAATTCCTCAACCCGCGCCTCATCCGGCGTGATCGTCGCGCACTTCACGGCGACGCCGTATTGCTTCGTCGCATTGGCGCTCTCGACCGTCACCTTGTCGTCGGTCGCATCGCGGTTCTCGATCGACAGGTCATAATATTTCAGGTCCACATCGAGATAAGGCAGGATCAGCCGTTCGCGGATCCACTGCCAGATGATGCGGGTCATTTCATCGCCGTCCATTTCGACGACGGGGTTCTTCACCTTGATCTTGGCCATGATGCCTTTGCACTCCCCGGGGATGGAATTTGCCAGCCTCTTAGCATGGAGAAAGAGGTAAGCAAGGCAAGTGTCACCCGATCCCGACCTTGCGATCCCGCTGGACAGACGCATGGCGGAAATGCACTGGTTGAAGCACCAAAATCACGGGAGAGACGACAATGAGCGAAGAAGTGCTGGTCCATGTGGCCGATGGCATCCTCGAAGTGACGATCAACCGGCCTGAAGCGCGAAACGCCATGACCAAGGCGGCGGCAGAGGGCATTGCGGCTGCGATGGACCGCCTTGAGGCGGAACCAGAGCTGCGTTGCGCGATCCTCACCGGTGCGGGCGGGACATTCTGTTCGGGAATGGACCTCAAGGGCTTTCTGAAAGGCGAGTATCCGGTCGCAGGTGACCGCGGCTTTGGCGGATTGACCAGCTGGACCCCGAAGAAGCCGGTGATCGCGGCCGTGGATGGCTATGCCCTTGCCGGCGGCATGGAGCTGGCGCTGGCCTGCGACATGATTGTCGCCAACGTGAACGCCAAATTCGGCATCCCCGAGGCCAAACGCGGGCTGGTTGCCGGCGGCGGCGGGGTGATCCAGTTACCGCGACTGTTGCCGCGCCAGCTGGCGATGGAACTGGCACTGACTGGCGATCCGATTACGGCGAGCCGCGCGCACGATCTGGGCATCGTCAACCGGGTTACCGATGGCCCGGCGATCGAGGCTGCGCGTGAACTGGCGCGTACGATTGCTGACAACGGTCCGCTGGCCGTAATCGCGTCAAAAGGCATCGTCCGCGATTCGTGGCTGTGGAGCGAAGACGAGGCGATGGCCAAGCAGGCCGGATACATCGCGCATGTGTTTGCATCAGAAGATGCCCGTGAAGGCGCGATGGCCTTTGCCGAAAAGCGCAAGCCGAACTGGCAGGGGAAGTAAGGTCGGCCGAGAGAATCACTTGAAGGCCAAAAGAAAAAAGGCCCAGGTCGCGAGACCCGGGCCTTTTCGTTGTGCGGCTCTAGCGATCAAAACTGTACCGAGAGCTCCACGCCATAAGTGCGTGCAGGGTCATAATTGACTGCCGTTCCAGTAGGCAGGAACAGGTTTGAATTGGAATAATTGGCGTCGGTCAGATTACGTCCCCAAACAGCTAGTTCAGCTTTTGCGCCACCAATAGTCAGGTTCTTTAGCGCAATCCGGCCGTTCAGCTTGATGTGCGCCGGTGAGCCGAGCGAGTTTTCGGGGAAGCCTTGTGCCCGCCGGACAGTCGGGCTGCCCGTCAGGTTAAGGTATGAACGATACAACGCGTCCAAGCGGAAGTTCATAAAGGAATCACCGAAAAGCGGCTTGGTATCGTAGGAAGCGAAGGCGCTGCCGGTCCAATTGGGACGGACAAATGGCACGTATTCCCCGCCCTGCGATGCCAGGAAGGTTGGCAGGATGTTGAGGAAGTCGGTGTCAGTGTAAGCCAGGCTCGCGCCCATCGTCAGCCCTGTTGCCGGGAGAGCAGTCAGTTCAAGTTCGAACCCTTTGGCCCGAACATCATGCGCCTGTTGCACAAAGGTGCTCAGGATCGGCGCCAGCTGGCTACCGAGCGCGGTGCCATATTGCGCATTGAGGAACGCGACGGCCTCAGGCGAAGTCGTCGAGCTCGGCTGCTGATAGCCCTTATAGTCGACATAGAACAAAGCGAGGTTGGCGCGCAGGCGGCGATCGAGGAAATCCGCCTTGAGGCCCAATTCGAACGAGCTTGCGGTTTCGGGGGTAAATGTAATCCCGGCAACCGAACCGCCAGAAACGAACGAGTTCGACCACTTGCCGTAAATCAGCGTGTCATCATTTGGCTGCCAGTTGAGCCCGATCAGGAAACTGGGCTTCGTGCCTTCAAATGGCGATGAGATTAGCGGAAGTGCGACATCGGCTGCGGTGGTCCCGGCAAACAAGTTTTCCTTCTTGTCATTGGTGATGCGCGCGCCGCCGATCACGGTCAGCTGATCGGTAAGTTCATACTCGAGCTGGGCATAGGCCGCGAGCGATGTTGCCTTGTTTGTATAGCGTCCCTGAAGCCCGCGGGAAATACGCCCACTTGCCGGAAGTGTGAAATTGAATTGCAGCGTATTCTGGATGCCTTCTGGACCAATTACATCCTCCGAATGAAAGTACAATGCGCCAACCGTTGCTTGGAAGCGGTCAGAGCTGTAGTTCACAACCAGCTCGTTGCTGTACTGCTTTGAAATCGAGGACGATTCCGAGCCGACAAGAACCACGCGCCCACCGACGAAGCCTTGGACCCCGGCAGTGACCCCAGCCAGAATTGCGTTCCGGGTAGCAATTGCGACCGCATCGCCAGCAGCGGCGTTCGCGACGATGGTTGCAAAGCCTGGAACGGATGAAAACGCCGATAGAAAAGCGAACGGAGCGAGACCAGCCGGAGTGAAAGTCAGTGCGGAAGTGCCATCGATTGCAGAGACCGCAAAAACCCGCGATTTGCGATATGAAGCAATGTTCTTAACTGTGATGCTGTCCGATGCCTGCCACGTGGCAGTCAGGCTGTGCCCTTGAACCCGCTGCTCACGCGGAATAACCCACGAGTTGGTGACGGTTTCGGGACGGCGGTTGGTCGGATTTAGATAGATGTTCTGGCTGGTGTAAAGCGCGTTCAGGAATGGCGACAGCAGACCTGCACTAGGTCCCAGAAGTGGAAATGCAGGGTTGTAATAGGAGATCGACGTACCTTCGGGCGTGCCGTTGTCATCGCTGCGATCGAATTTATAAACTAGTTTGAAGTCGTCGCTCGGCTCGAATTTGACCGCAGCGAAATAGGAATAGGAATCGATGTTGCCGAGGTAAGCTGGCGAGGTCGCCGTCTTCTTGTAAAATGCATTTGACAGCGAGCGGTCCCAGACAGCGCCAGCACCAGCGTTGCGAATGTCGCCGCGCTTTGAGTTGCGAACAAAGCTGAAGTAGGCGCTTAGCGGGCCCATCGCAGGCAGATCGACGCTGGCACGTAGGCGGTAGGCGTCATAATTGCCGTACGAACCTTCGAGCTTGACCGCTGCTTCGCCGCTGGGATCGCGGGTGGTAACGCTGACGGCGCCAGCAGTGGCATTGCGACCAAAGAGCGTGCCTTGAGGTCCGCGCAGAACTTCGAGGCGGGCAATATCGGGCAGATCGAAGATCGAACCGCGCGGGCTGGAGATGTAAACACCGTCAAGGTAGATCGAGACCTGCTTGTCCGATCCGGCAACGACGCCGAAGCTGTTCTGGCCGCGAATGGTGAACGAAGGCACGCTGACCCCGCCGGCCGAGGGACGGACGGTGACGCCAGGAGCGATGCTGCTGAGGTCGTTTACTGTAAAGATGCGGTTGGCTTGCAGGGTTTCCTGCGTGACTGCGGTCACGGCGATCGGAACGTCCTGCACGCTCTGTTCGCGCTTTTGCGCGGTGACGATGATTTCTTCGAGGCCGATATTCTCAGCCGCGTCCTGCGCCAGTGCCTGACCCGGAAGAAGTGCCAGTGTTGCGAGCGCAGTGCAGCCCATGAGTCCAGCGCGGGTAAGTGTCATCTTGTTCATTGTTTTCCTCCCAATAGTACGTTTGATGCTTGGTCCTGCCTTGGCGGCAGCATGACCGGATTCGAAATCGTCAACATTGCCTTAGTGCAAACGTCGAATCGCAGGCCCTCTCAAATTTTCTTATCGAGGTGTTTAACGCCCGGCGCGCAACGCGCAATGCACCCATGCAGTTTCATTCCAGACCGATGCATTCTGGCAACACATTTGTTGCGCAGCATTTTTTACCTGGCGCTATCCGCGCGTCGTAGCATTTTCCGGTTGACCTGATCCAGCACAGAGGCTGTGGAAAGCAGCAACATCGAAATAAACTGGAGAGCACAGATGACCCTACTTCCACGCCGCAAAGTCCTTATCACTGGTGCGGCTGGCGGGATGGGCCGGGCCTGTGCGCGGCTGATGGGCGCGCGGGACGATCTGGTGCTGACCGATGTCTCTGGCCAGGCGCTGGGCAAGTTCGCCGATGAACTGTGCACCGATGGCTACAACGTTGCCGCTCACGCAGGCGATATGTCCGATGATGGTCTGATCGCAGCGCTGGTTGGCGAAGTTTCTGGCGGAAACAAGCCGTTTGCGGTGGTGCATACTGCCGGGCTGTCGCCGTCGCTCGCCGACTGGAAGGCGATCATGCAGGTCAATCTTGTCGCGACCGAAAAGCTGCTGCTGGCACTGGAACCGGCCCTGGTTCCCGGCTGCGTTCTGGTGCTGATCGCATCATCTGCGGGGCACATCTTCCCGGCGATGCCCGAAGTTGAAAAGGTGCTCGCCGATCCGCTTGCGCCGGGTTTCATGGAAACTATGGAAGGGATCATCCAGCAGATGGGCGGCGCCAATTCACCCGGCGGGATGGGCGGCATTTCCTATTCGCTCAGCAAGGTGGCGGTGCACAAAATTTGCGAGGCGCGCGGCATCAGTTGGGGGCCAAAGGGGGTTCGCATTACCAGCATTTCCCCCGGAATGATCGCCACGCCGATGGGCAAGTCGGAAATTGCCAACACATCGGGCGCGCAGCAACTGCTCGATGCGACCCCGGTCGGCCGGACTGGCACTGCGATGGACATTGCGCTGGCAGCGCAGTTCCTGTGCAGCGATGGGGCAAGCTTTATCTCGGGCACCGACCTGCTGGTCGATGGCGGCGGTACGGCGGCGATGAAGCGGGCGATGGCTGCGGCTCGGGGGTAACCCTAGACCATCGCTTCCGCGATTACCTTTGCCTTCTCTCGCAACACATCCTTGCGCACCTTGCCTGAGGGCACGCGCGGCAATTGTTCGACCAGCACGACGTGTTCGGGAAATTTTTGTCGTGCGAGGCCCACCTCGTCGAGGAAGCGTTTGATCTCGGGCAGGTCTATCGTCTGCCCGGCGCGCGGGATGATGAAAGCGCAGCCCATTTCGCCGGTCTTGGGCGAGGGCATGGCGACGATTGCGGATTCTGCCACAGCCGGGTGCGCGGCAAGCGCATCTTCGACTTCCTTGGGGCTGATGTTCTCGCCCGAGCGGATGATGATGTCTTTTGATCGGCCGGTGATGACCAGATAGTCGTGGGAAACGCGCTTGCCGAGATCACCCATCTTGAAAAAGCCGTCAGGTTCGAAATTGCCTTCGTTGTCGGCTGTGTCCAGATAGCCGACGAACAACCCAGGGCTGAGCAGGTAGATTTCGCCTTCCGCCTCTTCAGGTAGCTCGGTACGGCTCGCACCATCAGTGATGCGCATTTGTACCGGATAGACAATGCGCCCATCTGTCTCCGCGCCGAAATGGGCGTCTGCCTTGTCTGTGTGGCCCAAGGTCGCTGTGAGGCATTCGGTTGAGCCATAGGCGCGGTAGAACAGAGCTTGCGGCACCATCGCGGCGGCGCGTTTGATCAGGTCGGGCGAAACCGTGGTGCCGCCGCAGAAAAACAGCCGCAGGCTGGCAAGCTGCTCCGGCTTCGATTCCGCGACGTCGAGCATTTGCTGGAGGAACGGTGTCGCGCCGCCGCTCACGCTGCACTGATGCTGCTCGATGCAGGCGATGCCTTCTTCGGGCGACCAGACATCCATCAATACGCTGGCATTGCCGGCAATCCACGGCATGTCGAAGGCCCAGATTGCGCCGGTGATATGCGTGACGGGCGAGGGCATGAAGGTGACGTCAGCGGGCGTCATGCCATAAGCCTTGGCCATCGCATTGACCCGGTGGCCATAGGTGTAGTGCGTGTGAAGCACGCATTTGGGCCGCCCCGTGGTGCCCGAGGTGTACATAGCGATGATCACTGCGGCGGGATCGACGACGGGCAGTTCACTGTTGGCAGCGGGCTCACCGCTGATGACATCGTCCCATACGAGATCGCCCGTATCGCGCAACACAACCACATCGGTCAGATGGGGCAGCTGCGGCTTCAGCCCTGCTATCATCGCGCGGTGATCGTGCTTGCGGAAGGTGCCGGGCACGAAGATCAGCTTGGCCCCGCAATCGGCGAGGATATGGGCAAGCTCGGCTTCGCGGTAGATCGGCGGGACCGGATTGATGACCAGCCCGCACATCCGCGCGGCTAGGCCGATTATGGCCGTCTCGACCCAGTTAGGCAGCTGGAAACTGACGACATCGCCAGGCTTCAGGCCGCGCGAAAGGAACCACGCGGCAAGACGCAGCGACTGGTCCCAGGCTTCGCCGCGTGTGAGGCGATGTTCGCCCTCGATCAGCAAGGTGCCGCCGGGATTGGCGGCGGCGGAAGCGCGCGCCACATCGGCCAGTGTTTCAGCCGTCCAGTGACCTTCGGCGATCCAGCGCGCGGATTGCGCATCGGACCAGCGCGTCTGCCAACCGCTGGGGTCAGTCTTGAATGTCCAGCTCATGCGAACTCCTGAATGA
This sequence comes from Novosphingobium sp., assembly GCA_031428495.1. Taxonomy (GTDB): domain Bacteria; phylum Pseudomonadota; class Alphaproteobacteria; order Sphingomonadales; family Sphingomonadaceae; genus Novosphingobium. The sequence goes on from JANPPM010000080.1 coordinate 12,145, forward strand.
CGATCTGCCGTGCTTCAACCGAGGCCCGGTCGACCGCATCGAGCAACTGTGTCAGGCGGACTGCAGCGGCAAAATCTGGGCAATCCCGCGTGCCGCTGCGGATATCGGCCTCAAACTGCGCATAAAGCTGCGCGACGTTGAGGGGGTTACCGTTGAGACTGGGGAAGGGGCGATCACCGGTCGCTGCGCAGAGCGGAGTAGTGGTGACGGTCAGGTGCCCGCACTGAAAGCCGCCGGGATGCTGGCCGGTGATCTCCAACGATCCCTCGCTGCCGCGCAGTTCGAAGCGCAGCGGCAAATTCTCACCTGCGACAATCTCAATGCTTGAGACGCAACCGGACGTGTGTTTGCCAAGGATAAGCATATGATCAGCGCAGGTCCGCACGACTTTCTCGCCGGTCCCTGCGATCTCGACAGTGTCTTGCAGGATAGAATTGCGTGCGCTGACATGTTGGAAAGCGCCGACCACTGCCTCGACCATCGCCAGAGTATGGCCCCCGGCAATTGTCGCGAGCGTCGCACCGTTGCTGCGGTCCTGAAGGTAGGCATAGTGCGGCGGGGCAATGGCTCCCCAGCCTGCGGTGGACGAGACAACGCGCAGGCTGAGCGGCCGCCCGATTGCGCCATCGCGCACCAGCTTTGCCGCCTGGCGCACTGCCGCCGAATTCGCACCTTGCAGGCCGATCACGGCGTGAACTCCCGCTGCCTTGGCTGCCGCTGCCATTTCCTCCGCCTCGGCCAGATCGCGCCCCAGCGGCCATTCGCAATAGACGTGCTTGCCGGCTACCAGTGCGGCAAGGACGATCGCGCGATGTTCAGGAACCTTGACCGTGACAATAACTGCCTCGACTTCAGGATCGCGCGCCATGGCGAGTGAATCATTGAAGGCAATGCGTGCACCAAACGCTATAGCGGCGGCATCGGCAATGGCTTGCGTACGCGCTGAGACAGCTTCGAGGGCCAAGCCGGGCAGTTTCTGCAGCGCAGGAAAATGGGCATCGCGAAACCATCCCCGCTCGGGATTGGCTCCCGCAATTCCAAGCCGGATGGGTGCGCTCATCGCTTCCCAATCATCGGGAACGAGGCAAACCGAGTACGCGGTCGGCCGTGATTTCGCGCTGGATTTCGCTGGTGCCACCCGAAATCGAGAACACCCAGCTCCACAGGTAATCGTAAGTCCACGGATGCATGGTGCGGTCGCCGTTGAATTCGAGGAAGTCCCAGCCAAGGATTTCGCCCGCGACTTCGCTCAGCGCCTTATGGGTCGCGGTGACCATCAGCTTCATCATCGAGCCCTTGGGGCCGGGCAGGCCGGTGCGATCGGTTTCGGCAATGTCGGCCAGCGTCATGGCGCGGATAGCCATGCAATCGGCCTTTATGGACGCCAGTCGCTGGGCAATGCAGTCATCTTCGATGGCCAGGCGTCCGTCTTCGGTCCGGGTCTTGCCCGCAAGATCAATCGCCCGGCAAACCCGCTCATAGAGTTCAAGCTGGTCGCCGATGAAGCCAAGCCCGCGCTCAAAGCTTAGCGTCGCCATCGCGGTCGACCAGCCTTGATCCACCTCGCCCACGACATTCGACAGCGGAATGCGAACGTCGTCATAGAACACCATGTTGACGTGCTCGTCGCCCATCATGGTGCGCACCGGCTTGATGTCGATGCCCGGTGAGCGCATGTCGGCGATCACCCAGGTCAGGCCCTTGTGGCGCGCGCCGTCTTCGCCGGTGCGGACCAGAAGTTCCTGCCAGTCGGCGTGCATGGCATCGGTGGTCCACATCTTCGCGCCGTTGACTACCAGATGGTCGCCATCAATGCGTCCGCGCGTTTTCAGCGAGGCAAGGTCTGATCCGGCATTGGGCTCGGAAAAGCCCTGACACCAGATCGACTCGCCATTGAGGATACGCGGCAGATGAAAGGCCTTCTGCGCCTCGGTGCCCCGGGCAATCAGAGTAGGCCCGGCGTGCATGAGGCCGACATACAAAGTGTTGATGTGATGCGGCGCGCGTGCGCGGGCCATTTCCTCGTACCAGATGACCTGTTGCAGCCCCGACAGGCCGCACCCGCCATAAGGGCTTGGCCAGGCGACGCCAGCCCAGCCGTGATCGTACAGCTTGCGCTGCCAGTCACGGTCAAACCGCTCGGCCTTCGCGCCATGCGCGGGGCGTGCATGATCCGGTACATGGCCTGCCAGCCATTCGCGTGCGCGGGCACGAAATTCCAGATCGGCGTCGGTAAAGCGCAGGTCCATCTCAGTCCGTCAGCTGTGCGTTGAGCAGTTGAGAGAGCAGCGCGCGCTTGTTGCCGAACAAACGTGAGAGCAACAGCGCGTGCTTGAGCAGCAGATGCGCGTCGTGCTCGTCAGTGACGCCGATGCCGCCGTGGAGCTGAATGTTGGCATCTGCATTGGCCACCGCAGCTTGATTGGCCTGATGCTTGGCAGCAGCGAGGTGCGCGGCGGCATCGACGCGGTTTTCTTTCATCGCCGCCGCCGCATACCATAGCTGCGCGCGTGCAGCTTCGGCGCGAACGGCCATATCGGCGCAGGGGTGACGCACGGCCTGCCATGCGCCGATCTTGCGCCCGAAGGTCTCGCGAATTTTGGCGTACTCGACAATCAGATCGAGCGCAGCCTCGGCCATTCCGACGAGCATCGCGGCTGCGCCCAGTTGTCCGAGTTGCCAGAGGCGTTCGCCGGATGTCTCGTGTGCGGGCGGTGGCAACGATCCGGCAAAGCGCATGGAATTGGCCGGATCGAGTGCAGGGCGCGGATCGGGTACCAGACCGTTCAGCGCGAAAAGCTGTGCCTTGTCGGCCTCTACGAGCAGGCCCCATTCTGCATCTGGTGAGCCGAGGAGACGATAGCTCTCGCCATCAGCCACAACAAGCGCGACGCCCGATTTACCAGAAACTATCGCGCTGCGCAGCGCATCGTCGGCCACCATATTGGCGGCGAGTGCCTGTGCTAAAAGATCAACCGGCGCGCACTGCCGCCCCGCTTCGCGGAAAAATAACGCGTGCTCGACTGGCGATAGACCGCTGCCGCCCAGCGCCTCGGGCAGGGCGAGCGCAAACCAGCCCATCTCGCCGGTTGCATGACGCAAGGTCGGAGTCAGGTCAGCAGAATCTGGCTGGTGCAGGCGGGAGATCGGCATCGCGCTCGCCAGAAATGTGGCAGCTGCGTCGGCAATCTCCACCTCATCTCCCTCGGGCGCGAGATACATTTTGGCTTAACTTCCCTTCACCAAGCAGACCAGAGGTGCAGCACAATGAATCACCGCACGTGCATTGATCTCGTCATTTCTGATAAGCTGCCAGCGATGAAATGCAACAGCCGATGTTTATTCTTTCTGCCAGTCGAGTTCAGTCCACAAAGGGCACCTCGGCTACGCCGGACACGCCCGGTTGCACGGCAAAAACCGGGCCATTGGGCAGTGTCGGGTTCATGAAGCATGCCATGGTCAGTTTGGTTGAGGTGACAAACAGCGTCTTGAGGCCGTCGCCGCCGAACGCGGACTTGGTCGGGTTGGAGAAGGGCAGTTCGATGATCCGGTCCAGCGTGCCATCGGGCAGATAGCGGCGCAGACGGCCCGCGGCGACATTTGCCAGCCAGTATCCACCTTCGCTATCGACCGTCGCGCCATCGACAAAGCCTTCGCCCTCGGCCAGCTGAATGAAAACACGCCGGTTGCTGGGTTCGCCGGTAGCAGGATCATAGTCCCAGGCATCGACCCGCCGGGTGGGCGCATCGGCGGCATACATGGTGCGGCCGTCGGGGCTGAATGCCAGCCCGTTGGCCACCGCTATTCCTTCAATCACCTTGGTCAGCCGATCTCCATCCAGCCGGAACCAGCAGCCGCCTTTGGCCTGCAAGTTCGCCGGAAAATCGTGGTCATAGGCGCCGATCCAGAACCGGCCTTGTCGGTCACAGTGGGATTCGTGGAGCTTTACCTGCGCGGGCAGAGGGGAGCTTACCCTGAGGGCGAGCGCGCTGCTTTCCGGATCGAAATCATACAGCCCATCGGCAAGCGCGACCAGCAATCCGCCGCTTGCCTTATGAACAAAGCCGCCAATCCGTTTTGGCATCGGCCACACCTGATGCTTGCCGGTTGTCGGAGACCAGCGGTGCAATTCCGGCGGATTTTCGCAATTGATCCACCACAGCGCCGCATCGCGTTCCGACCAGATCGGCGTTTCCCCCAAATGATTGTCGGCATCAAAGGCAATGGTAACTTCGGTCATGTCGATCTCCCGTCCGGCGCACCGGCACTGACAAGCAATTCCCCAAGCAAGGCACCCGCACGGCGCAGGCCTGCCTCCTCCCCCTCAGCTTGCAGCCGCGGGCCGATAATCTCCAAGTCGAGCCAGCCTGCGAACCCAGAGCTGACCATGGCCGGAATGATCGTTTCAAATGGAATTGCGCCATCACCGGGCACCGCACGGCAGGGCAGGCCACGATCACCGTAAACGTAGTCGCTGATTTGCGCGATGGGGCAAAGCGGCGAGGATGTGGCGAGAGCCCGTTCGATATCAGCATCAAACCAGCAGGCAAAAATGTCGATCACCGGAGCAATTCCGGCCCGTCTGGCGATTTCGACGGTGTCCGAAAGCCGGTGTGCAATCGAGACATCGCTATACAGGTGCGACGTTGGTTCGATTCCCAGCTGGATCCCGGCTGCCCGCGCCATTTCCCTCGCCGGTGCTATGGCCGCTGCGAACCTGTCTGCCGCGTCAGACCATGAATGCTCGCCGCGCCCGCCCGTAGTCATGATGATCGACTGCGCACCGATCTCAGCCGCTGTTTCGATGGTCTGCGCCAGTCGGTCACAGGCGGCACGTGCTTTGTCCGCGGTGTCATAGGCAAAGGCCCGATGCGTCAACGCCGCGACAGTAAGTTCAGCATCTCGAAACAGCTGCGCAGCTTCGCGAGCGCCAAATTCGAGCACCTGCTCCATGTCGGGTGTAACTCCGCTCGCGCCCAGTCTGGCAATGCGGTCGGCGATGCTTACCAGAGAGGCTGGTGCAAAGCATAATGTATTGATTGAAATTGAATGGTGCATGGGTTCACCCGGCAATCGGAGTCGACTGAAACGCAAGTAGCCGCCAATGTCCGCCGCTGGAGGTCCAGACCGTCATCACCCGGTTTTTGAGCTGCTTTGCCACTCCCTCAACCTCGACATCGGTGGTCATCCGGCCTGTGAGTAGCGCCGTACTGGGGCTTAATTCGACAACCCGCTCTTCCGACCAGGCGATTGCGGCATATCTGATCCGTCCGCCGGCCATTTTGGCCAGCAGGGCAGGCTTGTCGTCGACCGTGCCGGTTGCATGATGGAATTGCAGCCGGGGATCGAGCAGCGCATCGAGCGCGGCAGTGTCATTGGCGATCATTGCTGCGCAGCGTTGCTGCTCGGCCTCGCGAACCGCGGTTTCCAGAGAATCATTCATTGTGATGTGCTGCCATAGAAGGCTGGGCGGATGTGCCAGCAGTTAATGCGAATGCACAAGAGCATTGACGAAATCACCAGGTTTGCCAAGCCACACTTTTATACAATCGGGTAGGCCGAATCGTCCGAGCGCGGGCGCGCGTCGAAGCCGCCCCAGCTGGGAGCAGATGGATTGGCAAGGTTTGATGGCAAAGTGGCAATTGTCACTGGCGGGGCGAATGGCATCGGTGCAGCGACTGTCGCGCGATTGGCGGCGGAGGGGGCCAGCGTGATGATCGCGGACCTTGGCGCCCCGGATACCTTGCGCGAGGGAACGCGGTTCGTGCAGACCGATGTGACGCAATCCGGCGATGTCGACGCGGCAATTGCAGCGACGCTCAGCGCTTGGGGTCGGCTCGATATTCTGGTCAACAACGCCGGCGTCGGGGCATTTTCCGCAGTGCCTGATATGGACGAAGTGCTGTGGGACCGGGTCTTTGCGGTCAACAGCCGCGCGATTTACCTGTTTTGCCGCGCGGCTATCCCGGCGATGTGCGCCAATCCGGGCGGCCCCGGCGGCGCGATAGTCAACATTGCCTCGATATCCGGCCTCGCTGGCGATTACGGCATGGCAGCCTACAATGCATCAAAGGGCGCAGTGGTGAATTTCACCCGTTCGCTGGCGCTTGAATCGGCGCGGAACAACATTCGCGTGAATGCTCTCTGCCCCGGTCTGGTTGAAACTGCGATGAGCTCACCCGGACTTGAGCGGCCCGGCGACCGTGCGCACTGGGAAGAGCGGATCCCGCTCGGTCGCCCGGCGCGCCCAGAAGAAATGGCGGCAGTGATCGCCTTTCTGGCTTCGGACGAGGCGTCCTATATGACCGGATCGATCGTTACCGCCGACGGGGGAACAATGGCGCATACCGGCCAGCCCAACATCATCGGAAGGCGGGAGTTGCGATAGGTCCTACTTCGCTTTTTTGGTCCGAGCGACTTTCACGACCGAGGGCTCGAACCGGCCGCGAATGAACAGTTCCACCCGGTCCTCGATATCTTCGTCGCTTGGCGCTGCGGCGTTCCAATTGGTGTAGGTCATCAGGGGGTGGCTGCCGAGCACGAGATCGGAAAACAGCTCGGCCGACCGCGCATGCTCGCCCGGCGGAATCAGCCCGGCGGCCTCAAGGCCCTGAAACAGCTTTTCGTGATTGCGACGGAAGCGTCCGAAGATCGAAGTGGCGACGGATTGCATGAAGTCAGGAAAGCGGGTGCTTTCGGCAATCATCAGGCGCATCAGTCCGATCGACCGCTCACGATAGGTAACCTGAAAGGCATAGCGCCCGCCCCGCATGAGGGCGTCAAACAGCGTATCGCCCGGCTGTACCGTTGGTCGCTCGATGGCCTCACCGTCATCTCGGGCAAAAATGACCTCGCGGAACATCGCCTCCTTGTCGCCGAAATGCTGATAGAGCGTGCGCGTGGCGACGCCTGCGCCCTTTGCGATATCGACCAGCGACGTCGCGGCAAACCCTTGCGTGACGAACAGTTCAGTGGCGATGTCCATCACCAGCGACTTGCGCCGCTCAAGCTCCGCTGCCGTTGGCCTGCCAGCCTGGTTCAGAGGCTTGCGTTTACCTTTGGGCTTTGTTGCAGCCTTGGTGGACCGAATCGGCGAGCCTGTTCGCGAAAATCCGCCACTTGTGAGATTCATTGTTGCCACCCTCGTAATTATGCACCTCTGCTAGGGCAATATCGCGTCTGCCGGAAGCAAAAAACGGTTACTTCCCGGACTCTGATGGTTGCCGCTTGACAGCTCAGATTGCTCGCCTAGGTGGTAATGCATCGAGGCAATGACATTAAATCTGACGCTGCCTGCGTGCAATTCAGGAGCTTTGCGTGACCGATAGCCTGTTGCAACCGTTTCAGACCGCGCGGCTGAATTTCGCCAATCGGATGGTGCACGCGCCGACCACAATGAACATGTCCGATGATCGTGGCTACGTAACCCGGCAGGCGGTCGGTGCCTATGAAGCGCTTGCGGAAGGCGGCTTTTCTGCGGTTTGTGTCGGTGCCACCAATGTTCGCTGGGACGGTCTGATCAACGAGCGGATGTTGGGCTTTTACGACGACACCTACATCATCTCGCAGCGCGAACTGGTCGAGGTCATCCACCATAATGGTGCGCTGGCGGGTATCCAGTTGTTCTATGGCGGCCTCATCCCCGGCGTCGGCGCGACCTTTCCGCTTGAGCCGGGCAAGGGCTGGATTCCGGATACAGTCTCTTGGGGGCCAAGTGGGAAATATCCGATAGGCAACCAGCAACCCGGCGTTCTCACCACTGATGACTATAAAGCGCTGGTCGAATCCTATGCGCAGGCTGCGCGGCGCTCGCGCGAGGCGGGCTATGATTATGTGTCGTTCCACTTTTGCCACGGATCACTGCCCCATGTGACACTGTCGCTGCTCGAAAATCAGGGACGCAACGATGAATATGCCGACCGTTTCCTGTTCTGCGAGCAGATTCTGCAGCGCACACAGCAGCTTTGCGGCAAGGATTTCCCGCTGATTCCGCGGATGGTGTGTGATGAGAATTTCGTCGGCGGCTATGATCTCGACTATTTCATCGAGCACTATGCCACGCGCCTGCATGCAATCGGGATCGATGCGATGGATTGCACCTTTGGCTCGATGCTCCCAGCCAAGAGCCGCGATCCGGAAATCAGTTCTGGCGAGGTGATCGGTGGCGGCTTCTACGTGCCCAATCTGGTCGCGCTACCCTATATAAAGCGCATGCGCGCGGGGCTTCAGGCGCGCGGGATCGATATGCCGCTGATGGGCTCGTGCAATGTCAATACGCCGGATCAGATGCGCAGCATGATCGGTGAAGGCGCGGCGGATTTCTATACTTCATGCCGCCAGTCGCTCGACGATCCCGATTTTCCGCGCAAGATCGCCGAGGGCCGCGAGGATGAAATCCGCAAATCGACCCGCACCGGCGCATCGCTGATGACCGGCAATATCTTTGCCAAGGGCATTGCCGGATCGGCGCAGAATGCAGCGTTTGGCCGTGATCGTGACTATCGCATCCTCAAGACTCCGAGCCCCAAAAAGGTGATGATCGTGGGCGGCGGTTCTGGCGGCATGGAATATGCGCTGACGGCCAAGGCGGCTGGGCACGAGGTTGTGCTCTTTGAGAAGAGCGGCGTGCTGGGCGGGGTGATGAACTGGGCGGGGGGCTACAAGACGCTGCCCAACATGGAGCAGATTGCCTATCAGCCGCAGTACCACCGGCGGATGATCGAGAAGGAAGGTATCGCGGTTCACTTTGGCACCGAAGTCACCGCCGCGCTGGTACTGGCGGAAAAGCCCTATGTGGTGGTGATCGCCACCGGTGCGCGAGCCGCGTTGCCAGATGTTGACGGGTTGCCAGCAGCATTGGCCAGTGGCTTTGCTCTGACCATCGACGAAGTGCTTCAAGGCAAGACTCTGCCCGAAGGCCCCATCGCTATCTGGGGGGCAGGCGAGGGGATCGAATTGGCGCTCGATCTTGCGCAGCAGGGCCGCGCGGTGCGGCTGCTCGATTCGGCTGAAAAGTTGACGCCTGCGGCCTATATCGGCTCCCGCTCTGGCGCAGTTTTGCGCTGGTCGGCGAAGGTGGGACTGGCGAGCGAGCATGGACTCGAGCTGGTAAACGTAGTGCACGGCGCCGTAACCGTACGCAAGGAAGGCGCTGAGGAGGTCATAGCCTGCACGGCGCTGGTCATCGCGCCCGGACGTGCACCTTATGATCCGCTTTCGCGCGCGCTTCTGGGCACGGGCATAACGGTCCAGGTCATTGGTGATGCACGCAAGGTGCGCGGTTATGGCAATGCCATTCACGAAGCCGCCTACCTCGCGCGGCGACTCTAGCATTTTTGGGGAGGGCAGAAAATGCTCGATTGGCTGACCGACGACCAGCGCGCGCTGCGTGTTCTGGCGGCGACTTTCGCGCGCAAGGAAGTCGAACCGCTGGCAGTGCAGATTGACCGCGAGGAACACACCCCGGACAGCCTGATCGCCAAAGCAGGCGAGTTCGGCCTGTTCGGGCTCTACACCTCACCGGAATATGGCGGTGCGGGTTGCGATCTGGTCTCCGCTTGTCTGGTCGTCGACGAAATCGCCAAGGCCAGTCCGGCATTTGCCGGGGCACTGACCGTGCAGATGATCCTGTGTCCCCGGACCGTTGAAATTCTTGGCACCGATGAGCAGAAGCAGCGCATCCTGCCCAAATCAGCCAGCGGAGAGCGGTTGATCGCCTATTCGCAGAGCGAACCTTCGGGCGCAGGCAATGTCGCCTCACATCTCACCAAGCTTGTCCCCGAAGGGAATGGTTGGCGGCTCGACGGGTCCAAGCTGTTCTGCACCCAATCGGCAGCCAAGACCTATCTGGTGATGTGCAAGACCATCGATCGCGATGCGCGCGAAGGCTATGGCTGCATTATCGTCGAGCAAGAGGCCGAGGGCTTTGGCGTCGCGCCCTATGAGCACAAGCTCGGCTGGCGTGGCACGAATACCGGGCCGCTAAGTTTCGACAATATCCGCATCGAGGACGATGGCATCCTCGGTGATGTCCTGAGGGGCGGCGCGGCACACCGCGCGGCGAACACCGCCAATGTCATTGCCCACTCGGCCGTTTCACTCGGCTGTGCGCAGGGAATGTTCGACAAGACAATCGCTTACACCAAAGAGCGCAGGCTCTATGGCAAGGACATGTATGAACTTCAGCCGCTGGCATTCTGGCTTGCCGAGGCACATGCCAAGCTCGTCGCCATGCGCGCGCTGGTTTATTCCAACGCCGCCGCCTTCGATCGCGGCGCACTTGAGCCGGTGATGGGCAATGTCTGCAAGGCCTGGGTTTGCGATACCGCCTTCGACATTTGCGCCCGTCTGCTGCAATTCTGGGGCGGCAGCGGCATCATGGATTCGACCGGGGTCAACCGCTACATGCGCGACGCCAAGGCCCAATGCATCGCCGAGGGCGCGACCGAAATGCACTATGCCATCATCGCCAACCAGCTGCTGCACGGCGTTGGCACGATGGTTCGGCCTGCCCAAAAATAGCCAATCGGGAAATGACCATGATCGACCAGCTCCACCAGCATATTACCAGTGCGGATATGACCGTACACGCGCTGTCACGCGATCTGGACCGCACGGTGCTGATCAGCGACACCGGTCAGGTGATCACGGCCGGGGAAATGCGCGACAATATCAGCCGGTTTCAGCAACTGGTGGAAGGCCTTGAAGCGCCGCCCGCCCGCGCGGCCATTCTCGCCAAGAACCGGGTTGAAGTGATCTACGCATCAAATGGACTCGGCCTTGCCGGGGTGGTGCTGACCACGCTGCACCCGATGGGTTCGGTTGATGACTATCTTTACGTCATTGAGGACGCCGGCATCGACACGCTGGTCTATGATGCCGATCTTTACGAGCCGGTGGCCAAGCAGTTGAAGGAGCGTGCGCCGCAGCTGCGGCACTTCCTCGCCATGGGGAACGGGGAGACCGGGCGGGATATCGTCAAGGCATGCATGGCTTACACGCCGAAGCCGCTGGCAACCAAGCCATCGCGGCCCGACGATGTGTTCCGCATCGCCTATTCGGGCGGCACCACCGGCAAACCCAAGGGCATTATGTGCACCCAGCAATCGGCGGTCACGTCGGCGCTGATTCAGCAGATGGAATGGGAATGGCCGGACGAAATCCGCCACCTGATCTGTGCCCCGCTCAGCCATTCGGGCGCGGCGGTGCTGACCTCGGTGCTGTTGCGCGGCGGCTATATGGTGGTCATGCCGGGCTTCGAAGTTGTCGCGGCCATGCAGGCGATTCAGGATCACAAAATCACCTCGGTGCTGATGGTGCCAACCATGGTCATCGCACTGATGGATCACCCGCGCTTTGGCGAGTTCGATCTCTCCAGCCTTGAGGTGATCTTCTATGGGGCCTCTGCGTTCCCAGCGCAGCGGTTGAAGGACGCTATCGGCAAGTTCGGCAAGATCTTCTTC
>JANPPM010000081.1:0-18909 GCA_031428495.1 Novosphingobium sp.
CACGGTGCGCAGTGTCTCGACTTCGCTCGACACGAACGGTTTGATGTTTAAGTTATTGAAGTATCAAGCCGGCAATAGCAGCGGCGCGACCTCGCGCTTCACTTCGCCGATCTTCTTGCCGTCCTCGAACCGTCCAAGACCATAATCGCCCTTGATTGTGGTGCGCCACATGCGGCGTTCGTACTTGGGATCGCAGCCTTCGACCGCGTGCAGGATGCGGTGGTTGTCCCAGATCAGCAGATCGGAGGTGTTCCATTCGTGCCAGTATGGCTCGATCACGCGGTACATTTCCTGCAGGGCTTCTTCGAACAGCGCCTCGCCCTCGGCGTTTTCGTGGTCTTCAATGCCGACGGCGGAAAAGCCGCAGAAATGGGCAACCTTCTCGCCAGTGGGACGCTGCCAGACCATCGGGTGCAGTGCGCGCGGGAATACAGCGCTTTCCTCGGTATTCGCGCGCTCGCGCTCGGTATCGCCATAGGTCTCGAAATAACGGCCGAATTTCATCTGGGTCAGCCGCACATCGAGCGTGTAAATTGCGCAGAGCTTTTCGATCTTCGCGCGGATCGACGGGTTCATCTTGTTGTAAATATCGATCCCGTCGGCAAAGCCGGTGCGGCCTTCCTCCGGTGCGGCGACGACCGCGCGCAGCACTCCGGCATAGTTCAGCTCGTCATTGTAGGTGTGGTCGAAGTGCCATGGCAGGAAGGAAAACACCTTTTTCCCGCGCGTGCCGACAAGCCCGTGATCGTGGTTAGCCTCTTCGCGGGGCATCAGGTGCATATCGATGACGCCAAGCATTTCGCCATCAGCGCGCGGGACGCTTTTGGTCGGATGATCTTTCAGCGGGCCAAAAATCTTTGACACTTCGAGCTGCATCTTCGGGCTGGGGTCCATGTTTTCGAACACCAGAACGCCGCGATCGGTGAACAACTGGCGCAGCTCGGCGCGCATCTCTTCATCGTTGATATTGTCCCAGGTGACACCGTCGACACGGTTGCCGAACGCAATATTGGGGGCGAGCGGGGTAATCTTGAGGGCAGGCATGGCAAGGCTCTCCGAGTAGCTATTTGTCAGCCTTTTAGCAGATAGTGAGCATGCTTTGCAATTCTGGGCTGACGCGAAGTGGATTGAGCGCAAAGAAAAATGCTCTAGGCTCGGCGCAATGAACCAGATCAGACCATTCAGCATCGCAATCGGGCAAGGCCAGCTCGACGATCTCGCGCAGCGCATCGACCTGACCCGCTGGCCGGAGGAGGAGCCAGTTGATGATTGGTCGCAGGGTGTGCCGCTTGCCGCATTGCAGGCGTTAGTGGCCTACTGGCGCAACGGTTATGACTGGCGCCGCTGCGAAGCATTGCTGAACACCTTTCCGCAATTCATCACAGAAATTGACGGGCTCGACATCCATTTTCTGCATGTCCGCTCGCCTTATCCAGATGCGCAGCCACTGATCCTCACCCATGGCTGGCCAGGGTCAGTGATCGAGTTTCTGGACTGTATTGGTCCGCTAACCGATCCGGTGGCGCATGGCGGCAATGCCGAAGATGCGTTCCATGTCGTTGTGCCCTCACTGCCGGGCTATGGTTTTTCAGCCAAGCCGCAGCAGTCGGGCTGGGATGTCCCGCGCGTGGGCAAGGCATGGGCGGAGCTGATGGGGCGGCTCGGCTATGATCGCTGGTTTGCCCAAGGTGGCGACTGGGGCGCGATTGTCACGACCGTGATGGGCGCGCAGGCACATCCGGGGCTGCTGGGCATTCACACCAACATGCCGATTGCGCGCATCCTGCCCGAGGACCGCAGCGATACCGCCCCGGCGGTGGTTGCGGCTCTGGCGGCGGGTGCGAACTACAACCAATGGGATTCGGGCTATTCGAAGATCCAGTCGAGCCGGCCGCAGACCATCGGTTATGGACTGGTCGATTCGCCAGTGGCTCTCGCAGGCTGGATCTATGAAAAGATGTGGGCCTGGACTGATAATCAGGGCGCACCGGAAGACGCGCTGAGCCGCGACACGATACTCGACAACATCATGCTCTACTGGCTGACCGCGAGCGGCGCTTCGGCGGCCCGGCTCTATTGGGAGAGCTTCGGGACAATCGGCAAGGGCGGCTATCAGGTCGATCTGCCCGCCGGGGTCAGCACCTTCCCGCGCGAGATTACCCGCGCGCCGCGCAAATGGGCGGAGCGGACGCTGCGCAATCTGATCTACTGGAATGATTGCGAAAAGGGCGGGCACTTCGCCGCGTGGGAACAGCCCGGGATTTTCGTCGATGAGGTCAGGAAGTGCTTCGCGCTGATGCGGTGAGAAATCCCCTCTCCAAGCTTCGCTAGCTCCTGACGGAGCAAGCTGCGCTATCCTCCCCCCCGGCGGGGGGAGGATACGAAGGCTTGAGAGCGCAGCGTACTAGCCGCAGTTGGAGAGGGATATATTCAATTCTTGGTCTGATCCACCAGCTTGTTGGCACCGATCCACGGCATCATCGCGCGCAGCTGGGCACCGGTCTGCTCGATCGGGTGGGCAGCGGCAGCCTTGCGAGCGGCCTTCAGTTCTGGCTGGCCGGCGCGGTTGTCGAGCACGAAGTTCTTCACAAAGCGCCCCGCCTGAATGTCGGCGAGGACGCGCTTCATTTCGGCTTTGGTCTCGCTGGTGATGATGCGCGGGCCAGTGGTGATGTCACCATATTCGGCGGTGTTGCTGATCGAATAGCGCATGTTGGCGATGCCGCCTTCATACATCAGATCGACGATCAGCTTCACTTCGTGCAGGCACTCGAAATAGGCCATTTCAGGGGCGTAACCAGCTTCGGTCAGGGTTTCGAAGCCTGCCTGAATCAGGTGGGTCAGGCCGCCGCAGAGCACCGCCTGCTCGCCAAACAGATCGGTCTCGCATTCCTCGCGGAAGTTGGTCTCGATGATGCCGCTGCGGCCGCCGCCGACGCCTGAAGCGTAAGCAAGGGCGAGGTCATGGGCATTGCCGGTGGCATCGTGGTGCACCGCGATCAGGCAGGGCACGCCGCCGCCGCGAACATATTCGCTGCGCACGGTGTGGCCGGGGCCCTTTGGCGCAATCATGATCACATCGACGTCCGAAGGCGCTTCGATCAGGCCGAAGTGGATGTTGAGGCCGTGTGCGAAGGCGAGGGCCGAGCCGGGGCGCAGGTTCGCCTTGACGTCGTCAGCCCAGATTGCGGCCTGATGCTCGTCAGGGGCAAGAATCATCAGGATGTCGGCCCAGGCGGCGGCGTCCTTGTTCGACATGACCTTGAAGCCCGCGCCTTCGGCCTTCTTGGCAGTGGCGCTATCGGGACGCAGCGCGATGGCAACGTCCTTGATGCCGCTGTCACGCAGGTTCTGTGCATGGGCGTGGCCCTGGCTGCCATAGCCGAGCACGGCAATCTTCTTGCCGGTGATCAGGTTAATATCGCAATCGGCGTCGTAATAAACTTTCATCTTCTTCCTTCCGTCATCCGGGACTTTATCCGGTATCGCTGTGGTGGTTGCGTCGCCCATTTTCGGCCTGCGGCCCGGTATCATGTCCGGGACGACGCAAAGTTAAAAAATTCAGGCCGCTTCGGCCCCCCGCATCATGCCGACAATGCCAGTGCGGCCGACCTCTACCAGCCCCAGTTCGCGCATCAGCGAAACGAAGCTGTCGATCTTCTCAGGCGCGCCGGTCAGCTCGAAAATGAAGCTGCTGGTTGTCGTATCGACAACCTTGGCGCGGAACACGTCGGCCAAGCGCAGCGCCTCGACCCGGTGTTCGCCGGTGCCCGCGACCTTGATCAGGGCCAGCTCGCGTTCAACATGCGGGCCCATTTCCGTCAGGTCGACGACCTTATGCACCGGCACCAGGCGTTCAAGCTGCGCCTGGATCTGATCGATCACCGCAGGCGGCCCCTGGGTGACGATGGTGATCCGGCTGAGCGCATGGCTTTCCGAAATGTCGGCCACGGTCAGGCTGTCGATATTATAGCCGCGCGCGGTGAACAGCCCGGCGATTTTGGCGAGCACGCCCGCCTCATTGTCGACGGTGATCGTGAGGACGTGGCGTTCGGATTTTTCGTGTTTGATTTTCATCACACGTTTTTCCCATTAGTGACTATGCTTCGCTCCATCACACGAGTGCCTTCGCTTCGTCGTCCATCGTGCCAGCGACCTGATCGCCCTGCAGGATCATGTCGGTATGTGCCGCACCGCTGGGGATCATCGGGAAGCAGTTGGCTTCCTTCGAGACGAGGCAATCGACGATCACTGGCCCCGGATGATCGATCATCGCCTGTATCCCGGCGTCCAGCTCCGCCTCGCTGGAAATGCGGATGCCTTTCCAGCCGTAAGCCTCCGCCAGCTTCACAAAGTCTGGCAGGCTATCCGAGTAACTCTCTGAATAGCGGCTTTCATAGGTGAGTTCCTGCCACTGGCGGACCATGCCCATCCATTCGTTGTTGAGGATGAACACCTTGACCGGCAAGCGGTATTGCGTCGCGGTGCCCAGCTCCTGGATGTTCATCTGGATCGAAGCATCGCCGGCGATGTCGATCACCAGCGCGTCCGGATGGCCCAGCTGCGCGCCGATGGCCGCCGGCAGCCCATAGCCCATCGTGCCCAACCCGCCGGAGGTGAGCCACTTGTTGGGGCCGAAGAAGTGGAAGTGCTGCGCTGCCCACATCTGGTGCTGGCCAACCTCTGTGGCGATGATCGGATCACGGTGTTTGGTCAGCTCATACAGCCGCTGCACCGCAAGCTGCGGCATGATTGCGGTCGGATTGGCCGGGAAGGACAGACTATCGCGTGCACGCCAGCCATCGATGCGGGCCTTCCAGTCGGCGAGGTCCGCTGCCTTGCGGCTGCCCCATGCGTCGATCAGCTGCGCGAGCACCCGGCCGCAATCGCCGACTATGCCCAGCTCGACCGGAACAATCTTGTTGATCGAGGCACGGTCGATGTCGATGTGGATCTTGGTTGAATTGGGCGCGAAAGCATCAAGCCGTCCGGTGACGCGGTCATCGAAGCGCGCACCGATGCAGACCATCAGGTCTGCCCGGTTCATCGCCATGTTGGCCTCATAGGTGCCATGCATACCCAGCATGCCCAGCCAGTCGGCATGATCGGCTGGGAAGGCACCCAGACCCATAAGCGTTGAAGTTACCGGTGCACCGGTCAGCGTTTGCAATTGGCACAGCAGCGCGGATGCCTCTGGCCCTGAATTGATCACACCGCCGCCGGTATAGAAGATCGGTGCGCGCGCATTGGCGAGCAGTTCGATCGCGCGGGCAATGTCTTTGTCCGGGGCCTCGACCTGCGGGTTATAGCGATTGCGCCGCTGCGGCGGGCCGTCGTGCATTAGCGCCGAGGCTATTTGCACGTCCTTGGGAATGTCGATCAGCACCGGGCCGGGGCGGCCTTGCGTGGCGATCTGAAATGCCTCGTCGATCACCGCGGCAAGGTCGGCCGGGTCTTTCACCAGATAGTTGTGCTTGGTACAGTGGCGCGAGATACCAATGGTGTCGGCCTCCTGAAACGCGTCCGAGCCGATCAGCGCGGTGGGGACCTGACCAGTGATGATGACCAGCGGGATCGAATCCATGAAGGCATCGGTGATCCCGGTGATCGCGTTGGTTGCGCCGGGACCGGAAGTTACCAGCACGACGCCAGGCTTGCCGGTGGCGCGGGCATAGCCCTCTGCCGCATGCGCTGCGCCCGCTTCCGCGCGCACCAGAATGTGGCGGATGCGCTCGTCGGCGAACAGGGCGTCATAGATCGGCAGCACTGCGCCGCCGGGGTAGCCGAATACGAATTCGACTCCCTGCCGCACCAGGCTTTCGACCAGAATGTTCGCGCCGCTGCGCTCTTCGCTCACGTCTCGTGTCCTTCTTGAAAACGCCCGGTCCGCTAATCAGCCCGGCCTATAAAGAGGCGGACCCGGCATGGCCAGAGCCATACCGGGTCTCCTCTCCAACTGCGCCCGTTCACACCGGTGCCCGCCGATGCGGGAATGCCACGGCCTCTAGGTATCATAAAATACCGTGTCAACTGCTATTATTATAATAATGTTTCAAAATGAGTTGCCGGATCGGGCGTAAATGACTCGGTACGCGGCCAATCGACAGGCGGTTGGCGACGGAACCAGGTATATTGCCGCTTTGCATAGTTGCGGGTTGCCTGGCTCCCGCGCAGTTGCGCCTCGTCGAGCGACCATTGGCCTTGCAGATAGCCTGTGATTTCGGCCACCCCAATGGCGCGCATGACCGGAAGCGCCGGATCGAGATTGCGCGCGAGCAGTGTGGCGACTTCGTCGATAGCTCCTCTTTCCAGCATCGCGGCGAAGCGTTGGTCGCAGCGTTGGTACAATAAATCACGCTTTGGCAGGATGATGGCGGGATATAATGAGATAGAATCTGAAATTCCGCCGCTGCGTTCCAGCTGCCACTCGGCCAAGGTCCGTCCGGTCGAACGGACAACTTCCAGCGCGCGGGCGATACGCGCAGAGTCTGCCGGGGCTAGCTTTTCGGCACGCTGCGGGTCCGCTTGCTTGAGCTGCGCAAATGCGTCTGCAACTGCAAGCGCGCGCACCTCGTTGCGCACTTTGGCATCGATTTCCGGGATTGGAGCGATGCCATCGAGCAGGGTGCGCAGGTATAGCCCGGTACCACCGACCAAGATCGGCACCGCACCGCGCTGATGGGCCTCGGTGATTGTCTCGCGTGCTGCTGCGGCCCAGTCGGCCGCTGAACAGGCCACTGCGCCGTCCCATGTGCCGAACAACCGGTGCTCGATTGACCCCATCTCCTCGGCAGAAGGGCGCGCGCTCAGGACTTCCAGGTCGGAATAGACTTGTGCACTGTCTGCATTGACGATCACGGCATCGCGGCCGCGCTCACGCAAGGCCATCGCCAGGCGCAGTGCGAGATCGCTCTTGCCGCTCGCGGTTGGCCCTGCAATGAGCGCCAGCGGCGGGCGCGGTTGCTCATTGTCAGGAGAATGTCTGGTGCTCATTGCCCGGCTGATAGCAGATGCAGCGGTGCTGTCGGCAAATTCCGCAGCGGCTCTGGTTGCACTTGGCCATCAGGGGATCGCCGCGAAGAATACGCCACTGTCCGGTGGTGAGGGACTGGAATTTGCCGCAGAGGCTGGCGACCCAGCGCAATTCCGGGCGGTGCTCGATGCGCATTTCGCACCGTCAGACCTGCTGATAGCTGATCATGTGCCGCTGATTCCGCATCTGTTCGTCTCCGATATGGATTCGACCATGATTATGGCCGAATGCATCGACGAGCTCGCCGACTTTGCCGGAATCAAGCCGCAGATCGCCGAAATAACCGAGCGCGCGATGCTGGGCGAGCTCGATTTCGAAAGCGCCCTGCGCAGCCGCGTCGCGCTGCTGCAAGGATTGCCGGAAGCCGCAATTGCCGAATGTCTAGCCACCCGCATCGCGATGATGCCGGGCGCAAAGGCTTTGGTTGAAACGCTCAAGGGCAAAGGCTGCCGCACGGTGCTGGTCACTGGCGGGTTTCATCAGTTCGCTGATCCGGTGGCGGAAGAGCTTGGTTTCGAACTGGTCGTGGCGAATCGTCTGGAAGTGCTGGATGGTAAGCTGACCGGCGGGCTGGTAGGTCCAATCACGGACAGTACGGTCAAGCGTGCGGTTCTGATCGCCGAGGCAGCGCGGCTGGGCGAGGGCGCGGTCAGCCTCGCCACCGGCGACGGTGCCAATGATATCCCGATGCTTGAAGCTGCCACCTACGGCATAGCTTTCGATGCCAAACCCAAGGCGCGCGCAGCGGCGGATGGCTGGATAGAACGCGGTAATCTCACGGGAATCCTCCAGCTATTGGATATTCCACAGGCAGACTGGGTCTGGGAATGAATAACGCATATTAACCGCGCTGGTTGAAGGTTGGTTAGCCAAAATAACCGATAAGATCGGCCATGAATATGGCTGTCCTATCAGCGGAGTTTGCAGTCCCCGTCTATGACGGGCCGATGCCCCACGCCCTGTTGCCACTGCGTCACCGGGACCGCAAACCGCTGCGCTACGATTTTGGGATGGCGTGGAAGCATTTTAATGCCTTCAAGCAGGACAAGGAAAAGACCAGCGTCGCCTTCTGCGTTTTTGAAGCTTTGCCGTGGATCGACATCGACCGCGCGGCGGAACGATTTTTGGCGACGGAGAAAGGTCGGCGGCTTTATGCCAGCGAGCCATACCTTCACGAATTGCTCGACGACCGCAAAACGCTACGCGCCTATCCCCGCGGCTCACTCGCGCACGACTATTGCGACTTCATGGAGCGCGAGGGGCTGACAGCCGCAGGTTTGGTTGCTGAATCAGAAACCATGCGCGATGGTCGCGCGCGTCTCGAAGACCGCATCGAATGGTACGTCGACCGCCAGCGCGATGTCCATGATCTGATCCATGTGCTCACCGGCTATGGCCGCGACGGGCTGGGCGAACAGTGCGTTGCCGCGTTTGTTTTCGGTCAGCGGCCAAGCTGGGGGCATATTTTCATTGCCTATGCGGGTGCATTAGTGACGCGCCGTCAGACGCGCACGCGCGCCCCGGTTTTGCGCGCCGTCCGCGAGGCGCAGAAGATCGGCCAGAAGTGCCCGCGCATTGCCGAGCATTCCATTCGCGAACTGCTGGCCATGCACACTGATGCGGTGCGCGAACTGTTCGGCATTCGCCCGGCACAGCTTTATGGTGAGGTGCACCGGGTCTGGCGCGCGGCAGGAATTGAGGCGTTCTGAGCGGCTAGCTCTCCATCCATTCGTGGAAGAAGCGCTCGCTGCTTGCTCTCAACGCCGAAATAGAGACCGATTGCCCCGGTGCTGCAATTGCATCGCTGCCCGTGGTCCCGATCCGCGTCATCACAATTCCGGCCGCTTGGTCGGATTCGGGAATCGCGCCGGTCACTATATAACGACCCTGATCTTCGCCAAAGGCTTCGGCTACATCGCCAAAAGCATCGAGAACGGCACCGACATTCCCCGCCAGTGCCATTTCCGCCAGCGCCACCAGCAGTCCGCCGTCACTGACATCGTGCACCGCGCTGACCTTGCCCTCGGCAATGAGTTTGCGGACAAATTCAGCCTGCGCGCGCTCTGCCTCAAGATTGACCGGCGGGGGAGGGCCATCTTCGCGGCCTTGCAGTTCGCGCAGCCAGAGAGATTGGCCCAGATGCGTGCCTTTGCCGCCGATCAGCCAGATTGCCTCGCCTTCGGACTTGAAGGCGATGGTCGCCATCTTCTCATGGTCCTGCATCAAGCCGACGCCGCCAATCGCCGGAGTCGGCAAGATCGCGCTGCCGCCACCGGTCGCCTTGCTTTCGTTGTACAGCGAGACGTTCCCGCTCACGATGGGGAAATCGAGCGCGCGGCAGGCATCGCCCATGCCGCGCAAACACTCGACGATCTGCGCCATGATTTCGGGCCGCTGCGGGTTGGCAAAGTTGAGGCAATTGGTGATCGCCAGCGGGGTCGCGCCCACCGCGCTGATATTGCGATAGCATTCTGCCACCGCCTGCTTGCCGCCTTCATAGGGATCGGCATAGCAGTAGCGCGGCGTGCAGTCGGTGCTCATCGCCAGCGCCTTTTGCGTGCCGTGGAGGCGCACCACGGCAGCATCGCCGCCGCTTTTTTGCATCGTATCCGCGCCGACCTGGCTGTCATACTGCTCCCAGATCCAGCGGCGGCTGGCGAGGTCAGGGCAGGCCATCAGTTTGAGCAGGTCCGCGCCAATATCGCTGCTTGTCGGAACATCGCCCAGCGGCGCAACCTTGGCCCAGACCTTGTAGTCATCAAGGCTGAGGGCAGGGCGGTCGTAAAGCGGGGCATCTTCAGCCAGCGGGCCCAGCGGAATGTCGCAAACCACTTCGCCCTCAAAGGTCAACACCATGTGGCCGGTATCGGTAACCTCGCCAATCACCGCGAAATCGAGCTCCCACTTCTTGAAGATCGCTTCGGCCATCGCCTCCTTGCCGGGCTTGAGCACCATCAGCATCCGTTCCTGGCTCTCGCTCAGCATCATTTCATAGGGCGTCATGCCCTCCTCGCGGCACGGGACCTTGTCCATGTCGAGAATGATCCCGGCCTTGCCATTGGTCGCCATCTCGACTGATGAGGAGGTCAACCCGGCCGCACCCATGTCTTGAATGGCAACAATCGCGTCGGTTGCCATCAGCTCCAGGCAAGCCTCGATCAACAGCTTTTCGACGAAGGGATCGCCGACTTGCACGGTCGGACGCTTTTCTTCGATGTCGTCGCCAAAGTCGGCGCTGGCCATGGTTGCGCCGTGGATGCCATCACGCCCGGTCTTGGAGCCGACATAGACGATGGGATTGCCGAGGCCGGTCGCCGCCGAATAGAAAATCTTGTCCTGATCGGCGACGCCCACGGTCATCGCGTTGACCAGTATGTTGCCGTCATAAGCTTTATGGAAATTGGTTTCGCCGCCTACCGTGGGCACACCGACGCAGTTGCCATAGCCACCGATGCCCGCGACCACGCCTTGCACCAGATGCTTCATCTTGGGATGATCGGGCCGCCCGAAACGCAGCGCGTTGAGGTTGGCAATCGGGCGTGCGCCCATAGTGAAGACATCGCGCAGGATTCCGCCCACGCCTGTCGCCGCTCCCTGATAAGGTTCGATGTAAGAGGGGTGGTTGTGACTCTCCATCTTGAAGATTGCCGCAAGCTTGGTGCCGTCTGGCCCGTCGCCGATATCGATAACGCCGGCATTCTCGCCCGGTCCGCAAATAACCCAAGGCGCTTCCGTGGGCAGCTTTTTCAGATGGATACGCGAGCTTTTGTAAGAACAGTGCTCAGACCACATTACTGAGAAAATGCCCAGCTCCACCAAATTGGGTTCGCGGCCCAGCGCATGCAGGACGCGGGCATATTCCTCTTCGGAAAGCCCGTGGGCGACGACGGTTTCAGGGGTGATCGCGGGAGTCGGTTCGGTCATGGAAGGCGCATTAGCGGGGAGCCGTCGCTGCGGCTAGACCCGAGGCCTTATCCGCGCGGGGATTATCTCTGATCAGCTTCGAAAGCCCGGCATGCCTATTTGGGTGCTGGACTATTCCAGCTTGGCTGAAGCTCAAGATGTGCTGCCAGCAACTTCAAGTCGCGTTCCACATCATCACTTACCAGATCGGCATAGGCGGTGCCGACTTCGAGCGAAAGCATACCGTCGCGCGCAATCAGGCTGCTGGCTCCCAGAGCTTCGACCGAGCAATTGCTGAACCGGCGGCAAAGCCGGATCGCCAGCCCCCAGCCCTGGGCTTCGCGGATACGCTCGGGCGCGGCAATGCGAAGCCACGCATCCGGAACGGTCAACCTTCCACCATTCGCGAGAAGGCAACTGGCAATAAGCACCCGGTCTTCTGCACGCAGGCCGATCCAGCGCTTGCGAATGGCCCAATCGACGGCGTGATCTGCGCGCAGGTTGGGTTCCAGCCGGGCCGAGGCGAGGGCTAGCATGGTTGCGGCGAGTAACAGATTTTCGCGGCGTGAAACGGTCCGCGCGGCGCTGGCGGAAACGCACCACCCTGCGACCATTACCGCAGTTGGCGTGGCAATCCGGTAGCGGTCGGCAAATGCGGCAACGGCAGCAATCAGTGGATCTTGCGACTGTGCGGCAGGGGCGAGGCTGCGATAGATTAAACCTTCGCGCAGGCCCCATGACGAAAAGACAATTCGCGCCGGCTTGATCTGACGCAGCAACGCGCGCAGCAATTGTGCGGCATCGGGCATGGCCGCCAAACGCGAGGCCGAAATTCCGGGCACAGGCGGCTGCGCGCCGACGCGTTCGGTCAGCGATGCGGCGGCCCTTTCGGCCTCGGCTGCGGTCAATTCGAAGCCGTGCGGGTCTTCAAACGGCCACTGGCTGCGGCGCATCGCGTATTTGGCGAAAGCCCGGAAAGAGCCACCGACCAGATAGAGCGTATCGGCTGGCTGCGGTTGCCAGTCGGCTGCCTTGAAAATACGCGCAACCTGAGTGTGGAATGCTCTGGTCCCCGCAGCACGCAAAGCGGGCAGCATCAACGTGCCCAGCGGCAGGCTTACGCCGTGGTGGCAGTTGCCCCCCGCGACTTCGACCAGTTCAATACTGCCCCCGCCAAGATCAGCGACGATCCCGTGGGCGTTTGGAAATGCGCCGATCACGCCGCTGGCGCTGGTCAGCGCTTCTTCCTCGCCCGAGAGTAATCGTGGTTCGAGTCCAAGCGCACGGACCCGGGTCAGAAATTCTTCGCCGTTGCTCGCATCACGGACTGCTGCCGTCGCCACCGCGTCGATACGGGTCACCCCGTTCAGTCGCAGCAGGGTGCGGAACCGGGCCAGTGCCTTTAGTGCGGTTTCCTGCGGCTTCTTCGCAAGCCTTCCAGTCTCGGCCATGCCTTTACCCAGCTTGGCTGCAACCTTTTCATTGAGCAGCACAATCGGTGCGCGTGGCGGCCCACCGTAAATCACCAGCCGAACCGTGTTCGAGCCGATATCTATAATAGCTCTAGCAGGCTTTAGGTCGGCCACACTCATACTTCAAAACCTAAAAAGGGAGATACTTTCGACCGGGTCATTCGCTTGCTGCTCCGCGTCGAAGCGCCAGACGCGGGACCTTGAGTCCGCTTTCCAGCGCTGCGCCGCGGCCCGACAGTGACGGGTTGGTCATGAAATAGCGATGGAGATTGAACGGCTGGTCTCCCTTGGCGGTGCGCTGGTACGTACCATCACTGTCCAGTTCCCAGCTTTGCTCGGTATCAAGGAGATTGGCCAGCATCACCTGATTGAGCACCTGATCGTGCACCGTGCGGTTGCGGATCGGCACCAGAACTTCAACCCGGCGATCAAAGTTACGCGCCATTCCGTCGGCGGAGGAAATGTAAACCTTGGCGCGGCGATTGGGCAGATGCGCACCGCAGCCAAAGGCCCAGATGCGGCTGTGTTCGAGAAAACGCCCGATAATCGATTTGACCATGATGTTCTCGGACAAACCGGGAATGCCAGGCCGCAGACAGCAGATGCCGCGAATCACTAGATTTACCGCCACGCCAGCCTTACTGGCCGCATAGAGCCGTGAAATAAGATCACCGTCAGTCAGCTGATTTAGCTTGGCCCAGATTGCCGCAGGCTTGCCTGCCTGTGCATTTTCGATTTCCTTGGCGATGCATTCATTCAAGGTTTTGCGCAGACCAATTGGCGATATCGACAGAACCGAAGTGCCTTTTGGTTCGACATAGCCGGTGATGAAATTGAACAACTGCCCTGCATCGCGCCCGGTTTTGGGGTCGGCAGTGAAAAAGCTGAGGTCGGTATAAACCCGCGCGGTCGCCGGATGATAATTGCCCGTGCCGAAATGCAGATAGGTGCGGTAGCCGTGATCCTCGCGGCGGACGACCATCGAAACTTTTGCGTGGGTCTTCCAGTCGAGGAAACCATAGATCACCTGAACTCCGGCGCGCTCCAGTTCGGCAGCCCACAGAAGGTTCTGCTCTTCATCGAAGCGCGCTTTCAGCTCGACCACGGCGGTTACCGATTTGCCCGCCTCGGCCGCCGTAATCAGCGCCGCGACGACTGCGGATTGCTTGCCCGCGCGGTAGAGCGTCTGCTTGATCGCCACCACATCAGGGTCTGCTGCGGCCTGGCGCAGAAAATCGACCACCACTTCGAAGCTTTCGTAAGGGTGGTGAATGACGATGTCTTTTTCGCGGATTGCCGCAAAGCAATCGCCATCGTGTTCGAGAATGCGCTCGGGATAGCGCGGGCTGTAGGGATCGAATTTAAGCGCGGGAAAGTCTTCATCGACAATGCTGGCGAGCCCGGAAATCCCCATGAAGCCGGGAGTTTTGAGCACCAGCGCGTCTTCAAGCCCCAGCTGCTGGCGCAACAGCGCCTCGGCCTCTGGGTCGAAATCCGATTCGATCTGCAACAGGATGATCCGCCCGCGCCGCCGCCGCTGGATCGCCGTGCGGAAATAGCGCACGAGGTCCTCGGCGTCTTCCTCGACCTCAAGATCGCTGTCGCGCAGAACCCGGAATGCGCCGCTGCCCAGAATGCGAAACCCCGGAAACAGCAGTGCGGCATGGTTGCGTACCATTTCCTCAATGCTGACAAAGACCGCTTCCTTGCCCGGCAGCCGCACGAATCGCGGCAGCGCGGCTGGCAACAGGATCATCTCGGTTACCGGTGCGCCGTCCGCAATCCGCTGGAGCGAGAACAACATGCCCACCCCCTGATTGGCGATGAACGGGAAGGGATGCGCTGGATCGATGGCCTGCGGCGTGAGCACCGGCACAATATGTTCGTTAAAATAGCGCGCTGCCCACTCACCGTCACCCTTGCGCGGCTGGCGCCCGATCATCAGTCGGATGTCATGCGCAGCCAGCAAGGTGGTCAGTTCGGCAAGGCTATCCTGCTGTGCCGCGACCAGTTCGGTTACGGCCTCACGGATGGCGGTTAGCTGCTGGGATGGGGTGCGCCCGTCAATCGACACTTCCTCGATCCGGCGGCGCACCTGCCCGGCAAGCCCGGCAACGCGCACCATCATGAATTCATCGAGGTTGCTGCCCGAAATAGACAGGAACCGCAGCCGCTCAAGCAACGGGTAATCGGGATTGCATGATTCAGCGAGTACGCGGCGATTGAAGGCCAGCCAGCTTAGTTCCCGGTTGAAGAACAATCCGCCGGGTACTGGTAGTGGCTCGGCCGCATCAAGTGGCCCCTGGATTTCCATAGAAGCCCTTTGGCAGCAGCTGTTTTGCGGTCAACTGGTGCATTGGTGTTACAGTTGCGTGACAACGGCCAAGTAGCAAGCCGAATATCGTCTGCGGCAACATCGACTCGCGCTTTTTTGCTCGGCACTTGACCCTCGTTGGGCTGCGGGCCAAAGCATGGGGCGATGGCCGAAATTGACCCTGCAAACCCGTCCGATCCCGGCGAAATGAACTTCGAAGATGCGCTGCGTGCGCTTGAAGAGGTGGTGCGTAAGCTCGAAAGCGGCGAAGCACCGCTGGACGATTCGATTTCGCTATACGAACGCGGTGAGCAATTGCGCAAACATTGCCAGACACGGCTGGACGCAGCGCAGGCTCGGATCGAGATGATCGTAGCCGGGCCTGATGGAAAAGTCGCCGGAACCCGTCCATTCGACGAAGAGGACCGCTGAACGTGGCGCTAGCTCAAGTTGCTGACGGCCTGCTGGGCGAGGCGATGGCGCGCATCCAGCGCGAAATCGACGCCAAGTTCGATGCATTGCTGCCCATGCCCGCGGATCCGAGGTCGCGGTTGATAGAGGCAATGCGCTATGCCGCGATAGGCGGCGGCAAGCGGCTGCGTCCTATCCTGCTGACAGCAACCGCTGACATGTTTCTGGTTGACCGCGATACGGCAGTCCGCGTCGGGGCAGCTGTTGAATCGATCCACGTCTATTCGCTGATCCATGATGATCTGCCGTGTATGGATAACGATGCCTTGCGGCATGGAAAGCCGACCATCCACCTCGCTTTTGATGAAGCCACAGCAGTTCTGGCGGGCGACGCGCTGCATGATCTGGCGTTTGAGATTCTCGCCGATCCGGTGACATCAGGCGATCCGTTTACCCGCATCGAGTTGGTAACTGCGCTCGCCTCTGCCAGCGGCTCGCAAGGCATGGCTGGCGGCCAGATGATGGATATCGTCGCCGAAGAAAGCAGTTTTGATCTCCAGACCGTCACCCGGTTGCAGCAGCTCAAAACCGGGGCACTGCTTGGCGCGTCGGTGGAGATGGGTGCGATCCTTGGCAAGATCCCGCCCGAAGGCCGCGCGCATCTTCGCGGTTATGCCCGCGACATCGGCCTTGCTTTCCAGATTGCCGACGATCTGCTCGACCATGAGGGCGATGAGGCTGCGGCGGGTAAGGCGCTGCGCAAGGATGCCGGCGCTGGCAAAGAGACCTTCGTGTCGCTGCTCGGCCCCGAGCGCGCGCGTGCACAGGCGCAGGCGCTGGTCGATCAGGCCATCGCGCATCTTGCCCAGCACGGCAAGGAGGCCGATCTGCTCCGCGCAATTGCCCGCTATATCATTGAGAGGAACCACTGATGCCCGATCCCGGTGGACCCAGAGTTGGCGTCTATCCCGGCACATTCGATCCGATCACGCGCGGCCATGCCGATATCATCCGGCGCGGGGCAAAACTGGTCGATCAGCTGATTATCGGCGTCACGACGAACCCTTCGAAAAGCCCGATGTTTACGCCCGATGAGCGCATGGCGATGGTCGTGCGCGAAGTGGCGGACATGGGTATCGACAATGTCAGTGTGGTTGGGTTCAATGCCTTACTGATGCGGTTTGCCGAAAAGCAGGGTGCCAGTGTGATCGTTCGCGGGCTGCGTGCGGTCGCGGATTTCGAATACGAATATCAGATGGCGGGGATGAACCAGCAGATCAATTCTGGCATCGAAACCGTATTTCTGATGGCAGATGTCTGCCTCCAGCCGATTGCCTCGAAGCTGGTGAAGGAAATCGCGCTGTTCGGCGGCGAGATCGCGCCCTTCGTCAGCCCGGCGGTGCGGAATGATGTGATGGGGCGGGTTGCCAGCACCGGCAAGCTGGGCGAATACTGACTTAGTCGGTGTACTGATCGGTGTGTCCCGTTCATTGCCATGACAGGACGACGGCACTATGCGCCGCAGCGAAGTTTGATCAGGGCGCTGTGCCACTGATCATCATAAGTTGAGAGAGTGCGATGTTTGCTTCGCGTATAGCTATGGTGTTGCTTGGCATGGGACTTTTGACGGGCCCGGCTTTGGCTGCGGATGAGCCGCTGCCCATTTCGCGTCCGCTGTCGACGGTGGTCAGTCCCGACCCTGCCGTTTCGCCTGAGAATGTCGTCTATCTCGATCTTTCGAACGGCGGGCGGGTGACCTTGCGGCTGATGCCAGAATGGGCACCGGGCCATGTCGAGCGGATCAAGACGCTGGTGCGTGAAGGCTTTTACAACGGCATTATTTTTCACCGGGTAATCGACGGGTTCATGGCGCAGACCGGCGATCCCACCGGCACTGGCGGCGGCGGCTCCAAACTTCCCGATCTGACCGCCGAATTCAATTCGCTACCGCATCTGCGCGGCACCCTGTCGATGGCGCGCACGGACCAGCCCAATTCGGCCAACAGCCAGTTTTTCATCGTTTTCTATCCGCGCTTTGCGCTCGACCGTAAATATACAGTCTTCGGCCGGGTGATCGGCGGAATGGACGTGGCGGACCGTATCGAACGCGGCGAACCACCGGAAAAGCCGACCAAGATTCTCCAGGCCTCGATGGCCAGTGACAACCTGCCGCCGCCGGTGATTGCCCCGCCAGCGGTTGCACCCGCGCCGGTGACGGTGGACCAGTTGAACAATTCGCAGTCGAATTGACGACACGTCGTCCCGGCCCTGATCCGGGACCACTGTAAGTCTTACGCCCCCGCTTGCGTCGCAGCGCCAGCGGTCCCGGATCAAGTCCGGGACGACGGTGAATGCGAGGTTCTGGATGCGCGTTGATCTTTTCGATTTCGACCTGCCGCCAGAGCGTATTGCTTTGCGCCCGGCGCGCCCGCGTGATGCGGCGCAGATGCTGGTAGTGCAGGGGAAGGGCGCGGCACTTGGCGATCATCAGGTCTCTGAACTGCCTGCCTTGCTGCGGGCCGGCGATGTTCTGGTGTTCAACGATACGCGCGTAATTCCAGCCCAGCTTGAGGGCACGCGCGGTGAGGCACGGATCGGCGCGACCTTGCACAAGCGGATCGATCTGCGCCGCTGGCAGGCCTTCGTGCGCAATGGCAAACGGCTGCGCGAAGGTGATACGATCAGCTTTGCCCACGAGGTTCGCGCCATTGCCGAGACGCGCCACCCCGATGGCAGCTGGACCTTGGAATTTCAGGGCGACGAGCCCGTCGAAGTGCTGCTGGAACGCGCCGGGACCATGCCGCTGCCACCGTACATCGCCGGAAAGCGCGCCACAGATGCGGCCGACCGCAGCGATTACCAGACGATGTTCGCCGACAAGGAAGGTGCGGTTGCCGCGCCCACCGCTGCGCTGCATTTCACGCCAGAGCTTATGGCCGGACTGACGAATGCGGGCGTTTTGCATGAGACCCTGACCCTGCATGTCGGGGCGGGCACCTTCCTGCCAGTCAAGGCCGAAGACACCGATGCCCACGCAATGCATTCGGAATGGGGACGGATCGACGCGGCAACCGCCGACCGGCTTAACGCAGCACGCGCGGCCGGGGGCAGGGTGATCGCGGTTGGCACTACCAGCCTGCGGCTGCTCGAAAGTGCATGCGGCAAGGATGGCATGGTTCAACCATTCGAAGGGGACACGGCGATCTTCATCACGCCGGGCTACCGGTTCCGCGCCATCGATGGGTTGATGACCAATTTCCATCTGCCGCGATCAACCCTGTTCATGCTGGTCAGTGCCCTGATGGGGCTTGAGCGGATGCAGGCTGCCTATTCCCATGCGATTGGCACGGACTATCGGTTCTATTCCTACGGGGACGCGAGCCTGTTGCTCCCGGAAGCCTAGGCCAAAATCAGGCGGGGGCGGCTTGACTGTGCCGCCGATCAATCGCCGCGACCAGCCATTTTGTTACCGGGGCCAAATTGCGCTCAACGGTGATGTGAAGAAAGCGCGCCAGGGCGAAACTGATGGTCGCAACCACAGCGAAGCGGATCAGCAGGATGGGCAGGTCGGTCTGGCCGGGCAAAATGCTGCCGATCACTTGCACTACGATGAAGTGCACGAGATAGATCGAGAAGGAATTTTGCCCGAAATTCTCGAGCAGGTTGGACCGCATACCCCGGGTTACCGCCAGATAGACTAGCGCCGACAGCCCCACCGCAACCGTCAGCAACATGTGACCGACGGCAATTCCGGTAAGCGAAAGCATGGCGATTGC
>JANPPM010000082.1:0-5372 GCA_031428495.1 Novosphingobium sp.
AAGCCCAGCAGTGCGCCCTTCGAACTGGTGTAATGCGTCTGCATGGCAGAGCCGGACTGGACCGACGAGGAGGTGATGTTGATGATCCGGCCCCACTTGGCGGCAATCATGTCAGGCACGCATTCCTGCGTCACCCAGAACGGCCCGAACATGTTGATGCGGAAGGTGCGCTCCAGCAGTTCGGGGTCGATTTCGAGGAAGTCCGTAAACGGCGCGATGCCGGCGTTGTTTACGAGAATTGCAATCGGGCCCAGCTCGCGGCGCGTCTGATCGGCGGCGGCCTTGATAACTGCCCGGTCCGAACAGTCAGCGGTAATCGCGATAGCCGTTCCGCCCGCTTCACGCACCAGCCGTGCGGTCTCTTCGGCGCCTTCGCCATTGATGTCCCAGATGGCGATCTTGGCATCGTCTTCGGCGAGGCGAAGAGCCATGGAGCGGCCCATACCCGAGCCGGCCCCAGTGATGACGGCAACCTTGCCGTTAAGCGAACGTGTCATGTCTGGTCACCCTCTCGATAGATTTTGTTGCTGAACGCCTGAACAGCATTTTGGGCTGGGGAGTCAAGCCGCGTAGCTGCAATCACTCGAAGTGGGCGAAACCGCCGTAACGGCCTCGGTGAAATAGCATCGGATCCTCATCGCGGGTCGTCTCAAGCCGCAGGACATTGCCCAGCACGAACCAGTGATCCCCGGCGTCGACCACTGAATGGATGGTGCATTCGATCTGCGCGATGGAGTTCGCGATGACCGGCAGGTTGTGATCGGAGACCGCATAGTCGAGTCCGGTGAACTTGTCTGGGCCTTTGGCGGCGATCTGGCGGCATATCTGTTGCTGGTCACTGCCCAGCACATTGACGCAGAACCGGCCTGCGGCCTCGATCACCGGCCAGGTGGAACTGTTCTTGTCGGGCAGGAATCCGACCAGCGGCGGATCAAGCGAGACCGAGGTGAAAGTGCCGACCACCATGCCGGTTGGCGCGCCGTCCGGTCCCAGCGCGGTAATCGCGCAGACCCCGGTAGGATAGGTGCCCAGCACCTGACGGAATACTGC
Source organism: Novosphingobium sp. (assembly GCA_031428495.1). Lineage (GTDB taxonomy): Bacteria > Pseudomonadota > Alphaproteobacteria > Sphingomonadales > Sphingomonadaceae > Novosphingobium. The sequence continues at coordinate 1,051 of JANPPM010000082.1, forward strand.
CGGATCGATTTCAAGTTCGCTCACACTACCCCCGGGATCTGCCATTCTCCTATTGCTCATGGAGAAGCGGAGCGGGCAGGGCAACACTGATCGTGCAAGCTGGGCGTTCAGGCCACTTCACAAGCGAATCATCTTGCGAGCTTTGGTCAAAAGTTGCAGGGGGTTAACCGAGCGATTAAATCATCAAATTTCCGCTTCGCACCGCGCTTCGGCAGGTGCGAAGGTTAGCGTGAGGAGCCGATCATGGCCGTAGTCCAAGCAATTGCCGACACCCCTGAAGCACAGGAAGTCGCTGGCCTGATTGCCCGCAGCCGCGCGGCGCAGGCGCAGATCGAGCATTATACGCAGGAACAGGTCGACCGGCTGATCCGCGGCATGGTCTGGGCAGTGGCCCAGCCGGGTGTTGCCGAAAAGATCGCCCAGCATACTGTCGATGAATCGCAGCTCGGCAATTATGACGGCAAGTTCCTCAAGATCAGCCGCAAGACGCGCGCGACCCTGATGGACATCATCGACGACAAGTCGGTGGGCGTGATCGAGGAAGACAAGGTGCGTAATCTGATCAAGATCGCCAAGCCGATTGGCGTGATCGGCGCGCTGTCGCCCTCGACCAATCCTGAGGCGACCCCGGTCATCAAGGCGATTTCGGCGGTCAAGGGTCGCAATTCGATCATCATCTGCCCGCATCCGCGTGCCAAGGTGACCAATGCGATGATCTGCAACCTGATGCGCGATGCGCTGGTCAAGCTGGGCGCGCCTGCAGATTTGGTGATTCCCATCGAGACTCCTTCGGTCGAAAAGACCAACGAAGTGATGAAGCAGTGCGACCGCATCCTTGCCACCGGCGGCGCGCCGATGGTGATCGCGGCATACAGCTCTGGCACCCCGGCGCTGGGTGTCGGCGCGGGCAATGCGGTGATCACGGTGGACGATACCGCCGATCTTGACGACGCGGCGGAGAAGATCCTGATCTCCAAGACGCTCGACCTCGCGGCGTCCTGCTCGTCGGACAACGCCGTCATTCTGTTCGACTCGATCTATGACACCATGCTCGCCAAGCTCAAGGCCAAGGGCGGACTGGTGTTGGACCTGGACCAGAAGGCCAAACTTCAGGCCGCATTGTGGATCGATGGCGCGATCAACGCCAAAGTGGTTGCACAGACGCCGCAGTTCATCGGCAAATTTGCCGGGTTTGAAGTGGCGGACGAAGTGAAGTTTCTGATCGTTCCAGAAACCGGATACGGCGCCGATCATCCCTTCTCAGGTGAAAAGATGACCGTCACCATGGCACTCTATCGCGCCAAGGACATCGACGAGGCGATCGCACTGACCAACGGCATCCAGTCCTATCAGGGCCGCGGCCACTCCTGCGGCATTTACTCGACCAACGATGCCAACATCATGAAGCTGGCCAATGAGACCTACACCAGCCGCGTCATGGTCAACCAGCCGCAGGCGGCGTCCAATTCCGGCAACCTGTGGAATGGCATGCGCCAGACTTTCTCGCTGGGCTGCGGCTCGTGGGGCGGCAATGCGACCAACAACAACATCACCTGGCGCGATCTGATCAACGAGACCTGGGTGTCAAAGCCACTGGCGGTGACCAAGGTCATTCCCGATGATGAGACGTTATTTGGCAAAGACATCATCGCAGCGCTTGCCTGACCGTCAGCCATGATGCGGCGATGCGGATCGTCAGCGTGGCGTGCAATTTGTGTGGGGTAGCAAGTCCACCAGGAGTTTGAGTGCATGAGCGACCAGTTTTCCCTCACTGATGACCAGCTCGCCATTCAGGACATGGCGCGCAAATTTACCGCCGACCGGATCACGCCGAATGCTGCGCAGTGGGACGAAGAAAAGCACTTCCCCCGCGATGTCGTCCGCGAGGCGGGTGAGCTTGGCTTCGGATCAATCTACATTTCAGAAGAAATGGGCGGGATCAATCTCGGGCGGCTTGAATCGGCGCTGATTTTCGAGGCGCTGTCCTATGGCTGCCCGTCGACCGCTGCATTCATCTCAGTCCATAACATGGCCAGCTGGATGATCGACAAGTTCGGCGGCGATGAGATCAAGCAGCGATATCTGCCGCAACTGATCGGGATGGAAAAGCTCGGCTCCTATTGCCTGACCGAGCCTTCATCGGGTTCCGATGCTGCCGCGCTCAAGACCATCGCGCGGCTAGAAGGCGATCACTATGTCGTCAACGGCACCAAGCAGTTCATCACTGGCGGCGGGTTGAATGATTTCTACGTCACTATGGTCCGCACCAGCGACAATGGTTCGAAAGGCATTTCCTGCCTCGTCATCGAGAAGGGACAGGAAGGCGTGTCATTTGGCGCGAATGAGAGAAAGCTCGGCTGGAACTCTTCACCCACCGCGCAGGTCAGTTTTGACAATGTGAAAGTGCCGGTTGCCAACCGCGTTGGTGCGGAAGGCGACGGGTTCAAATTCGCCATGGCCGGGCTCGATGGCGGGCGGCTCAATATCGGTGCCTGTTCGCTCGGCGGAGCACAGCGGTGCCTCGATGAAGCGATTGTCTACGTCAAGGACCGCAGCCAGTTCGGCACGCGTATTGCCGATTTCCAGAACACCCAGTTCGTGCTTGCCGACATGGCAACCGATCTTGAGGCTGCCCGTGCGCTGCTCTATCTCGCCGCCGCCAAGGTTACAGCCGGAGCCCCCGACAAGACGCGCTTTGCCGCGATGGCCAAGAAGCTGGCCAGCGATAACGGCAGCGAGATCGTCGACAAGGCGCTGCAGATGTTCGGCGGTTACGGCTATCTGCGCGACTATCCGATCGAGCGCTTCTGGCGCGACCTTCGCGTGCACCGCATCCTTGAGGGCACCAACGAGATCATGCGGATGATCATCGGTCGGGATCTCTTGAAATGAACCTTCGAGACGGCGCTTCAGCCATTCGGCTTCAGCCCCTCCTCAGGCCGAACGGCGCTGGGGAATTTACGCAAAACCCGTTCGTCCTGAGGAAGGCACGAAGCCGAAGGCCGAGTGCCTGTCTCGAAGGGCCCTTGCCATGACCACTGACGAGCTGATCACCCGCCGCGAAGGTGTTGCCGGTTTCCTCACGCTTAACCGGCCCAAGGCGATCCACGCGCTGACTGCGGCAATGGATCATGCGATGACCGCGGCCCTGCTCGATTGGCGGGGCGACGATGGAGTGCAGGCTGTCATTGTCGATCACAGCGAGGGCCGGGGGTTCTGCTCGGGCGGGGATATTGCCTTCCTGCGCAATTCGGCACTGACCGATAACGGCGTCTCGGGCCTCGCATTCTTCTATGAGGAATATCAGCTCAACCATCTGATGTTCACCTATCCCAAGCCGATTGTCGCTTTCATGGACGGGATCACCATGGGCGGCGGCGTGGGCATTTCGCAGCCGGCCAAGTTCCGTGTGGCGACCGAGAACACCCGCTACGCCATGCCCGAAACCGGCATCGGCCTGTTCCCTGATGTTGGCGGCGGCTGGTATCTGGCGCGCCTGCCGCACCGCATCGGGCAGTTTCTGGCACTGACGGGCACGCGGTTCGATGGCGCAGAATGCCTGTGGGCAGGCCTTGCAACGCATTACCTGCCGAGCGAAAACCTCGCCGAGGCCAAGGAACGTATTGCTCATGGCCATGAGCCGGGGGGGGTGCTCTCGGCGCTCGCAGTCTCGCCGCCAGATGCGCGGATCGAGGCCAATGCGCAGCAAGTGGCTCGCCACTTCGCTTCGGACCGCTTTGAAGATATTCTCGCCAGTCTGGACGCTGACGACAGCGAATGGGCGGCCAAGGAACTGGCGACGCTACGCACAAAATCACCGCAGACCTGCAAGGTGGCACTGCGCCAACTGGCCGAAAGCCTCAAGCTCGATGACTTCGCCGATCATATGGCGATGGAATATCGCATCGCTGCGCGGGTGCTTACCCGCCCCGATTTTGCCGAGGGCGTGCGCGCGGTGATCGTCGACAAGGACAACGCGCCCAAATGGGATCCGGTAACGCCTGAGGGTGTGTCGGACGAACTGATCGAATCGATCTTTGCCCCGCTGGGCGAAGGCAAGGAATGGAAGCCGCTGCCGTCGTCCCGGACCTGATCCGGGACCGTTGGCGTTCTGACACAACATTGCGCTGGTCAGGCCAGCGGTCCCGGGTCAAGCCCGGGATGACGATTGGAGAATTTCAATGAGCTACGAATGCATTCTGGTTGAACAGCGCGGCGCTGTTACTTTGATCTCGCTCAACCGACCACAGGCGCTGAATGCGCTCAATTCGACGATCCAGAAGGAACTGATTGCGGCCTTTGCGGTGTTCGAGGCCGATGCC
>JANPPM010000083.1:0-4244 GCA_031428495.1 Novosphingobium sp.
CGGCTAATGTGAAGGAGTAAGCATGGATCGTTCGCAGAAAGCCGATACGGTCGCAGCTCTGAACGCAACCTTCAGCGAGGTCGGCGTGGTGGTGATCACCCGCAATCTCGGCATGACCGTGGCCCAGTCCACGGCCCTGCGTCTGAAGATGCGCGATGCAGGTGCGTCGTTCAAGGTTTCCAAGAACTCTCTTGCAAAGCTTGCCATCGCCAACACCGACTATGCCGGGATCAGTGACATGCTCACGGGCCCAGTGGCGCTGGGGACTTCGGTCGACCCGGTTGCTGCGGCAAAAATCGCGGTTGAATTCGCCAAGACCAACGACAAGTTGGAAATTGTTGGCGGTGCGATGGGTTCGCTGGTTCTGGATGTGGATGGGATCAAGGCACTCGCCTCGTTGCCATCGCTCGATGAACTGCGGGCAAAAGTTATCGGCCTCGTTCAGGCTCCGGCGACCAAGCTCGCCCAGCTCGCAACCGCTCCGGCGGCCAAGCTGGCGCGCGTCTTTGGCGCCTATGCCACGAAAGAAGCCGCGTAAGAGATTTTCCCATTCATCCGGGACCTTTCCCGGGAACCCAAATCTGGAGTATAAATCATGGCCGATATCGCCAAGCTCGTTGAAGAACTTTCGAAGCTGACTGTCCTTGAGGCAGCTGACCTTGCCAAGGCCCTCGAAGAAGCATGGGGCGTTTCCGCCGCTGCTGCTGTCGCAGTTGCCGGCCCTGCCGCTGCTGTTGAAGCCGTTGAAGAGCAGACCGAATTCGACGTCATCCTGACCGGCGACGGCGGCAACAAGATCGCCGTCATCAAGGAAGTCCGCGCGATTACCCAGCTGGGCCTGACAGAAGCCAAGGCGCTGGTTGAAGCAGCTCCGAAGGCAATCAAGGAAGGCGTCAACAAAGCCGAAGCCGAAGAGATCAAGGCCAAGGTTACTGCTGCTGGCGGCACCGTCGAAATCAAGTAATTGGTATCGAACAAATAACCAGTTTTGCGGGTGTCTTGAAGCATCCGTGAATGGAAGGGCGGCTCCGCAAGGGGTCGCCCTTTTCGTTTGCGTGAACACGGCTTGTTATTTGTCGCAAATTGTCCGCCCCCCTTGCGGCAATTTCCGCGCCGTGCATCATCTCCATACAGCCCGGATCAACCGGGACGAAGCAAATGGCTGATGGGGGCGAGGACATGACTTTCAAGCTGAAGATGCTGGCAATGCTGCTGGCTGCTGCGCCAATTTACGCCCTCGAATCTCCTGCCCATGCCCAGCCGCAGGCCAAGCCCGCCGGTGCGTCCCCCGCCCTTTGCGGCGCGGGCGACACTCCCGAGCCCGGCCTGCAAGGCGAAGTCGCCGCCGGGCAGACGCCGCATTACAATTGCGGTGTGCGGCTGCTCAGTCAGTTGCCAATCAGTGGTAATGTGGCCGCGACTGGCCGCTGCGCCTATGTTCGCGCACGCGGGCCGGCGGGCACTCAGGACAACAGTCAGATTTCGGTGATCGACGTCAGCAATCCAGCCCGTCCCCGTGTGGTGGGCGAGCCGATACCGGTTTACAATGGCTCAGAGAGCCTGCGTCTGGTGGTCACCAAGGATCGCGCGGTAATGGTGTCCGGCAGCTCGGTGTTCGATATCAGTGACTGCCTGCATCCCCGGCGTCTGGGCGAGATCGCCTGGCCTGACACGCGGCTTCCCGGCATTGCCCGCAAGAACCTGCCGCACGACATTCGGATCAACCGCGCGGGCACCAAGGTGATCACCACTTTCGGCGTTTGGGTGGCTGACATCACCAATCTTGCCGATGCCAAGAGCTGGACCGTGACTGATCATCGCTGCGAATTGGCCGCCCAGGTTCCCGGGCCTTGGCAGGACGTGCACAAACGTTCGCTCGCGGCGGGGCGGAGCCTGTGCGACGACGCCACACGGCCTGCGCCGATGGGCGCGAATTATTCCATGGGCGGCAGCCCGCTGCAGGCCTCGCTGCTATGGCCGCAGCTGTCGCACACTCCGGATTTCAACGCCGACGATACGCGGCTCTATGTCGGCGATCAGGCCGGGGGTACGCTGGCGCTGTGGTCACCACAAACCAAAATGCGCATCATCGATCTGACTGCGCGGCCCTTCAAGGTGATCGGAGAGACCGATGGGCCGGGGCATGGGCTCGACTGGTTCCGCACGGGCGGGCGCGAATATGTGATGCACTCCAACGAAGGCGGCACCAAGGGCATCATGGGCCAGCCCGAGCGCGGCGACACCTGCAAGCCCTACCCCCGGCCCAGCAGCCTGGGCTGGGGTTTCGATGCCTTCATCAGCGATGTGACCGTGCCTGCCGAGGCGCGCAATGTGTCCATGATCACCATAGCAATCAATGATCCGGAATTCTGCACGGCGCGCAAGGCATCGGGCCGCGATCCCTACCTCGCTTATCACCTCATCAATGATCCGATGAATGCGCGGTTTGCTGCGCTCAATTTTGGCGATGCGGGCCTGAGGATCTTCGACATCCGCAATCCGCAAAAGCCAGTAGAAGTAGCCTATTTCAACCATGGCGCGCCGGTGCATGCCGGGGTCGGCCACTATGATGCGGCGAGGAAGCTGATCTATTTTTCGGATGCGGGCGGCTTCAAGGTGTTGCAGATCGAGCCGCAGGTTCGCGCGCGGCTCGGGCTATAGGTAGCAAGGAGCCCTTCCCCACCCCCAGCAACTCGCCTATCGCGCGCTTCGCATGGCGCAATCAGCCCCCACCTCCCCCTTCCGCGTCGAACTCGGCGCGACGCTGCGGCTCGCGTGGCCGCTGGCGCTCGCCAATCTTTTGCAGATGGCGATCTATGCCACTGACGTTATATTCATCGCGCGGCTGGGGACTGAGGCGCTGGCAGCAGCGTCGCTCTCGACCTCACTGTTCGGGCAGATGGTTTGGACTTTCTCTGGCCTGACCGGAGCAGTTGCGCCGCTGATTGCCGCAGAGCTCGGGCGGCGACGGCATGCCGTGCGCGAGGTGCGGCGCTCGGTGCGGATGGCCTTGTGGCTGGCGGTATTGTGCGGGCTGTTCGGCATGTTTGTCTGCCAGTTCGGCGAGGAGATCATGCTGGCGGCAGGGCAAGACCGGGCGGTGGCGGCGCGCGCGGGGACATTTCTGACGCTCCTCGCATGGTCGATAGTGCCGCAGATCGCCTGCAACGTGCTGCGCACGTTCGTCGCCGCGCTGGGCCGCCCGGTGTTTGCCATGGCGATCATGGGAATCGCTATCGTGGTCAATGCATTGGGCAATTATGCGCTGGTATTCGGCAATTTCGGCGCGCCCGCAATGGGCTTTGAAGGCTCGGCGATTGCCACGGTGATCACCTCGCTGCTGACCCTGCTCGCCTATGTCGTCGTCATTTACACCGACCGGCGGCTGCGGCGCTATCATATCCTGGGGCGCTGGTGGCGCACGGAATGGTCGCGGATGCGCGAGCTTATGCGCATCGGCCTGCCCATTGGCCTGACCGTGCTGGCAGAAGGCGGGCTGTTCAACGGCGCGACCTTCCTGATGGGGCTGATCGGCGCGGCGCAGCTTGCCGGGCATGCGCTCGCGTTTCAGGTCGCGGCGCTGTTTTTCCAGATCCCCTTCGGCATAGCGCAGGCCGCGACGATCCGGGTCGGTTTCCACTTTGGCGCGGGTGACCGGGCGGCGATGGGCCGTGCGGGCTGGGCAGCGGTGGCGGCCTGCCTCGGGTTCCAGCTGGTGGGTGCGGCGGTGATGGTGCTGGCCCCTTACCAGGTGCTGTCGATCTATGTCGACCGCACCGATGCGGCCAATGCGGCGATGATTGCCTTTGCCGTTCAGTACCTGATGATCGCAGCCGCCTTCCAATTGTTCGACGGCGTGCAGGCCGTGGCGGCAGGAGCGTTGCGGGGCCTGCAGGATACGAGGGTGCCGATGGTTATCGCGCTTTCCAGCTATTGGATCGCCGGGTTTGGCGTGGCGGTACTGCTGGGCTTTGCAACATCGCTGGAGGGGCTGGGCATATGGATCGGACTGGCGGTCGGGCTGGTCGTTGCCTCCGCCTTTCTGCTATGGCGCTGGTACCGGCGCGAGCTGCTCGGGCTGGTGGTGGGTTGAACCAATCTTGATCCCCCAAGCCCCGTTCGTGGGGGGCCGCCGAGGGGCAACCCCCCCAAAGTGCGGCGCTAGCGCCCACAAGCCGCGGGCCACCACCACCACGGTGAAATTTACGCCCCCCACCGCCGGGGGCGGGGGGGAAGCGCCCCCC
>JANPPM010000084.1:0-1563 GCA_031428495.1 Novosphingobium sp.
TGTGCCCTTATTGCCATATGTAACAATATCTCATAACAAGCCGTAATGCGCGATGTGATGCAAGTGATTCGGCTGCGGCTGGACCGGGTGGGGATTGTCCTCTCGGGACTTTGTGCCTTGCATTGCCTGCTCAGCATCCTGCTGGTCTCACTGCTCGGTTTGGGCAGCGTGGCCGGTGAAGCGCTGCTTGCGCCATCGATCCACCGCGCAGGGCTGGGCCTTGCCGTTCTGGTGGGCGCGGTGACGCTGGGGCTTGGCGTTATGCGCCATGGCAGGCTTGCTCCGCTGGCGATCGGCGGCATGGGTCTGGCACTGATGGCGAGCGGCCTGTTTGCCCCGCATGGCCTGCCCGAAGCCGTGCTGACCATAGCCGGGGTCGCTTTGGTTGCCCTTGCGCATATACTGAACTTGCGTCCTGCCGGTTGAGCGTTATCTGCGCTTGGCATGAACGTTGAACTTTCCCTGACCGTAAATGGCGAGCCGCGGCGTATGCCTGCGGGTGCCACAATCGCCGATCTGGTGCGCAGCCTCGAACTCAATCCGGCGAAAGTTGCGGTTGAACACAATGGCGCGATTGCTCCGCGATCATCGCTTGAGGCGCTGGTGCTCGGCGATGGCGATGTGCTGGAGATCGTGCACTTTGTCGGCGGTGGTGATCATGACGATACCTGGACCGTCGCGGGACGTACGTTTCGCTCGCGGCTGATTGTCGGCACCGGCAAGTACAAGGACTTCGCCGAAAACGCAGCGGCGGTGTCGGCTTCTGGTGCGGAAATCGTCACGGTCGCAGTGCGGCGGGTCAACATTTCTGATCCCAAGGCGCCGATGCTGACCGATTTCATCGACCCCAGGAAGATCACCTACCTGCCCAACACCGCCGGGTGCTTCAATGCGGAGGATGCGATCCGCACGCTGCGACTGGCGCGCGAGGCAGGAGGCTGGGATCTGGTGAAGCTCGAAGTGCTGGGTGAGGCGCGCACGCTCTATCCCAACATGCGCGAGACGCTGACCGCCACCGAAGTGCTGGCCAAAGAGGGTTTCCTGCCGATGGTGTACTGCGTCGATGATCCCATTGCGGCAAAGCAGCTGGAAGACGTCGGCGCGGTTGCGATCATGCCGCTGGGCGCCCCGATCGGCTCGGGGCTGGGCATCCAGAACCGCGTGACCGTGCGCCTGATCGTCGAGGGTGCCTCGGTGCCCGTGCTGGTCGATGCCGGGGTTGGCACTGCGTCCGATGCTGCCGTGGCAATGGAGCTGGGCTGTGACGGTGTGCTGATGAACACAGCGATTGCCGAGGCAAAAGACCCCATCCGCATGGCCCGCGCGATGCGCCTCGCGGTTGAGGCAGGACGGCACGCTTATCTCTCGGGCCGCATGGGCACGCGCAAGTACGCAGATCCCTCCAGCCCCTTGGCAGGACTGATTTGAGGATTGTGGTTAACGCGATGCTAACCATTTTCTGGTGATCTGTTCCTTGCGGCAATCCGCGCCGCAATCAGGGGTAAGATTACCATGTCCGATACTGGTACGGCCGTATTGACCATCGCCGAACTGCGCGAATTC
>JANPPM010000085.1:0-2285 GCA_031428495.1 Novosphingobium sp.
GCAAGGTAGGTCTGAATCAGCGCGCCTTCCCACGCGCGTCGGTCAGCCGGATCAAGCGCGCAGCCCAGATGATAGCTCAGTTCGAGTATCCCCGGCGCGCTGCAGGCGATGCAGTCGAAAAAGCCCGGCTCGCCGTCAGCTTCGACATACAAATTGCCGATGTGCGTATCGCCGTGATTGGCACAATAAGGGAGTGTTTTCGCCAGTGCCGCCATACGGTCGAGCGCATCGAGCATCCATTCGCGGTCGTGAAAGCGCACCGATACCGCCGCCCCGCGCGGCGATCCGATATAATGTTGCCAGCTTTCGGGCTCCAGAACGCCGTGGAAATAGTGGTTCCAGCTTGCGGGCATATCGGAAAGCCAGTCCCAACGCCCCCCAGTGCGGATTTCCGGGCTGTCCCATGTCTGAGCATGAAAGCGTGCGAGCGCGCGCACGCGCTTTTCAGTATGCGCGAAATCATGCGGCACCAGCGGCGCACAAAAGCGCACGCCGCGCGCGACGAGGTCTTCCATGATCACGATGCCTTGCAGCGCATCCTCATCCCATGCGGCAAAATAGGGCCTGGGGACGCGCAGTCCGAGCTGCGGCATCAAAGTGGCATAGGCCAGCGCCTCGCTCTTGTGCATCGGCCACATCTTGCGGCTGTGCGCCTCGAACCCGCCCTTCAGGATCACCGTTTCGGGGATCGGCGCATCGAGGCGGTTGTTTTCAAGCGTGAGGCGCAGGCGGATCTTGGTGCAAGTCGTGTTGATGAAATCGGTCATCTCGAAATTCTTGACCTGCACTCCCGGCGCATAGCCGGACAGCGCCGCCTCAAGCCATTCGCGGGTCACGCCCGACAGTCCGACCGGCAGCGACAGCGCATTGGTTTCGCTCATGGTATGACACTCGCATTGGGCGCGACCTGCACCTTGAGATGATCGTGTTCGCCACGCATTGTTTCGAGCATCGCGGGCAGGCCGGCAAGGTCGATCGTCTCGCTCACCATATCGCCGGGCCGCACCTTGCCTGCATCGAACATGCGGATTGTCTCGGTGAAGTCCTCCAGCGAATAGGCCAGCGGGAAATGCAGGGAGACCTCCTTGAACGTGATCATTGCGGGGATCATCGTCTCGGGCAAGGTGCACATGCCCATGGACAGCACCGCGCCGCCCAACCGCACCCGGTCAATCGCGAGCGAAATCATCCCGGGCTTGCCAATGCATTCCGCAACAATATCGGGCGGGCCGCCCAGTGCATGATCGAGCGCGCCGGGGTCTTCGTCCCCCAGCCGCACTGCCGCGTCCGCACCCATCGCCAGCGCAATCGCATCGCGCTTGGCCGACCGGGTGGCGACAACGATCCGCCCCGCCCCCATGATCCTCGCCCAGTAAATCACTGACAGCGCCAGGTTGCCCGCACCCAGCACCAAGACCCGGTCGCCACGCTGCATCCGTGCGACCCGCAACGCGCGCCGTCCGCAGGCCATCGGCTCGACCAGCGCGCCTTCGGCCAGACTCACCGAGGCGGGCAAGCGGAAGGCAGCAGATTCAGGGACGACCATGCGCTCACCAAAGCCGCCGAACAGATTGCGCCCGGCGGTGCAGAACAACGGTCGCTGCTGACGGCATGGCACACAGCTGCCGCATGGTCCCAATGGCAAGCAAGCCATCCGGTCACCGACCTTGTAAAGCGAAGTTGCCGCACCAACCTCGATTACCTCGCCAGAGTATTCATGGCCGATCGGACGGCCTGACGCATAGTCAAACGGGGTGCCCGAGGTCATCGTCACATCGCTGCCGCAGATCCCGCAACGCGCCACATCAATGCGAAGATCGTGCGGTCCAAGTTCAGGATCGGCATGATCCTCAATGGCAATCGGCTTTCCGGCACCGTTGAAAACCGCGACGCGCATCCGAATCCCCCGCAAGTCTGCGTCAGCGCAGTCTGGTCGCACCATTGAGGAAAAGCCGCGTGCGGTAAACTATCTGACGATCGAATTCCGCGTCGGACAACCGGTTCCAAGCCGTCATCTGGAACGCGCCTTCGACAATTAGAATGAGAAAGGCATTTGCAGCATCATCGATCGGGACCGGGTCGCAGTCAGGGTAAAGCCGGCGCCGAAACAAATCGGTCAGGTATGCCAGCGTGATCTCGGCCGTACGCTCCCAGAGATAAGCTCCGATCTCGGGCATACGGAACACTTCGGCATTGGCGATCCGTGCGAGCCGGATGCCCGATGGGCTGCGGACATTGGCGACCATCAGGCGGGCGATGGCGATCATTGTCTCTTCCAGATCATC
>JANPPM010000086.1:0-1999 GCA_031428495.1 Novosphingobium sp.
GCGACGACGAGAAGAAGAAGCTTTACTGCATCTATGTCGCCATCGGCCAGAAGCGTTCGACGGTTGCGCAGATTGTCCGCCAGCTGGAAGAAAACGGCGCGATGGAATATTCCATCGTCGTGGCCGCAACCGCTTCCGAGCCTGCTCCGCTGCAATATCTCGCGCCTTACACCGCTGTCACCATGGGCGAATATTTCCGCGACAACGGCATGCACGCGCTGATCGTTTATGACGATCTGTCGAAGCAGGCCGTCGCCTATCGCCAGATGTCGCTGCTGCTGCGCCGCCCACCGGGCCGCGAAGCCTATCCGGGCGACGTGTTCTATCTTCACTCACGCCTGCTGGAACGTGCGGCCAAGATGAACGACGACAACGGCGGCGGATCGCTGACGGCGCTGCCGATCATCGAAACTCAGGCTGGCGACGTTTCGGCCTACATCCCGACCAACGTGATCTCGATCACCGACGGCCAGATCTTCCTTGAAACCGGCCTGTTCTATCAGGGCGTCCGCCCGGCCATCAACGTCGGTCTTTCGGTGAGCCGCGTGGGTTCGGCCGCACAGACCAAGGCGATGAAGAAGGTGTCCGGCTCGATCAAGCTGGAGCTGGCGCAGTACCGCGAAATGGCGGCCTTCGCGCAGTTCGGCTCGGACCTTGATGCCTCGACGCAAAAGCTGCTCAACCGCGGTTCGCGGCTGACCGAGCTGCTCAAGCAGGCGCAATTCTCGCCGCTGCCGTTCGAAGAGCAGACCGTGTCGATCTTCGCTGGCACCAACGGCTATCTCGATGCGATCCCGGCTGCCAGTGTTGTGGATTACGAGGCAAAGATGCTCAGCTGGATGCGTGCCGAACATGGCGCGCTGCTGACCATGATCCGCGACACCAAGGATCTGGGTGACGATGCCAAGGGCAAGCTGGTCGCGGCGCTGCAAGCATTTGCGAAGATTTACGCGTAAACAATATCTAGCCGTCGCCCCGGCCTTGAGCCGGGGTCCCGCTTCACGGCGGCGGCACAAATAGCGGGACCCCGGGTCAAGCCTGGGGAGACGAAACAAAGGGACCGATCGAGTGGCGTCACTCAAGGAACTAAAAGGGCGGATCAACTCGGTCAAATCGACCCAGAAGATCACCAAGGCCAAGCAGATGGTCGCCGCTGCCAAGCTGCGCAAGGCGCAGGCGGCGGCTGAAGCGGCGCGTCCCTATGCGCAGCGGCTGGCCTCGGTCATGGCCTCGCTCGCGGGCAAGGTCAGCGGTGACAGCGCGCCGCGTCTGCTCGCCGGAAACGGCAAGGATCAGCGCCATGTGCTGGTGGTGGTCAACACCGACAAGGGCCTGTGCGGCGGTCTCAACTCGAACCTCGTCAAAGAGGCCAAGTTGCAGGCAAAAGCACTTGCAGCGGCAGGCAAGGACGTATCCTTCTACCTCGTCGGCAAAAAGGGCCGCGCGCCGATCCGCCGGGAATATCCTGACGCGGTCGCCAATGGCTTCGATACCTCGCTGGTGAAGACCCCCGGCTTTACCGAAGCAGGCGAAATCGCCGCTGAACTTCTGGCGATGTTTGACGCCGGCAAGTTCGATGTGGCGCATCTGGTTCGCCCGACATTCCGCTCGGCGCTGGTGCAGGACGCAACGACCACCCAGCTGATCCCGGTGCCCGCGCCCGCTGCCAGTGCAGCCGCCGATGCGGTGATCGAATATGAGCCCAGCGAGGAGGAAATCCTCGCCGAGCTGCTGCCACGCTCGATCCGCACGCAGCTGTTCGGTGCCTTGCTGGAGCGCGAAGCCAGCGAGCAGGGCGCATCAATGACCGCTATGGACAACGCCACGCGCAACGCAGGCGAGCTGATCAACGCGCTCACCATTCAATACAACCGCAGCCGTCAGGCCGCGATTACGACAGAACTGATTGAAATCATCGCAGGCGCTGAAGCGCTCTGATCCGACAAGAATACTAGGCAAGGAAACGAAAATGGCCACCGCAGCAGTTGCGAAGAAACCC
>JANPPM010000087.1:0-6618 GCA_031428495.1 Novosphingobium sp.
TCAGCAAAGTTCGGCGGCCGTCTTCCTGAACTGTACGATGCTGGCGACGACGCCTATGTCTTGCTTGAGATCGATGGTGTGACGGCCCAGGGTTATGACCGGCGCTCGCTGAGCCATTATTCACTCGCCGTGACCGACCAAGTGGTGCAACTGTACGATCACGCATCAATTGCCTGGTTCGCATTCAGCATCCAGGCCGCATGAATTCGGCCGACCATTCCCAACAACCCGATTGGGGCCATTTTCGCTTACATACCGGATATGTGAAGCTGTTGCGGCAGTCCCAATCGTCGACATTCCGCTTCCATCTGTTAACCTGAATTGCCTTGTCGCACCCGCCTACAATTGCCCGTGCACATGTGCTATGTGAATATGGATCTGTGGTGGATCGACACGCCCCCAAGAGGCGGGAGTTTGCAGAATGACTTATTGGAACCTGAAAGGCCGAGAACTAGCCAACTGCAACTGCGAATATGGCTGCAACTGTCAGTTCGGCGGCTTACCCGACAAGGGCAGCTGCCAGGCGGTTTTTGGCATGGCGATTGACGAAGGTTTCCACGGAGAGACCGATCTTGCGGGGTTGAACATCGCTGCGGTGTTCCGTTGGCCCGGCCCAATCCATGAGGGTAAGGGCGAATGCGCCGCCTTTGTCGATGAGCGCGCAAACCATTCGCAACGTAATGCTCTCCTGACAATAATGACTGGAGGCGACACCGATCCATTTGCGACCGTATTCGCGGTCTTTGCTTCAACCATCGAGACGATGCACGAACCGCGTTTCATGCCCGTTGAATTTGAAGTGGATGTCGAGGGCCGTCAGGGCCGCCTGCGCATTCCCGGGCATGTCGAAATGCATGGCGAACCGATCCGCAGCCCTGTCGATGGATCAGAAGTGCGAGCTCAAATTCGGCTCCCTGACGGATTTGAATACGAAGTTGCCGAAATTGGTTCAGGGACCAGCAGGTCTTTTGCACCAATGACGCTTGAGCATACGGCGAGTTATGGCCAATTCGCGCATCTGCATCTCGACAGCCACGGAGTTGTCAGAGCTTGATGCCAACCCTACTTGAGACGGCACTTGTCCGACACCGCGCGTTGACGATTGGTGCCCTGATCGGCTTGACTCTGCTAGCCTGGGCTTGGCTGTTGTTTGGGGCCAGCACGGGGATGCAGCCGCACGCTTCGCTGGTGCCCGGTCTTACCACCGAAGCTCCGATGTCCGGCATGGACATGGCCATGAATGGGCCAATGAGCGGGGTAATGTCATGGTCAGCCGGCCGCTTTCTGCTGACCTCCTCCATGTGGTGGGTTATGATGATGGCGATGATGTTGCCGTCCGCCGCGCCAACGATTCTGCTTTATGCCCGGGCTGCGTCGAATGAAAATGGTGGGATACGGCCGCCTACCGAAGCCTTCCTTGCCGGCTATCTCATTGCCTGGAGCACATTCTCGCTGTTCGCGACGATATTGCAGATGCTGCTCGAGAAGGCGGACCTGATTGCCGCGATGCCGATGGCGTCGCGGAGCCGCCTTTTCTCAGCCGTGATCCTGATATCGGCGGGCATCTACCAGCTCGGACCGTTCAAAAATCTGTGCCTTCAATATTGCCGAAGTCCTGCCCAATTCCTCAGCCGCCACTATCGGCCACACTGGAGCGGCGCATTACGCATGGGGCTTCGCCACGGGGCGTATTGTGTCGGGTGTTGCTGGATGCTTATGATGCTCCTCTTCGCGGGCGGTGTGATGAACCTGGCTTGGATTGCGCTGCTAACCCTAATGGTCGCAGCCGAGAAACTCCTGCCATTTGGTCGTGTCTTTGCACGCGCGAGCGGTTTTGCCTGCATAGCCGCAGGAACTGCAATACTGCTCAGCTAGTCCGGAGTTTGACATTGGCATCTATGCACAATCCACGCGGGCCAATGGCAAAAACCGCTGACATAGCGGATGTTCGCACGAACCGGTAAAGGCGCCGGAAGCTGCCGCTCGTTAATGCTGCTGCGCTCGGTCCGGCAGGCCTTGCTAAAGTAGCGCCTTCCTGCATGATCAATGACCGTCAGTGGAGATCGTCAGTATGGCCGGATTCAAGCGTAAAGTACTGCTCGGCCTCTCACTGGTGATCGCTTGTGGTGCCCCCATTCTGGCGCAGCAGGATTCGCACCCCATGCAAAACCCGGGTGCTTCCGATCCGTCTCGCGTGAGCGGAGGCATTTACAAGGTCGATCACGAGCACACGATGGTGCGGTGGCAAGTAGATCACCTCGGCGTGACGCCGTACTTCGGAACATTCGGCCAAATCACCGGCAGTCTGAGCCTCGATCCGCGTCGGCCAGAGGCAGCAAAAGTAGACATCACCATTCCGATAGCCAAGGTGACCACCGCCAGCGCAGGACTGACGGCGCATCTCTTGAAAGCTCCCGACAAGCCAGGTGGCAAGGCGGATTTCTTCGGCGCGGCACCGACTGAAGCACGCTTTACCTCTACTGCGGTGGCTCGAGGCACCGGGGCTAACGACGCCACGATCACCGGAAATCTCACCCTCAGCGGCGTCACTCGTACAGTCACCCTTGCCACAACATTCTACGGAGCGGCCAAGATGCCGCCTCAGATGGGCGGCCAAGAGATGATCGGGTTCGAGGCGAGGACATTGATCAAGCGTAGCGACTTTGGCATCAGCATGGGCATTCCGATGGTCTCGGATGAGGTTGAACTCAATGTCGTCGCGGCGTTTGTGAAGTAAAGGCCAGAGGCAACTTTCGACCCGAATCCAGTCATTCCGGTGTGGTGTACCTCGCTCAAAAGCCGCCTTGCGTTATTCGAAGCATGAAGTGCGGCAGGTCTCCTAAACATCACGCAAGTTCAGCGTGAGGCGGTAGTAGAGCAAGGCCGTGTAACGTATGATCTCAGGTGGGAGCCGGTACCGCTTGAACGATATCTGTTGCATATTCACGCGGGGCGGCCTGCGGGACCTCGCTAGTAACTCTATCTTAACGGCTTCGGTTGCGATGTGGGCACGAGGAAGATGCCCCAAACCATGCCGATCCCCGCCCACTTCGAAGACCTTCCGGTCGATCCCCGGCACCCTCGCGCGGCGCGGCGCCAGTTGCGGCTCGAATCCGAAGGTTCCACCGCCTCGGGTCAGACCGCGCGGGTGCTGATCCACAACGTTTCCGCCACCGGTCTGTTGATCGAAAGCGCCGTTGCTTTGGCAGAGGCGGAGCAGATCGAGATTGCCTTGCCCCAGGTTGGTACTACCTCAGCCCACGTCGTCTGGACGAGCGAGAACTTCTATGGGTGCCGGTTCGACACGCCATTGCCCGCCAGCGTGCTAGGTGGGCTGGAATTATATTCGCGGTTGATCTCCGCTCCCACCCCTGGCGAGCCCGGAGATACCTTGCCGGTCCGTATCGCACGGTTGCGCAAGGAGCAGGGCCTGACCCTCGAGGCGTTGGCCGGGCTGCTTAATGTCAGCAAACCGACAGTCTGGGCATGGGAACAGGGTAAGGCGCGGCCCACTCCGGAACGCATCACCGCGCTGGCCAAGCGGCTCGGCGTGGCCGAGGATGAACTCCGGACCGGCCGCGACGGCGACGCGCTGGCAGCGGCGCTCAACCAAGCGCGAAACGTGGTTGCCAAGGCGTATGGTGTCGATCCGGCTCGGGTGAAGGTGTCCATCGAGCTTTAGACTGACGGCGACTACCCAAGATACGCTTCACCGCGAATTAACCACTTTTCATCGCCCTGATTGTCAGTTATCTTATTGAAAGATAAGGTGATTGTTACTAGAGTTAGCTAACTCGCCTAACTTTCGTCCGGCCCGATTAACAGGGCACGGGTCATTACTTGGGGCGACCGCTTCGTCCGGGTCTGCCAGGTCAGCCTGACAGCGGAACCGGCTGCGCGGTCTTGGGGGGTGAAAAGCGCATGCGTGTCGAATTTACGTTGCAGGAGCGTTCGGCGCTCTATGGCCTGCTTGCCGACCATTCGACAGATATCATTCTGAAAACCGATCGCCGCGGCTTCGTGGTCGCTGCCTCCCCGGCGCTGGAGCGGCTTGGCTTGATGCTGCCGACGATGTTGATCGGGCCGCACGTGCGCGACCTCATCCACCCCGATTATTGCGACTTGATCGAGGACGAACACCGCGCCGCGATCGCTGGAAAGGGCAGCAGCGCCTGGCTCGAACTGCCAGCAGCCCAGAACGGACGCGAGGAGCAGTGGTTCGAAACGCAGGTCTGCCCGATGACCAGTCAGCGTGGTCAAATCTATGGCGCGCTGGTGGTGATGCGCTGCATCGCCATGCGCAAATCGCTTGAAGAGCGGCTGTTCGCCGCCGAATTTACAGATCCGCTGACCCATCTGACTAACCGTATCGCCTTCGTCGCGATGCTCGATCACCTAGTTTCCCGCGATCCGCACCGCGGAGCGCTGGCGCTGTTCGATATCGATCATTTCATGACGCTCAACATGCGCTTCGGGCAAAGCGCGGGGGACGATCTGCTGCGTGCATTCGCCGGGCTGCTGCGTGCGATGACCCGCAGCGAGGACATTATTTCCAGGGTCGGCGGTGAGCGCTTCGGGGTGATAATGCCCGGACAGATGCCCGAATCCGCAGCGGCGGCCTGCACGCCCATCGTCGAAATCCTAGCCGAGGCGGGGGGAGCGGCGTTGGGCGGCAATTTCTCGGTTTCGACAAGCGTCGGCATCGCGGGAATCGCCCGATCGACCGACAGCACGGTCAAGCACGCCGAGTTGGCGCTGTTCATGGCCAAGGCCAAGGGTCGCTCGCGGATCGAAATCAGCCCCAACAGGATCAAGCGGGACAACGTTCGGCCCCTATCGCCGACATCCCGGACATCCACTTCCGATTTCTGACTGCCTAAATGCGGTCCTTCATTCATCGGCATAACGGCACGGGCTTGGCCGATGCTTCGAGGTCTCGCAGGACGCGCTTTGCGATCTTAACGAGCTGATATTTCGTAAGGGCAGGTGGTGCGGGTGGCGGCAAGATCGCCTTTGCCAATCCAAGTTGCACCTCGGCGTTCTCAAACTGGCACTCGACATTCGCCCGCTCGTCCCGCCCTAGACGGAAGGCTTCTCGGGTGGACACACCGCCAAATGATTTGATGATTTCGCGTTTGCCCATAGCAGCTCTGAGCCGGTCGGGCACGCGAACGCGCTTCCCAGCTACCACCGCGCTTGCGCAGGCCGGGAGGCTTAGCCATGACCTTGCCGCCTTGTGTTGCAGCTTTGTGTATCAATCGGGGGCGACAAACCCTGGCCATTTCCTTGATTTAGGCGCTTCCGCGCTTTTTTCAGGGGCTGGCGGTGCTGTCAGTCTCATGCGAAACGCTCTACGATGGTAAGGAGAGGACTATGCGACAGATATCGGCCAAGCGGCACCGGTTCCGACTCGACGTCATCCGGTAGACGGTCTGGCTCTACTACCGCTTCAGGCTGAGCTTGCGTGTTAACAAGGAGCTGCTCGTCGAGATGGTCGTGCGGATCGCGGCAATCGGATGCAGATGTGACTGAACAAACCGACGTCAGGGAAGCTGCGATCGCAACCGACGGACTGGATTCTTACAATCTTACAAGGCGGCGATGAATGTTCTGGCTTGTAGGGGCCGACACAGGCCCGGCTGACTGCAACACAACAACCGGGACACCCTCCAGTCCGACGACGAAAGCAGGTGATGTAGCGCTTCACGTCCCAGAGACAAGCCCAGCGGCTCGTTTCCAACCACTCCGCGTTTTACAACACTTTCAATGTTCAACGGCACCTTGTCTGCCGAAATATTCTCCAGATCTACCGAGCCGCCGCCACGGCAGAATAGAACGCCGCGCCCGGTGCGGCAGCGTAATCTTATTGCCTGACTGCAAAGAGCGCCTTGTCGCTACACCTGCGGCCGATTCGTCAGTATCGACCTCAACAGGGATACCAGCACCGGAACAGCAGCGCCCCGCCTGATGGACTGAACGGCTGATAGCCCAACTCATCGTAGATGATGAGGTCGAGACGCAGCAGGCGCTCGGCGAGCTGGCCTGCCTTATTCATGGCCTTTCCCTGTTCGAGCGCCTTGACTAGGTCGACCGTGGAGTAGAACCGCACCTTGCCTGCGGTGAAGCTCGACTGCATGGACACCGAGCGCGGTCGCGATGTGCATCTTGCCGGTTCCGGGGCCACCAATCAATACAGCATTGTCAGCACCGTCGATGAACTCCCCGCGATGGAGCTGCCGGACCAGGGTTTCCCCGCACTCCGCTAATCTAAGCCGCGAGTTGAGCCATCGCGTTGCCGACAGATCGGCGGCGGTCACGCACCTCAAACAGGAACAACGCGCAAATGACCAAAGTTAGCGAGCCCCACCCCGTGCCTTAGCCAAACGTAGGCGAGCCGACAGTCGAACTCATCAACCAGCCGGGTTGCCAGCGGCGGCCCGACGATCTGTGCAGCAGTGGTGCCAGACATTACCGCGTCAGCGCAAGCCATTGCGGATCACCCATGGCAGCGCATCCTTGCGCCGCCCTTGAATCAACCATTCAACCCTTAAGGAAGCGATTTAGCGAGTCCTGAGGCTATGATGGTCCAACCCGCCAGGGGGCAGGAATGAGAGACGT
>JANPPM010000088.1:0-4200 GCA_031428495.1 Novosphingobium sp.
TGCCGCGTCGATCGGGTCTTGAGATGGTGGCGCACGATCGGCCAGCAGCCCATACAGGAACAGCCGGACGCTGGAGCGGATATGCAACCCCAGCGCCGCCTCGTCGCGCTGAACGCCCCATGCGGCGTCGATCCCCGGACCTGTTACAAGATGAAGAAAACCTTCGGCAGCGACACGGGCCTCCAGCGGTTCGATGTCCCCGCCGAGACGGCGACAGAACAGGTCGGCCAGAAAGTCTATGGTCGGCTCGGTGCCTGCTTGCACGTTGTAGGCGCCCAGTTCGGGCAAGCGGCCGGATTCGGCATTGGTCAGCCGTAGCAGCCGCAACCCCGCCGGGCTCATGATATTGGCCAGCAGAATGCCGCCAATGGCAATCAGGCTTGCCTCAAGGTCGTCGACTTCAAGTGCACGCAAGCGCTCTATCGGCAGGATCCAGTCGGCAATGGCGCGGGCCATCGCCGCTTTGAACAAGTTCTCCTTGTCACCGTAACGGGCATAGACAGTGCGCTTGGCCATCCCCGCGGCCTGACAGATGCCCTCGATGCTGGTGCGCTCGAATCCCTGCGACAGAAACAGGTCGAGCGCTATGTCGAGCAGCGCCTCATTGCTTAGCGACGGACGCCCCGGACGGCGTTTGCCGTTCGCGCCAGCTTTTTCGCCAATTTCTTCAGCAAGCATGGGCGGCTCTCCGGTTGCGAATTTGCCATTGAAACGGTTAAGGTGACATTCAAGACCGCGCAATGCCGATTATTGCATCAACAATTGCTTGTACGCCCCTTATTGAAACGATATAGGTAACAAACGATGAGCGACTGAGTCGCCGCCATGAGAGGAATTGCCCATGACCGTAAAGGCGTGCCTTGAGTCAGTCGAACTGACGCCGCGAATAGGCTCCGAAGTCAAGCTCGACAAGGCTGAGCTGCTCAGTGGTGACTTTGCCCAGGATATCCGTTCGCTGCTGGTCGAGCGGGGCGCACTGGTGGTGCGCGGCGCGCACCTTGACGACGAAGAATTGCGCACGGTTGCCCGCACCCTCGGCGATCTGCGCCTCGGCGGCCAGAAGCGCGGTTCGGACGGCGTGGTGCTCAGCGAAGGGGACGGCGGCGTTCTGAAAGTCAGCCTCGATGCCAAGGTCAACCCGGAATACGCGCGTTTCCTGCCCGGCAACTTCCTGTGGCACATGGACGGAACCTATGAAGCGGTGCCGCCGTTTGCGACGCTGTTCATGCCATACCGCCTCAGCCGCGAGGGCGGCGACACCATGTTCGCCAGCACCTATGCCGCCTATGAAGACCTCGATCCGGCCGAGCAGGCACGGCTCGAAAAACTTACTGTGGTGCACACCATGCAGGCCGCGCTGTTCCCAGCGATGCGCCAATGCACGCCAGAGGAATTCGCGGTCTGGCACTCCTATCCGCAGCGCGCGCATCCCCTTGTCTGGCAGCACAAATCGGGCCGCAAGTCGCTCGTGCTCAGCACATCGGGCGCGTGGATCGAAGGCATGCATACCGGCGAGAGCCATGATCTGTTGCAGAGCCTGATCGCCCACGCGACGCAGGACAAATACACCTATCGCCACAAGTGGCAGGTCGGTGATCTGGCGATCTGGGACAACACCGGCGCGATGCACCGCGCCATGCCTTACGAACAGGGCAGCGTCCGCGAATTCCACCGCTGCACCCTAAATGGCGAAGAGCCGATAACCGCTGCGACCTGACACAATTCCTCGGAGACTATTTCCATGCAAATCGGCATCCACCTCTCGTTCCAGAACCTGCAAGGCATTCCAGACCACCACTTTCACCTCCGGGAAACGAAACTCGCAATCGAAGCCGAGGCCATGGGCTTCGACATCATCGGCTCGGTTGAGCACCATTTCACTGACTATGCCGCCTGCCCCGATCCCATTCAGGCGCTGACCTATATCGCGGCGAAGACCAAGACGATCAAACTGATGCCAGCCGCCGTGATCCTGCCGTGGAACGATCCGCTGCGGGTCGTGGAAAAGGCGGCGATGCTCGATGCGGTCAGCGAAGGCCGCATGATCCTGGGCATGGGGCGCGGTGCGGCGCGGCGCGAATTTCATGCCATGCGCAAGGAACTCGCGGACAGCCGCGAGCTGTTTGACGAGGCGGCGATCATCATCATGGAAGGTCTTGAGACCGGCTTCGTCGAGGCTGATACAAAGCATTTCAAGCAGCCACGCATCGAAATCCGCCCGCGCCCGACCGGTTGGACACGCGACCGCATGGTGATGGTCTCGATGTCACCCAGCTCGGCGGAAGTCGCGGCGGACTATGGCTTGAAAGCGCTACGCTTCAGCCAGGGCGAGTGGGAGCAGTCAATGCCCGAGATCAACACCTACCGTTCGACCTTCGAGGCCAAGCACGGCAAGAAGGCTCCGCCCTTCATGATCAGCGACTTCGTCGTCTGCCACGAGGACCCGGCAAAGGTCGCCGAGCATACCGACAACTATTTCGCCGCGCAGTTCCTGCAAGTCGTCAACCACTACGAATGGGGCAGCGACCACTTCAAGTCCCTCCCCAGCTATTCGACCTATGTCGCACTGGGTGCGATGACCGAAGCACTGGGCGGGCCGACCAAGGCCTACAAAGGCTTCATCGACGGCAACCTGATCGGCACCCCCGAAACCATGCTGGAGAAGCACGCCTTGCGCGTCTCGATGGTTGGCGAATACGACATGCTGGCCAATTTCAGTTTTGGCGGCATGCCGTATGAAGAGGTTTACAAGCAGATGAAGCTGTTTGCCGACAAGGTGATGCCGCACATGAAGGGGTGAGCGAAAATTGCGTCGTCCCGGGCTTGACCCGGGACCGCTGGCCGCTTCAAACTTCGGACGCGTCAGGACGACCACGGTCCCGGATCAAGTCCAGGACGACATTTATATCCCGCCGTGCCAGTGATAGCCGCTGTGGTCTTCCCAATACCCACCCTTGCCACCGTATAGCCCGGCAAGGCTGGCGCGGACTTCAATACGCATAACGTATTTGGCGTGTTTATACCCCAGCAGGCGTTCGACCCGTATGCGCAGCGGCGCGCCGTGGGCTACCGGCAAAGGCCGCCCGTTCATCTGCCAGGCAAGGATCGTTTGCGGGTGGAAGGCCTCCGCAAGGTCAATCGTCTCGTAGTAAGGCGTCGTCGAAAAACTGTCGGCGCAGTGGAACACGATGAACCGCGCGGCAGGCAGCAGTCCGGCGAGACTGAGCACCTGCCCCAGCTGCGGCCCCTGCCACTGGCCGATCGCGCTCCAGCCTTCGACGCAGTCATGGCGGGTGATCTGGCTGCGCTGCTGCATAGCCTGAAGCGCAGTGAGCGGCAGCGCCAGCGGCTGGCGAACCAGCCCATCGACCACGAGCGACCACTGCGAAAAACCCGATGCAGCATGCGCGCGATAAGGCGCGGTGCCGGGATCGACATTGCCATTGGCGCGGAAACTTGGCGACATATCGCCAGCCGCATATTCGCGCGCGAGTGCCCCGCCGCCAATCAGGCGCTGCGTACCCATATGCAGGTCGCCCACTTCCTGTAGCGCGGAACGAAATGCAGGATTTGCATTCAGCCGGTCACAACCCGAGAGCATCAGGCCGCCAGCCCCCAGAGCGCCGGTTCCGAGCAGTTTGCGGCGGGTCAGGATCGCGGCCATCACTTCTCCTTCGGCAGGCGGTAGTTGCCGCTGACCATCGAGCGGATCTCGTTGAACGGCCCCGCCAGCAGCACCATCACAAGATGGACGGCGACAAACAGCGCAAAGCCGCCCGCTGCGATGAAATGGAGCGAACGTGCCGTTTGCCGCCCGCCAAACCACTGGCTGAACGGGACTACTGCATCGTAGCCAGGGGCCATGGCGAGGCCGGTCAGAATCACCAGTGGCAGCAGCACCAGCAAGACGCCCAGATAGGCACCCTTCTGCAGCACGTTATAGCACAACGCCGCCGCGCCGGTGGGAAAGCACAGCCGGGCGTGCGCCTTTATGTCGTGCCATACATGCGATGGCCGCAATTCGCCGCGCCGAAACCACAGGTCGCGCCGCAAGTGTCCATTGAAGAGCGACCAGACGATATAGAGCGGCGCGCCCGCCAGCAGCACCCAGGCGAAAGCCAGATGCCACAACCGCGCATCGGCAAGGCTGTAGGCAGACGGTATCGTCATCCAGCCGGGAAAGGCGACATCGGACATAGT
>JANPPM010000089.1:0-15497 GCA_031428495.1 Novosphingobium sp.
AGTTGCGGCTGAATGGAGCGTCACCATCCCCGGCTGGCGGCCCGACATCGACGGCGCGGCTGATCTGGTCGAGGAAGTGGTCCGAATCCACGGGCTGGACAATGTCGCCAGCGTGCCGCTTGCGCATGCGGATGGCGTCGCTCGGCCGACCGCCACCCCAGTGCAAAAACTTGAACGCAGCCTGCGCCGCGCTGCCGCCGCCCGAGGCAACCATGAGGCGATCACCTGGTCGTTCCTGCCGGAGGGCGAAGCTGCGGCATTTGCCGAGGGCGATCTGTGGGTGCTGGCCAACCCGATCAGCGAAGACATGAAGGCGATGCGCCCGTCACTGCTGCCGGGGCTTTTGGCGGCGGCCAAACGCAACTTGGATCGCAGTGCGGCGGGTCTGCGCTTGTTCGAGATCGGACGACGCTATCTGCGTGGGCCTGACGGCATGAGCGACGAGAGCTTGTCGCTGGCAGTGGTGCTGGTTGGCGAGAAGCAGGCGAGAGGCTGGGCTTCTGGCAAATGCGCGCTATTTGACGCGTTCGATGCAAAGGCCGAGGCGCTGGCGCTATTGGCCGAAGCTGGCGCACCGGTGGACAATCTGCAGGTGATGGGTGATGCCGGACCGCAGTTCCACCCTGGCCAGTCAGCGACGCTGCGCCTTGGACCAAAGAACGTGCTGGCGCGCTTTGGGATGTTGCACCCGGCCTTGCTGAAGCAATTTGACATTGATGCGCCAGTGGCCGTGGCCGAACTGTTTCTGGAGGCGGTGCCGGGCAAAAAGGGCACTGCGACCTTCGCCCGCGCCAACTATGTGCCGCCCGCCTTGCAGGCCGTGACGCGCGACTTTGCCTTTCTGGTGCCGGTAGATTTACCGGCGGGCGATTTGCTCCGCGTGGTCAAAGGCGCGGACAAGGCGAATGTCGTTACTGTTCGCGTGTTCGATGTCTTTCAGAATAGCATCGTGACCAATGTGCGGAAGTCCATTGCGGTAGAAGTCACACTTCAACCGCTTGAGAAGAGCTATGCAGAGGCCGATTTGACGGCAATTTCCGATAGAATTATTGCCGCTGCTCGAAAGCAGGGTTGGGGCTTGAGGCACGAACTGGAGCTTTCAGACTCTGTTGGTTTCTCTGAACATCAAAAAACGCAAGTGACTCGTGACACCTAACCCTTACCCGTCATGCTGAACTCGTTTCAGCATCCATCGGGCCGCACACGCAGTTCCCGAAGGCAAAGATCAAGCCCGCAGGTGCGCTTCTTCCGAGGGCTCCGGGCAAACCGAGAAATGGGTCCTGAAACAAGTTCAGGATGACCAACCAATATTGAGATTGAAGCACAACAATCATGTCTAACCGCCGCACCTTTGCCATCATCTCGCATCCCGATGCGGGCAAGACCACGCTGACCGAGAAGCTGCTGTTGCAAGGCGGCGCTATCCATCTGGCCGGTGAGGTCAAGGCGCGCGGTCAGGCTCGCCGCGCGCGGTCAGACTGGATGAAGATAGAGCAGCAGCGCGGGATTTCCGTCACCTCCAGCGTGATGACCTTCGAGCGTGAGGGTATCACTTTCAACCTGCTCGACACGCCCGGCCATGAGGATTTTTCCGAAGATACCTACCGCACGCTCACCGCCGTCGATTCGGCGATCATGGTGATTGATGCGGCAAAAGGCATCGAGCCGCAGACTCGCAAACTATTCGAGGTCTGCCGGTTGCGTTCGGTGCCGATTATTACCTTCATCAACAAGATCGACCGTGAGGGCCGCTCGCCGTTTGATTTGATGGATGAGGTCGCCGATGCGCTGGCGCTCGATGTCTGCCCGATGGGCTGGCCGGTGGGCATGGGTGGCGAGTTTGAGGGCGTGCTCGATCTTGCGACCAATCGCATAAGCCGCCCTGAAGGTCCCAGCCGGGAGTTTCTTGGGAAGGTGGATGAGGCGCCGCAGCTTCCCAGCAAAATCGCCGACGAGGTAGAGCTGGCAACGGGCGGCTATCCCTCGTTCGACATCGAGGCCTATCGTAACGGCGATCTGACACCGGTTTATTTCGGCTCGGCGCTGAAGAATTTTGGCATTGCGGACTTGATCGACGCCATTGCGCGGCATGCTCCGCCACCGCGTCCTCAGCCCAGCGAGCAGGGCACGATTCTGCCGGACTTCAAGGAAGTCACCGGCTTCATATTCAAGGTGCAGGCCAACATGGACCCGCAGCACCGCGACCGCATTGCTTTCATGCGGCTGGTTTCGGGCACTTTCAGACGGGGCATGAAGCTGGTGCCCTCGGGCCTTGGCAAACCGATCGCGGTGCACTCGCCGATCCTGTTCTTTGCGCAGGACCGCGAGATTGCCGATACCGCCGAGGCGGGCGATATTATTGGTATCCCCAACCACGGCACCTTGCGTGTGGGCGATACGCTGTCGGAAAAGAACGAGATCCGCTTCACCGGTCTGCCCAACTTCGCCCCTGAAATCCTGCGACGGGTGGCGCTGAAAGATCCGACCAAGACCAAACAGCTGCGCAAGGCGCTCGACGACCTTTCCGAAGAGGGCGTAATCCAGGTGTTCTATCCCGAGATCGGCGCGCAATGGATCGTCGGCGTAGTTGGCCAGCTGCAGCTCGAAGTGCTGATTTCGCGGCTTGAGGCGGAATACAAGGTCGAGGCCATACTCGAGCCATCGCCCTTCGATACCGCGCGCTGGCTCAAGGGCACTGACGCAGCGCTGAAGGGCTTTACTGACTTCAACAAGAGCAATCTGGCAAAGGACCGCGACGGCGATCCGGTGTTCATGGCGCGGTCGAGCTGGGACGTGACCTATCAGCAGGAGAAGAACCCCGAGCTGGTCTTTAGCGCGACCAAGGAGCGGTGAGTTGAGCGGCGCGCGCTGCGTTGCCCGGCATGAAGGCAGTTGTCACTGCGGCGCAGTCCGGTTTGCGATCACCACCGACTTTCCAGAGTTGACGACCTGCGATTGCTCAATCTGCCGCCGCAAAAACGCGCTGATGGTCAAGGTCCACGAAAGCGCGTTCGAACTCCTGGCGGGCGCTGATCAGCTCGGCGCTTACCAATTCCACACCTGCACGGCGGTTCACCATTTCTGCAAGACTTGTGGCATCTACCCGTTCCACCGCAAGCGGGTGACCCCCGACCATTTCGGAATCAACGTGTTCTGCTTGGATGACTTCGACCCGGCAGGAATTCCGGTCCGGGCCACTAACGGCAAGGCGATGAACTGAACCTGCGCACTTGTGGCGTTGCAGACGGGCGCGTAGTTGGGGGTCTATGTCTGATTTCACGGAATCCCTGACCGACGATCACATCGCGATGATCGCGCAGCAGGCGGTGTTCTTTGTTGCCACTGCTGCGTCCGATGCTCGGATCAACCTCAGCCCAAAGGGACTGGCCGACACCTTCCGTGTCTTGTCGCCCAGCCGAGTTGCTTATCTGGACCTCGGCGGGTCGGGCAACGAGACCCATGCGCACCTTGCGGCCGACGGGCGCATCACCATCATGATGTGCAATTTCCAGCAGCCCGCGCTGATCTTGCGGATTTATGGGCGCGGGCGGCCGGTTCTGCCGCAGGATACACACTGGGCAGAACTTGCGGCGCACTTCACCCTGCTGCCCGGCACGCGTCAGATTTTCGACATCGCCGTCGAGTCTGTGCAGGGCTCGTGCGGCTGGGGGGTGCCCGTGATGACGCTGGAACAGGAACGCTCGACGCTGGTGAAATACCATGCACAGTCCGACCCCGTTGCTTGGGAGAAAAAGGTCGCCAGCCGCACCCGCAGCATCGATGGTCTGGCCACCCGGCCCACCGACCGCTATATTGCAGGCTGAGTGGAGGTCACTTTCGCCAGCTATAATATTCACAAGGCAGTCGGGCTTGACCGGCGGCGCGACCCTCTGCGCATTCTTGCCGTGTTGCATGAGATCGATGCCGATGTGGTTGCGCTGCAGGAGGCCGATCGGCGCTTTGGTTTGCGGGCCAGCGTCCTGCCGCCTGCGATGCTCGCCGAGCACACGGCTTACCGGCGCGTAATTTTTCCAGGCCACCCGGATAGCATCGGCTGGCACGGCAATGCGCTGTTGGTGCGCAAAGCAATCGAGATTACCGATCAGGCCGTGGTGCCCTTGCCAACGATTGAGCCTCGCGGCGCCGTGCGGGCCGATCTGGTGGTGCAGGGCAAGCCGGTGCGGGTCGTCGGGATGCATCTGGACCTTTCAGGCCTGCGCCGCCGCCAGCAAGTGCGCTCCATCGTAGAGCACGTTCACCAATCACCGGGCACTTGGCCGACGGTTCTGATGGGCGATCTGAACGAGTGGTCGGCGCATGGCGGCTGCTTGCGAGAGTTTGCCCATGGCTGGCGGGTTCTGTCGTGCGGTCGCAGTTTCCCGTCGCGTCGACCGGTCGCACAGCTGGACCGGATCGTGGTCAGCCGGGAATGGCGGCTGATTGAGAGCCGCGTGCACCACAGCCAATTGGCTATGCGTGCTTCGGATCATTTGCCGGTGATAGCCAGGCTCCAGCTGCCCACAAATTAGGCAGCTGCCCGGATTCCGGGCGTTCAGCCTGTGATTGGCGGTTTGGATACCACCGAAAACGCCCAAATCCTAACGAATCTAAAATTTGGCACACGCCTTGCTTACCTAGCTCTGCCGGCGATTGGCCGGCGATTAGCAGGGGGAAGGCATGAAATTTATCATCGCCATCATCAAGCCCTTTAAGCTCGACGAAGTGCGCGAGGCTCTTGGAGCCATCGGCGTCGCGGGCATGACCGTTTCCGAGGTCAAGGGCTTCGGGCGGCAAAAGGGCCAGACAGAGATTTACCGTGGTGCAGAATATTCGACGAATATGCTGCCCAAGGTGAAGATCGAGGTTGCCGCTAGCGACGATCTCGCACCACAAGTGGTCGAGACCATCCAGCAAACCGCCAGCACCGAAGCGATCGGTGACGGCAAGATCTTCGTTCTCAATCTCGTATCCGCCACGCGCATTCGCACCGGTGAATCGGGTGACACAGCGCTGTGACCGGCGCTTTCGACAGGAGGGAAACCACATGATCCGCAAAGTTATTTGCGGCGCCGGTGCATTGGGCTCGTCGCTCTTTGCAGCCACCGCCGCTTTCGCTCAGGAGGCCGCCGCAACCGTGACTGCCGCTGCCACACCAGCACCCGAAGCTACCGAAGCCGCTGCAGCCGCAGCCACCAGCCTGATCAAGGCCCCCACCGTCGAGCAGATGGCCGGCATGGTCGACAAGGGCGATACCGCCTGGATGCTGGTCTGTTCGGTTCTCGTGCTGATGATGAGCATCCCGGCACTCGCGCTGTTCTATGGCGGCCTCGTCCGCTCCAAAAACATGCTCAGCGTGCTGATGCAGGTGTTCATGATCGTTTCGATCGCGGCACTGGTCTGGGTGGGCTGGGGCTATACCCTGGCATTTACCACCGCCAACAGCGTCGCGCCTGCCTTTATCGGCGGTTTTGACAAAATATTCCTCACCGGAGTCTCGGCGTCGACCTATGCAGCGACATTCTCAAACAATGTCTATCTGCCTGAGTTCGTTTTCGTCATCTTCCAGATGACCTTTGCCTGCATCACCCCGGCACTGATCGTCGGCGCATTTGCCGAACGCGTGAAGTTCTGGCCCCTGATGCTGTTCATGGTGCTGTGGCTGACGGCGGTCTATTTCCCGATCGCACACATGGTGTGGTACTGGGCTGGACCAGACTTCCTGCCTGACGCGCCGACGGACGCAGGCTATCTGTGGGCCATGGGTGCACTCGACTTCGCTGGCGGCACGGTGGTTCACATCAACGCTGGTATTGCTGGCCTGGTTGGCTGTCTGATGATTGGCAAGCGCGTTGGCTTCGGCAAGGAAGCAACACCGCCGCACTCGCTGACCATGACGATGATCGGTGCTTCGCTGCTGTGGGTGGGCTGGTTCGGCTTCAACGCCGGGTCCAACCTTGAAGCCAATGCTGTGACCGCTGTGGCCTTCATCAACACCTTCGTGGCAACCGCTGCTGCTGCACTCGCCTGGATCGTTGTTGAGCAATTCCACCATGGCAAGCCGTCGATGCTCGGCGGGGCGACAGGTGCAGTTGCC
Source organism: Novosphingobium sp. (assembly GCA_031428495.1). Taxonomy (GTDB): domain Bacteria; phylum Pseudomonadota; class Alphaproteobacteria; order Sphingomonadales; family Sphingomonadaceae; genus Novosphingobium. The sequence continues at coordinate 6,095 of JANPPM010000089.1, forward strand.
GGGCTTGTAGCAATCACTCCGGCTTCGGGCTTTGCTGCTCCGATGACTGCGATTGCGCTGGGCGCCATCGTATCGCCGATCTGCTACCTGTTCGTCAGTTATGTGAAGAACAAGCTCAAGTACGACGACACGCTTGACGTCTTCGGTGTCCACTGTGTCGGCGGGATCGTCGGGGCGCTTGGTACCGCAATTGTTGCGGACCCCGCACTCGGTGGCCAGGGCTTCTTTGACTACACCGTGTTCCCGGCCGGCGTCGGTGCCTATGACATGGGCGCTCAGTTGATCACTCAGATCAAGGCCGTGCTGCTGACCTTGCTGTGGTCGGGTATCGGTTCGGCGATCCTGTTTTTCATCGTGGACAAGATCTTTGGCCTGCGTCCCACGGAAGATGCCGAGCGCGAAGGCCTCGACCTCTCCGAACATGGGGAACGCGCCTACAACAACTAAGCTTCAAGAGTTTGGCGGGAACGGACTTTCCTCCTCCTCCCATCCGTTTCCGCCATCCGATGTTCCTCCTGCGAACACCACCTCAACGGGCCGGGGCTCAATGCTCCGGCCCATTTTTCGTGGGCGATGGCGAAAGCACTTTAGTTGGCAGTCAAGACTTGCCGGTGGCGAGCATATCTATCAGCTGGCGAACTGGCGCGATGTCATATCCAGCCTGCGCCGCACTTGACGCGATCTCCGACGGACTGCCGCCCTTGCTGGCTTCAGCGAGCGCCCATAGCAGGGTCGACCGCGTTCCGGACCGGCAATAGGCGAGCACCGGGCCTTTCGCTTGTGCCAGCGCATCGGTCATTGCCTGCACCTGAGGGCCGCTGAAACCTGCATGGGTTACCGGGATAGCAACATAGTCGATCCCGGCGGCGTGCGCGGCTGCCGCGATTGCCTCCCCCGGCGTCTGATCGTCACTCTCGTCCTCGGGGCGGTTGTTTACGATCAGCGCAATGCCTTGCGCCTTGGCTTCAGCCACTTCGGCAATACCGATTTGCGGGCTGGCGAACACGGTGTCGGTGAGTTTGCGAAACATGGCGGTTCGTCTTTCAGTCTGGCGCAGACAGCGCGAGTGCTGCCGACGGAGACTGTCATCTGCCAAGGCTTGTTCAGACTGGCAAGTAACGCCGATGCTGATGCAAATGTCACACTGGCGATCCCGTCGCTGAATGCCTCCTGAATCGATTCGCCATGGCAATTTATTTAGGATATGTCCGGCATCGCAAAGCTGGGTGCCGTGCAGTAGTGTGGATACCGCTTTGTTGTCTGGCGCGTCTCGTCCGCGCGTTCAGGCGATCAACACTTGGGCGAAGCGAAGGTGCGTTCGGATTTATGAGTTTCGATAGAGGACGTCGTGGCAAGGGACGCGACAAGCGGGACGGTTTTGGCGAGGACGGTTTCGATCCATTCATGGGCGGTGGTGACCGCTTTGGCGGTGGCGCTGGTGGCGGCGGTGGTGGTGACCGGTTCGGCGCTCCGCGTAGCGGCGGCTTTGGCGGTGGTGACCGCGGCCCTCCTGGCGGCGGCGGCGGTCGCAGCTTTGGCGGCGGTGGTCCGCGCGGTCCTGGTGGACCTGGCGGCGGCGGTGGGGGCGGAATGCCCGCACAGGTTGTCGGCCAAGGCAAGGGAACAGTAAAGTTTTTCAATGCTGGCAAGGGTTTCGGCTTCATCCAGCGTGAAGATGGCGGTGAAGACGTTTTCGTTCATATCAGCTCGGTTGAGCGCGCAGGCCTCGAAGGCTTGGCAGAAGGTCAGCAGCTCGAATTCACCTTGGTGGACCGGGGCGGCAAGATTTCGGCCAGCGATCTGTCGGTTGTTGGCGAAGTAATCGCTGTCCAGCAGCGCGAGGCGCCGCAGCGTGAGCTGACTGGTGAGCGCGCCACGGGCACGGTCAAGTTCTTTAACGCGATGAAAGGCTTCGGCTTCATCACGCGTGATGACGGCCAGCCCGACGCATTTGTTCATATTAGCGCGGTTGAGCGTTCTGGCATGCAGGGTCTGAACGAGGGCGACCGGCTTGAGTTCGATATCGAGGTCGATCGACGAGGCAAGTACTCGGCGGTCAACCTGATGCCGAGTCAGGGCTGAACCCGCTCGCACCCGCTTCGGGGGTTTGACCCGAAGCCTGCAACAGCATAAACACTTGGCAATGGCGGTCCTTAAGGGGGCCGCCATTTGTCGTTTCAATTTCCCCCTTCCTGTACGCGATGCAAAGGAAGTTCGTCATGTCGATTACCCCGCTGATGCCCGTCTATCCTCGCTGCGATGTGCGGCCGGTGCGCGGTGACCATTGCCACCTGATCAGTGAGGACGGGCGGCGCTACCTCGATTTTGCAGCGGGGATCGCGGTCAACAGTCTTGGTCATTCGCACGCAGGACTGATCGGCGCGATTCAGCGTCAGGCGGCGGAGCTGATGCACGTCTCCAATCTCTATGGCAGCCCGCAAAGTGAGCGGCTGGCCAGGCGGCTAGTGGATATGACGTTCGCCGACACAGTCTTCTTCACCAATTCGGGCGCGGAGGCAGTCGAGTGTGCGATCAAGACCGCCCGCGCCTATCACCAGCATGTCGGTAATGATCACAAGTTCGAACTGATCACTTTCAGCAATGCTTTCCACGGGCGCACGATTGCGACCATCAGCGCGTCGAATCAGGAAAAGATGCACAAGGGTTTCAAGCCACTGCTGCCGGGCTTTGTCTATGTCGAATTTGATGACCTGGCGGCGGCAAAAGCTGCGATCGGCCCGCAGACGGCAGGCTTTCTCGTCGAACCGGTTCAGGGCGAAGGCGGCGTTCGGGTTGGATCAGACGCCTTCATGCAAGGTCTGAGGAGGCTGTGCGACGAGCATGATCTGATGCTCGTGCTCGATGAGGTGCAATGCGGATATGGACGCTGCGGCACATTTTATGCGCATGAGGCTTATGGCGTCGATCCTGATATTTTGGCCTCAGCAAAAGGAATCGGCGGCGGCTTTCCCCTGGGTGCATGCCTTGCAACTGAAAAGGCGGCTCGCGGCATGGTCGCCGGTGCGCATGGTTCGACCTATGGCGGCAACCCGCTGGCTATGGCTGCGGGCGAAGCGGTACTTGACGCGTTCGCCACGGAGGACATTCTGGCGAATGTCCGGGATATGGGCGCCAAGCTTGCTGCGAGGCTCGAGCAGTTCATCGGCAATTACCCTGAACTGTTCGATGAGGTTCGCGGGCGCGGGCTATTGCTAGGACTTCGGCTCAAGGCCGAACCACGCGACTTTGTTTCGCATTTGCGGGACAATCACGCACTTCTGACCGTCTCGGGTGCCGATAACACGATGCGGATCGTGCCCCCGCTGGTGATTGGTGATGAACACATCGAGGAGTTCATGGAAAAGCTCTCGGCCGGCGCGGCCAGCTTCCAGCCTGTGGCGGTATCGGCATGACCCGGCACTTTCTCAATCTTTCAGATGCTGGCGGCGATGCGGTCGCGGCGATGCTTGGTGATGCACTCGATCGCAAGGCGGCACGTCTGGCGTGGCCAAAAGGCAAGCCCGATTCTGATGCGCCGCTGGCCGGGCGTGTACTGGCGATGATCTTCGAGAAAAACTCGACCCGCACGCGCGTTTCGTTCGATATGGCGATGCGCCAGCTTGGCGGCAGCGCATTGGTGATGGACGCGGGGAGCATGCAACTGGGGCGCGGTGAGACCATTGCCGACACCGCGCGGGTGCTAAGCCGGATGGCCGATGCGATCATGCTGCGGACTGATGACCATGCCAAAGTCGAGGAGCTTGCCGCGCATGCCACAGTGCCGGTAATCAACGGTCTAACCGATCAGTCTCATCCGTGTCAGATCATGGCTGACCTGCTAACCCTGATTGAACGTGGCAAGTCCTTGCCGGGCCTCGAACTGGCTTGGCTGGGCGATGGTAACAATGTGCTCCACTCGATTGTCGAAGCAGCGGGACTGCTCAAATTCAATGTCCGGATCGGCGTTCCGGAAGGCTATGATTGCGACGCCGGATTCGTAGAGCGCGCGCGCGCGGGTGGCGCAAAGATTACAGTAACGCGCGATCCGCGTGCGGCGGTTGCAGGCGCTGATGTGGTGGTCACCGATTCTTGGGTATCGATGGGGCAAACCGGAGCCGAGGCCCGAATTGCCGCAATGTCCCCGTTTCAGGTGAATGAGGCGCTTATGGCCCTGGCTGCCCCCGATGCGCTTTTCCTGCACTGCTTGCCTGCGCATCGTGGTGAGGAAGTCAGTGCCTGCGTGATCGACGGTGCGCAATCGGTCGTGTGGGACGAAGCAGAAAATCGCATTCATGCGCAAAAATCGGTGCTGCGCTGGATCTTCGGCCAGTTGTGAGCGTGGCTGGTTCTATCCCGCCGGACGAAACCGGCAACGATCAGGTGCTGGCCTTCACGCTTCCGCAGCGCAGTGCACGCGGGCGGATCGTGCGGTTGGGACCGGTGCTCGACACTGTGCTATCGGCGCACGATTATCCGCTGCCGATACGTCACTTGCTTGCCGAAGCACTGGTTCTGACCAGCCTGATCGGTTCGCTGCTCAAGGATCAGGATAGCCAGCTGACCATTCAGGCGCAAACTGAGGGCGGTATCGTTGGCTTGTTGGCCTGCGATTATCAGGCAGGCGCAATCCGGGGTTACGTGCGCCACGATGCAGACCGGTTGGCAATGCTCGGCGCGAATCCATCGCTCTACGCACTGTTCGGCAAGGCCTATCTGGCGATTACCTTCGACTATGCGGTCACCGGCCAGCGTTATCAGGGGATTGTGCCACTTGAAGGGGATTCGCTGTCGCAGGCGTGCGAGAGCTATTTTGTCCAGTCAGAGCAGATACCGACCGTCATCCGCACGGCAGTAAAATGGGATGGGCGGAACTGCGTCGCAGCAGGCCTGCTGGCGCAGCATCTGGCGGAAGGCGAAGAGGGGCGCGAGCGACTGCACGTGCGCTTGGACCACCCGGAATGGGAACACGTTGAGGTGCTGGCCGGGAGTATTCGTCATGACGAACTGGTTGATCGTGGCCTTTCACTCGAAGCGCTTATCTGGCGCCTGTTTCATGAGGAACAGGAAGTGCGGGTTGAAGCGCTTGGTCATCTAACGCGCGGCTGCCGCTGCACCGCCGAATACTATCAATCCGTACTTACACGTTTCGCTGAGCCCGAACGCGCCGAGATGCGAGGTGACGATGGGTTGATAAGCGTTGATTGCGCATTTTGTTCGAAAACCTTCAAGATCGATGCGTAAACTTTCCATTCACCGCTGAAATGCAACACTTGGTCGTAGTGCGGAAATCGGCTACATGGCGTCGCCACAATCCTGCGCTTCTGGAAAGCCAATGAAGACCCGCCTTGCAAAAGTTCATATCAAGCCGCTGGCCCGGGCCGCGATCGTTGCCTTGGCCTGCACGGCGGGCTTCGCCGTTCCTGCGGCAGGTCAACGGCCAGGGCTGGCCATGCTTGATCGGCTAGAGACTGGCCGCTGGGAGCTGCGTCCGCGCGGTTCGCGTGGGCTGACAGAGCAGATTTGCTTGCGTGATGGCCGCCGTCTGATCCAGTTGCGCCACCCCGGCAGTACATGTGACCGCTTGATCGTGGCCGACAGCACCGCTGAAGTGACCGTCCAATATACCTGTCCTGGCCGGGGCTACGGGCGAACTCACATTCGCTATGAAACCGGGCGGCTGGCGCAGGTTGATACGCAAGGCATAGCCGATGGCCTGCCCTTTGATTTTGTTGCCGAAGCGCGCCGCATTGGTGATTGTACCGGTTGAGCGTAGTTGCCATCGCCAGCTAGTCGGCATAGCGGCGCAATATGGATCCAATTGCCAATAGTGAACGCCGCAAGGCAGTTGTGTTGCTGTCGGGCGGGCTCGACTCAATGGTGTCGGCTGGCCTCGCACGCGAGGCGGGATACCGCCTTTTTGCCCTGACAATCGATTATGGTCAGCGCCACCGCTGTGAAATCGAAGCCGCGCGTCTGATCGCGTCGGATCTTGGGGTTGAAGGCCATATCGTCTTGCCACTCGATCTGCGCCAGTTCGGCGGATCGGCGCTGACGGATGATATTGCCGTGCCCAAAGCAGGTCCGGAGACTGATATCCCGGTCACCTATGTTCCCGCTCGCAATCTCGTATTTCTGTCACTTACCTTGGCTTGGGCGGAAGTGCTCGGCGCTCGTGACATTTTTATCGGAGTGAATGCTCTCGATTATTCCGGTTACCCTGATTGCCGCCCAGAATTTATCAAAGGTTTTGCCGATCTGGCGCGGCTGGCGACCAAGGCGGGCAGCCAAGGAGGGGATTTTTCCATCCATGCGCCGCTCCAGCATCTCGGCAAGGCTGACATAGCGCGCGAGGCCCAGCGTTTGGGGTTTGATCCCGCAATCAGCTGGTCGTGTTATGATCCCGAACCTGATGGCCGGGCCTGCGGGCAGTGCGAGAGCTGCCGCTTGCGGCGCGCTGGATTTGCGGACGCTGGAATCGAGGACGCAACCCACTACGCGAGCTAATAAGACAAAAAAAGGGGCCAGAAACTGTCTGGCCCCTTTCCATCAATAGTAGCTCTTAGTTGCCCGAGCCAGGTCCGTAAGTGATCTCGACCCGGCGGTTCTGAAGTTCGCGAACGCCGTCCGCTGTGGGAACCCGGTTGTTGTTTTCACCGAAACCCTGAGCAGAAATGTCCGTATCTGGAACCCCGTGCGAACCCAGATAACCGCGAACTGCCGATGAACGGCGCTCCGAGAGTCCCTGGTTATAGCCCGGCGAACCAGAACGGTCAGCGTAGCCCGCAACCATCACCGGAACCCGCTCACAGCTGCCATAAGCATTGGCGGCACTGTCGAGGATCGATGCGGCTTCCATCGTGATGTCTGACTTATCCCAGTCGAAAAATACGATGTAGGGACCCTTGTTGCAGACTGCGACTGGCGCCGGAGGGGGCGGAGGCGGCGGGGGAGGAGGCGGGGGCGGCGGTGGAAGCGCGACCGGATATTCCTGAACTTCGCCGCCGAAGTTATAGGTCAACGTGCCCATCAGGCTGTGCGAACGCCAGTCGGTTTTGACTGACCGGCCTGCCGTATCCGTCATCCGAAGGTTTCTTACATTGAAATAGCGGTAGCGTACGCCGGCATCGACGCGGTCGCTCACAGGAGCGCGGAAGCCCGCCAGCAACTGCCAGGCAAGGCCCGTGTCCTTGTCATCAATAAAATTGTTTGCGCCGTTGTTGAGCGATCCACGAAAATGCACACGAGCCACACCAAGTCCGCCGCCAACAAAGCCTTGCAGGCCGTTATCAGGGCCAAAATCAGCCAGAATGTTGCCGGTCAGGCTGATCACATCTGATTTGCCGCGGTCAGAAAATGTCCCGGCAACCAGATTGCCCGCATTGGCGTTTGGTAAGAGAGCGCCGTTGCCGGTGGTCACTCGCTTTGCTTTTGCGCGGCGAAAGCTCGTGTCAGCTTCAAGGCGAAGTGGGCCGAAGTCATAACCGATAACAACACCGCCATCGAAACCCGGCTTTGAGTCAATCTTTGCTCCGTCGTTTATTGTGCCTATGTCGAATTTGAGGTCTTCGAGCAGCATCGCTCCGAATTGACCTTCAATATAAGATGAACCATCACGAGCGAAAGACGGGGAGGCCATTGCAGTCGATGCAAGAGCTAAACAGATTACTAATCTACGCATATTCATTGCCTTTATTATTAGATCCCTGAGGGAAAGAAAAAATCACGACACGCAGCGCTGTGAAGTGAGCATTTCCAATGCCTAGGGGTCGAACGTGTAAGGCGCGATATTGTTCCCGACTGACTTCTTTTTGGCGATATTTCTGGTTGCATGGACCGCTTACGCCGCGAAAACTCCAGCGATGCGCAAGGCTGAAATTAGACTGGTAATCGCGGCTCTTGCCTCTGCGTCGATGGTTGAACCGCCTGCTACAGCTGCTGGCGCTACCGGCACTTGCCAGCCGCTAAAATAGTGCCTCTCCTGGCCGGTTGACCGGTCAAGCAAGCGCATTCCGTCGCGCGGCTCAATGAACAGCCAGTTGCCCGCCTGACGGCATGCAATCTTTCCTGCCTGTCCGGCCCAGTCGCCGGTCGGGGCTGAGGCTACCAGCCAATTGCTGCCATTAGCAGGTGTTCCGGGAGGGGCTGTGGCCTCACCATCGATGGCGCAATGCAGCAATGCATCGGTAAGGGCGTGAGCTTCGTTGACGAAGGCTTCCTTTTGCGCCTGACCCGCAAGCATGGCTATGTTGCGGCCCCCGCAGGCTTTCCGGCTCGGCCCCTGAATAGAGCACGGCAGTCGCGCCATTGGGCCAGGTGAGCCGCCGCAGTGAGGCCTCATAATGCGGGCGGCGATCGGCCGGGCAAACCGCCAGAATGCCGCTTTCACCCTCAACCATTACCGAGCGTGCCTCGCCCAGTGATCCGGCAACCAGCGCAATCCGCGCTGCCGGATCAGCCTCGGCCAGGCTGCGCACCCATTCTGCCCCGGCGCGGGTCTTGCCAAAGCCGCGCCCGGCCATGATCAGCCACACGCGCCAGTCGCCCGGCGGCGGCAGCTGGTCCCGCCGCGCCCACAGGTGCCAGTGAAAGGCAAATTCCGTGCGCTCAGCGGACCCCAATGCGCGTAATTGTTCGAGCCGCTCGGCCTCCGGCAGGTTCAGCAACCAGTCGAGCAGATCATGCCGGGTCATGTGTATCCCCGTCGATCACTGCATCGATCACAGCATCACTGGCCGGTGCGGCCAGCATGCGCTGGCGCATCCGCTCCAGCTTGGCGTTGATGCCAAGTACAATAGCCTCTGCGTCCTCGTTGCCGCGCACCGCCCGCTGGCGTGCTGCGCTGTCGCGGTGGGCGGCGAGCAGGCGGAACGCAGTGGCATTGTCAAAGCCGCGGCTGCCGCGCTTGGCACCGGCAGGCGGCTTTACCTCGCCAGTGCGCAACCGGTGGAGCAGTTCCATTTCGAGGTGGTCATAGCCTTCGCACAGCGATTGCTGCCAGGCGCGGTTGAATTCAGGGCTGGCCCGGCGGGCATCATAGGCGGCAGTGGTCGATATTTTCGCCTTGCGTGCCGAAGGCGTTTATGCACTTTACAAACCCAAGAATGAGAACATCGTTTGGACGTAATGGGTTAGCGTAAGCTCAGGAATCGACTGAATCCCCAACATCAGTGCCATTTTGGTTGCGTAGCGGGGGAAAACTCGAGGCGTGGCGCACTTCGCGCTAGACTCTGGACGCATCCCCCGGAATCCTTGCTGCGAGCCAAGCCCCGGTCCCGACCGCCTTGAAAGGCGCGAGGCACGGTCGGTGCTTCGGGGGTGCGGCTCAACCGCTCGAACTCACTAGGAGAAATCCGATGAGTAAGGGTACTCGTGGACGGGACGCTGGCAATGGCCAGTTCGTGCC
>JANPPM010000090.1:0-4307 GCA_031428495.1 Novosphingobium sp.
CCCAGCCGCACCACTCGGTGATCGACCCGGACTTGACCGTCAGCAAAGCCGGTCGCAAATTTGCCGCCAACATAGCCCGCCTGCCCGTAAACCTCGCCGCGCAGGCCGAGTGGGAGCACGACAGGCGGCAGTTCGGTGACCGCATAGGCAGCCGGGCGGATATGCTGGCCGCCGGGGGTCGAGGTGAAACGCGCCTCGCCAGCCAGAACGATGGGAACTTTGGCAAAGGGACGGGCGGAGAGGCCCAGCGCGGCTTCGCGCTCGTTCGAACCATTGAGCGCAGCTGTTGCGCGCAAATAGACGGCAGGGCCGTGTCCACTGTTTGGTGCGAGGCGATAGCGCAGCACTCCTCCTGCCTGGCTTGCGCCATAGCTGGGGGTCAACAGCCCGCCCGCCGATGCGCCATAGCTGCCCCGCCGCCAAAGCACCCAACTGTCGGCGGACCAGCGGCGCTGTTCAGAGAGCGGGGCCTGCCCCGTGGGATAGAACGGCACCGGCACGGCGCTCGCCATGTGCGGCATACCGGCCAGCGAGGCTGGGAATGGGATGTGGGCCAGCGCGGCCATCCAGAGCAGTTGATGGCCAACCGCAACGCGCACTGGAGCTGGCGCAAGTGGTAATGTCAGCGCGCGAAGCGATGGTGAGCTGCGCGATGGCGAAACCGGCGCAGCCTCGCGCGCAAACAACGGCAACCGTGGGGCAGAGGCCTGGGTTGCCGAAGCAGCTTCACGGCGAGCGCTGCGATAGTCGCGCAAAGCGCGCACCGGTTCGCCTGCGGATGCAGTAAACTCTTGTTCCGGATCGCTTAGGTCTTGCCTGTTCTCTGCCTGCCATGCCGCAAACGTAGGACCAGCCAGGCCCGCGACTGTCCGCACTTCGACATCCGCAGGCGCCTCCCACATTACTGCGCGAGCAGAGACCCAACCGCCAATGATCAACACCAGCGCAATGAGCGGGTGCCCGCGCCGGGAGAGCCCGCCCATCATGCTCCTGCGACCAACATCGGCGCCGCCGCCAGTTTCGTAGCAGCGGGATGCTCGCCGTGTTTGGTCTTGTCCCAACTTACCTTGGCCCCGCGCAGTGTCCGGATATAGGCGACCAGCGCGCGCCGCCCCGCCATGATTGCGATGATATTGCCAATCGGAATTCGCAGAACGGCTGCCAAGCCTTCAAACAGGCCATATTCGCGCGCAGTAAATGCGAAACGCATCAGCGCGCGCCAGACGAAGCTGACAAAGCTCATCGCCATCATGAACTGCAAGAGGCTCGATGGAGCCAGCCCATCGACCATTCCCATCATCCGGGCGGTCCCGAGCAGTGCTTCAACAAACAGCAACAGGTAGGCAGCAGCAAGCACAACGGCGGTGAGCGGTCCACGCCGGTCACGCAGTGCCATCCATATTTCGACCGGGCGGCCCTTCCAGCCAAGCCGCTCCCAGCCTTGCAGCGCAATGCCGTGAATCCAGCGCGCCTTTTGCCGCACCGAGGTTTCGAGCGTCGCCGGAAAATAACTGCGCGTTGCAACAAGGTGACCCTCCGCATCGCGCATCCGCAGGAACCGGCTGCGGCCACCATCGCGGGCGATCAGGAGGCCCAGTTCATAGTCCTCGGTCAGGCATTCGGAGGCGAACGGCCCTGCCTCGCCCGCCGCCATTCGCCGCCGCGCAAGGCTGGCCAGTGCCTCCCGGCTGAAGCCGCAGCCGACACCGGCCGCCGGGATCGCCGCGCCCAATGCATCGCGCACCACCAGCGTCTTGGCATGCGCCTCGGTAAATTCATCCGCGTAGTGCCCAGCGATCCACAACGAGGCTGGCTGAGGTTCGGGCCGGACCGGCAACTGGACGAAATCGACCTCGGCCAGCGCACGGTCAATCACGGCGAGCGCGGCCGGATGGACCATATCCTCGGCATCATGCATCACGACATTGCGAAACTGGACCCCTGAACGCGCTTCATCGGCGCGCAGCGCGGAATACAGCCGGTTGAGACAGTCTGCCTTGGTCGTCGGCCCGTTCTGCTCGTTGATGACGATGCGCACGCGGGCATCGCCCCCCGCCCCGGCAATCGCCGCAGCAAGCGTCGCGGGATCATTGCGATAACAGCCGACATAGATAACGAATTCGCGCTGCTGCCACGCCCCCAACATGTGGGAGATCATATGACCGATCACTGCGTCCTCATGCCAGGCAGGGACCAGAATCGCCGCGCGGCCAAGTAAAGGAGATTCCGTGAGGCCCTGCGGTACTTTGCCCGCGCTTGCCTTGCCGCCAAGCCGCAGCCAAAGCCATGAAATATCGACCGCTGCTTCATCTATTGCGCTGACAACAAACCAAAAGGCGGCGAAGAGCAACAATTCGTGCTCCGCCGTCAGCAGCCAACCCAAAAGCTGCTCAACCCCTGTTACCGCCCCGTCAGGCACAATCCAGACCAACCCCCTCGGCCTCACCCCAGCTGCCGAGCCTATTGCTTTCCCAGTGATTTGCAATGGCTTAGGTTTGCCCTAGAGGAAGATTGTCAGCCGCTGGAGTTCGACACGTGCCGCAACGCCGCCATCTCGCCAATCGCATGGCCGCAGCGCTGCGCCGCACGCTGGGCGGAGAGGCCGGTGCTGGCATTCTGCTGATTGCCGCCGCTGCTCTCGCACTGGCGCTGGCTAATTCACCCGCTGCATCGTTCTACCATGCCGCGCTGCATGATCCGTTGCCGTGGAGCCCGATCCCAAAGCTGAACAATCTGCACCTGTGGATCAACGACGCGCTGATGGCGCTGTTCTTCTTCGCGGTGGGGCTCGAGATAAAGCGCGAACTGCTGGACGGTGAACTGTCGAGCGCTGACAAGCGGCGCATCCCGGTGCTTGCCGCGCTTGCCGGAATGGCAGTGCCCGCCGCGATCTACCTTGCCATAGCGGGAGGCGATCCAGCCCTGCGCGGTGGCTGGGCCATACCTGCTGCGACTGACATTGCCTTCGCCATTGGCGTATTGGCCCTGCTGGGCCGCCGCGCGCCGCCATCGTTGCGGCTGCTGCTGCTGACCATCGCCATTGTTGACGATATCGGCGCAGTGGCGATCATCGCGGTGTTCTACACCAAGGGCATCGCCGTGGGCTGGCTGCTTGCGGCGCTGGCAGCCCTCGCGGCGATGGCCATTCTTGGCAGGATGCAGCGCGGCAGCGGCTGGGTTTTCACCGCGCTGGCAGCGCTAGCCTGGTACTGCACTCTACATTCGGGCGTCCACGCAACAGTCGCAGGCGTTGCTGCGGCGGTACTGATCCCGCTGGGGCTCGACAAGGGCGGTGACAGCCTGCTGCTGCGGATGGAACACGCGCTGGTGTCCTGGAACGCCTATCTGATCCTGCCCCTATTCGGGCTGGCAAACGCCGGTGCGCATTTGAGCGGCGGGATAGGCGAGCTTGCAGCGCCGCTCCCGCTCGCCGTCGCCATGGGGCTGGTGCTGGGCAAACAGCTGGGCATTTTCGGCACGATCTGGGCCGCGTGCCACTTTGGCATCGGCCGAAAGCCCGGCGATGCAAGCTGGACACAACTGTGGGGTATGGCGCTGCTGTGCGGCATCGGCTTTACCATGAGCCTGTTCATCGGCGCACTCGCCTTTCCGGCCAGTCCGGAACTGGTCGAGCAGGCCAAGTTGGGGGTGCTCGCAGGTTCTCTGATTTCAGCGGTGCTTGGGTTTGGGGTGTTGTGGGTCGCGGGAAGTCGCGTTGCCCGCAGTTAGCCTGTCGTTCTAAGCCGCAGATGGATCGCAGTCGTAAAAATCAACCTGCATCCGCATCGCACCCAGCGGCTCAACCAAGTGCGGCTGATCCGGCAGGACCAGTCCGAAATGATCCGGGTCAAGTATTGTCTCGGAGGCGGGATCGAGGACAGTGAAGCGCAGACGTCCTTCGAACACCCTGATGACGCCCCATACGCCCAGCTTCGTGCGATGCTCTCTGCGCAGCCCGGCAGGCAGCGTGTCCTGATCGAATATCGGCGTGCTCTTATAGGGGACTGGCGCGCTCACGCTGAATGAGATTTGCGAACATGGACGGCGCGTAATGCGAGATCGAGCATCGGGGAGTTCCTGACTGTGCTGATGGCCAAGCAGCATAGCGCATTGCCATCCAAAGGCGCCGTCTTATCGAACCGCAGCGCTACCACTCACCCACATTCGCCATGCTCGCCCACGGCTCCTGAGCCGCCAAAGCGTCGCCCATCTGCAAAAGCTCAACCGATATTCCGTCCGGCGTGCGGATGAACGCCATCCGGCCATCGCGCGGGGGCCGGTTGATCGTTACTGCGGCATCTGCCAGC
>JANPPM010000091.1:0-13729 GCA_031428495.1 Novosphingobium sp.
CGATCCTTGGCGAGGCGTTCGATTTCCTCGTTCTGGATCGCGCGGGTACGGTCATCGATCTCGATGCCGTGACGGTTGAACACGCGCACTTCGACGACTGTGCCCGAAACACCCGGCGGCAGCCGCAGCGAGGTGTCGCGCACGTCGCTGGCTTTTTCACCGAAGATGGCGCGCAGCAGCTTTTCTTCCGGCGTCATCGGGCTTTCACCCTTGGGGGTGATCTTGCCCGCCAGAATATCGCCGGGATGCACTTCGGAACCGATATAGACGATGCCCGCTTCGTCGAGGCAGCGCAGGGCCTCCTCTCCGACGTTCGGAATGTCGCGGGTGATGTCTTCTGGCCCAAGCTTGGTGTCGCGGGCCATGACTTCGAATTCCTCGATGTGGATCGAGGTGAAGACGTCGTCCTTGACGATGCGTTCCGAAATCAGGATCGAATCTTCGTAGTTGTAGCCGTTCCAGGGCATGAAGGCGACGAGGCTGTTACGGCCCAGTGCCAGCTCACCCAGCTCGGTCGAAGGACCGTCGGCGATGATGTCGCCCAGTTCGACCGTGTCACCCACCTTCACCAGCGGACGCTGGTTGATGCAGGTGTTCTGGTTCGAACGCTGGAACTTTTGCAGGGTGTAGATGTCGACGCCGGACTGGCCGGCCTCGATATCGCCCGATGCGCGAACGACGATGCGGGTGGCATCGACCTGATCGACGATACCGGCGCGCAGGGCACCGATGGCCGCACCCGAATCGCGCGCAACCGTGGCTTCCATGCCGGTGCCGACAAACGGCGCTTCGGCCTGAACCAGCGGCACGGCCTGACGTTGCATGTTCGAGCCCATCAGCGCGCGGTTGGCGTCATCGTTTTCCAGGAACGGGATCAGCGATGCAGCGACCGAGACCAGCTGCTTGGGGCTGACGTCCATCAGCGTCACCGTGGCGCGCGGAGCCATGACGAATTCGCCAGCTTCACGAGCCGAAATCAGCTCGTCGATGAAGCTGCCATCGGCATTGGTTTCTGCCGAAGCCTGCGCGACCGTGTGCTTCTGCTCTTCCATCGCGGAGAGATAGATCACGTCGCGCGTCACCTTGCCGTCGATGACCTTGCGGTACGGCGTTTCGATGAAGCCGTACTTGTTCACGCGGGCAAAGGTCGACAGCGAGTTGATCAGACCGATGTTTGGGCCTTCCGGCGTTTCAATCGGGCAGATGCGGCCATAATGGGTCGGGTGAACGTCGCGGACTTCAAAGCCTGCGCGCTCACGGGTGAGGCCGCCTGGTCCCAATGCCGAGACGCGGCGCTTGTGGGTGACTTCGGACAGCGGGTTGGTCTGATCCATGAACTGCGACAGCTGCGACGAGCCGAAGAATTCGCGCACGGCGGCGACCGCAGGCTTGGCGTTGATCAGATCGTTGGGCATCACGGTCGAAACATCGACCGAGCTCATCCGCTCCTTGACCGCGCGCTCCATGCGCAGCAGACCGACGCGGTACTGGTTTTCCAGCAGTTCGCCGACCGAACGCACGCGGCGGTTGCCGAGATTGTCGATGTCGTCGATCTCGCCCTTGCCGTCCTTGAGGTTCACCAGTTCCTTGACCACGGCGAGGATGTCCTCGGTGCGCAGGGTGGTGACGGTATCCTCAGCGTCGAGCGCCAGACGCATGTTGAGCTTGACGCGGCCCACGGCCGACAGGTCATAGCGGTCACCATCGAAGAACAGGCCTTCGAACAGCGCTTCCGCAGTTTCCTTCGTCGGCGGCTCGCCCGGACGCATCACCTTGTAGATCGCCTCAAGGCCCATGTCGCGGTTCTCGGCCTTGTCGACCTGCAGCGTGTTGCGGATCCACGGACCGATGTTGACGTGGTCAATATCGAGCAAGCCAAGCTCGTCGATCCCGGCCTTGTCGAGCGATTCGAGATTTTCAGGGGTGACTTCGTCGCCCGCTTCAACCCAGATACGGCCCGTCGTCTCGTCGATAACGTCGTTGGCAGCATACCGGCCGAAGATTTCCTCGGTCGGGATCAGCAGTTCAGCGAGGCCATCCTTTTGCGCCTTGTTGGCGGCGCGCGGTGAAATCTTGGTGCCAGCCGCAAAAATGACCTCGCCCGACTTGGCGTCGACGATATCGAAGGCGGGCTTCTGACCGCGCCACTGATCGGGCGTGTACGGCAAGCGCCAGCCGCCTTCGCCGCGCCGCCAGATGACGGTTTCGTAGAAGTGGTTGAGGATCGCTTCGGCATCGAGGCCAAGACCGAACAGCAGCGAGGTGACCGGCAGCTTGCGCTTGCGATCGATCCGCACGTTGACGATGTCCTTGGCGTCGAATTCGAAATCGAGCCATGAACCACGGTAGGGAATGACGCGCGCGGCGAACAGAAACTTGCCCGACGAATGCGTCTTGCCGCGGTCATGATCGAACAGAACGCCCGGCGAACGGTGCATCTGGCTGACGATGACGCGCTCGGTGCCGTTGATCACGAAAGTGCCGTTCTTGGTCATGAGCGGCATGTCGCCCATGTAAACGTCCTGCTCCTTGATATCGAGCACCGAACGGGTTTCAGTCTCGCTATCGACCTCGAACACGATCAGGCGCAGCGTCACCTTCATCGGCGCGGCATAGGTGATCCCGCGCTGGCGGCACTCGGTGGTGTCGTACTTGGGATCTTCAAGCACATAGTTGACGAAATCGAGTTCGCTGGTGCCGGCAAAGTCGCGGATCGGGAATACCGAACGCAGGGTCTTTTCCAGGCCCGAGACATAGCCGGTGGCTGGGTCGCTGCGCAGGAACTGCTCATAGCTTTCGCGCTGAACCTCGATCAGGTTCGGCATCTGCACCACTTCGTGGATGTCGCCGAAGATCTTGCGGATGCGCTTCTTCGCCGACGAGCGGTTTGCTGCGGCGTTGATATTGGGCTTGCTGGCCATGGGAGGGGACGTGCCTCTTTGCTGAGCGAACTGAAAAACGGATACGCAGGCAGGGTGCCAGCCAACACAAAACGGCCGCATTGGCGCGGAGATTCCCCCGGCCAGCAGCCACTTGCGTCAGATGAAAACCCGGATTGCTTCCTTCCGTGGCGGGTCCCTGCGCGTGGACCAACCGTGCTCGAAGCACCGAGTGAGAGGTGCAACTAGGCGCAGATCAGCGGATTGTCAAATGGCTTGGCCCAGATTGCCTGGCTGATCAGCCAAGCATTCCGCTGTGTGCAGCCAGCAAAAGACCGAGCACCAGCGCCAGCCATGCGGCGGCAATCAGGCGGAGCGCGAGCGGCGCGCGGGCCAGATCCATGAACGCGAACATGACCATTGCTGCCTTGGCGATGGCAAAAGTCAGTACGGCCGCACCTGCCGCCGCGCTCCCGCTGCTGCCGACCGCCAGCGATACCAGCGTCACTGCGCACAGGAGCAGCCAGGCGAGCATCAGCTTCACCGGACGAGATAGAGCAGCGGGAACAGGACGATCCATAACAGATCGACCATGTGCCAGAAGCAGGCTGCGCTTTCCGCCAGCGCACCATGCGCGGGCTTGGCAAAGGGGCGGCGTGTGGTCCGGCTAAGCACCATCAGCAGCACCGCACCGATCAGCACGTGCCCCAGATGCAACGCGGTAAGGCCGAAATACCAGGCAAAGAACGCATGGCTATCGATGGCGATACCGCGCGCGAGCAAATCAGCATATTCGGCGGCCTTTAGCGCGATGAAGCCCAATCCGCAGACAAGCCCCCATGCGAACAGGCGCGGCGCGCGCAGGCAATCGCCCTTTTTCATCGCCGCCACGCCCCAGGCCACGAACAGCGAACTTGTCAGCAGCAGCAGCGTGTTGACGACGCCGATTGTCCGGCTGAGCTCCGCCTGACCGGCAGCAAAACCTGCCGCATCGCCGCCTCGTGCAATCAGGTAACTGGCAAACAGCGCCGAGAAAAAGCTCATCTCGCCGAAGATCAGCAGCCATACTCCTGCCTCACCGGGAATATGGCCCTCTCGCCCTGCGCTTGAACTCACGCGCTATCCCGTCCGGCTGCCTGTTGAGAGCGGAGTGCGCGCAGCAAGGTCCAGCAGATCGCAGCGAGCCAGGCGAAGAACAGCAGGAACGGCAGCCAGAAGGGCAATAGCCCGTTCCATGAGAAGATGCCGGTCTTGAACAGGACTGCGATCGGCCCGCCGAAGCTTTGCACCAGCTGCCAGGCGGTGAGATAGCCGAGCCATCGCGGGAAGGCCGAGACCGCGTCGTCCTCTTCCTTGGTGAAGGCGACATAGATCACGCCCAGCAGTTGCATTGGAAACAGGCTGAGCGGGGTGATGAACATCAGCCAGCCAAATTCGTGCATCATCAAGGTCAGTTCGGGCGCACGTTCGGGGGTGAAGGCGGCGGTGCCCCAGATCATCACCGGCAGCCAGATAAAGGCCGTGCCGACAACGCCGGTAAGCCCCTGAAGGATCGCCCACAGTGGCACGCCCTTTTCCAGCCGCGCCATCTGCACGGAAATGACCACCGTCAGCGGCGCGAGGAACCCGCCCGCGATCAGCGCGAAGACTACTCCGATGCGAAAGCGGATGTTGTGTTCGGCATAAAGCTGCACGACCTGATCGGCGGAGAGGTTTGCGGGAATGGCAGGCAGGAACCGCATCAGGCCCATCGTCGCAATGCCGAACACCGCGCATAATATGATCGACAGCCAGATCATGAAGCGCTGCGCGCCGATGCTGGCATTCGGACCCTTGTCCATTATACTGCCTCCCCCTGTTGCGGCTGGTAGACCCCGCTTGACACCAGTCTAGCGTGATTTCGGCAGCGGCGGCAACAGCCGTGTTTCGCGCGCGGGCTTGCCGTTGGCGGACGGGTCACCTAAGCGCCCGCGATGCTCAATATCACTGACATTACCGTCCGCCTCGGCGGGCGCACGATCATCGATGGTGCCACCGCCAAGCTGCCGCCGCGCGGGCGGATCGGTTTGATAGGCCGCAACGGCGCGGGCAAGTCGACACTGATCCGGGTGATCGCCGGGATGCTGGAGCCGGATACCGGGTCGGTTGCGATGCCGCGCGGGGCACGTCTCGGTTACATCGCGCAGGAAGCACCGGGCGGCACTGCGTCACCGTTTCAGACGGTGCTCGCCGCCGATACCGAGCGTGCGGCGCTGATGCATGAGAGCGAGACCAGCCACGATCCGGACAGGCTGGGCGATATTCATGAGCGGCTGATCGCCATCGAGGCGCACTCCGCGCCCGCGCGCGCCTCGCGCATTCTCGATGGTCTGGGCTTTGATGAAGAGGCGCAGCACCGCGAACTGGAGAGCTTTTCGGGCGGCTGGCGAATGCGGGTGGCGCTGGCGGCCTTGCTGTTTTCGCAGCCAGACCTGTTGCTCCTTGATGAACCCTCGAACCATCTCGATCTGGAAGCCGTGTTGTGGCTGGAGGATTTCCTCATAAGTTACCCAGCGACGATCCTGCTGGTCAGTCATGAGCGCGACTTCCTCAACAATGTCGTCGATCACATCCTGCATCTGGGTGCGGGCAAGCTGACGCTCTATCCCGGCGGCTATGATGCCTTCGAGCGGCTCCGTGCCGAACGGCAGGCGCAGCTTGCATCGGCCAAGGCCAAGCAGCAGGCGCAGCGCGAGCATTTGCAGGAATATATCGCCAAGAATTCCGCTCGCGCCTCCACCGCCAAGCAGGCGCAAAGCCGCCAGAAGGCGCTGGCCAAGCTGCAACCGATTGCCGAACTGATCGACGACCCCTCGCTCAGCTTTGATTTTCCCAGCTCCGACGAATTGCGCCCGCCACTGATCACGCTCGATCTGGCCTCGGTCGGATATGGCAAGGAGCCGGTGCTCAGCCGCCTCAACTTGCGGCTCGATCCCGATGACCGGATTGCGCTGCTGGGCCGCAACGGCAACGGCAAGACCACGCTGGCGCGGTTGCTGGCGGCGCAGCTGAAGCCGATGGACGGCGAGATGAACGCCAGCGGCAAAATGCGCGTGGGCTATTTCACCCAGTATCAGGTCGAAGAGCTGGACCGTTCGGAAACTCCGCTCCAGCACATGAGCCACCTGATGAAGGGCGCAACACCCGGCGCGGTGCGCGCGCAGCTGGGCCGGTTCGGCTTTTCCGGCCCCAAGGCGACCACCGAGGTTGGCAGGTTGTCAGGCGGCGAGCGCGCGCGGCTGGCCCTGGCGCTGATCACCCGTGACGCGCCGCACATGCTGATCCTCGACGAGCCGACGAACCACCTTGATGTCGATGCGCGCGAGGCGCTCATTCAGGCGCTCAACGATTATTCGGGCGCTGTGGTGATGGTCAGCCATGACCGGCACATGCTGGAAATGACGGCGGACCGACTGGTTCTGGTCGACAGCGGCACCGCGAAGGAATTCGACGGTTCGATTGACGACTACATCGCCTTCGTCCTGGCCAAGGAGCCCGCCGTGGCGCGTGGCGGCGAGGCCAAGACCGGGGTCAACAAGAAGGAAGCGCGCAAAGCCGCCGCAGAAGCGCGTGAAAAGGGCCAGGCCTTGCGCAAGCGCGCTCGCAGCGCCGAAGCAGAGCTGGAGCGCTTGACGCTGGAGCGCGGCGCGGTCGATCAGGCGATGTTCGACCCTTCAACGGCCAAGCCGGCCTTTGCCAAGCTGACCATGACCGAACTGATGAAGCGCCGCGCCGAGCTGGAAACGCTGATCGGCGCGGCTGAGGCGGCGTGGGTTGAATGCAATGAGGCGCTGGAGACTATCGCGGCTTAGTCAAGAGGCCCGAAATTCAGCCAATCGCGCCCGCGCTGACTGGACACTGGCAATTGCCATTGCCGTCCCTATTTGCGAATAGGGGACAAGAAAGACTCACTCAGGAGAAATGCCATGGCCGAAGCAGACACCACAGAACTGGCCACTTCCGCGAAGAAATACTGGTCTGCCGAAGGCTACACCGAAGGCGGCGTGATCCGCGAGGTTGACTATGCGACGCAGGCAGGCGGCATCGATCCGATGTTTGCGGGCATCAAGATCGTCGATACCGACACCCACATCACCGAAGCCCCGGACCTGTTCACCAGCCGTGCGCCGGCCAAATACAAGGACAAGGTGCCCTATGTGAAGCTCGATTCCGATGGGGTTGAGCGCTGGTATGTCGGTGATCGCAATTTCGGCTCGATGGGCGGCAACGTGATCCGCAAGGACAAGAACAAGCTGCTCGGACGGCTTGCCTTCCCCAAGCTGGAACAGGCGCACCCCGGCGGCCACATCCTCAAGGACCGATTGCAGGCGATGGACGACATGGGCGTCTATGCCCAGATCTGCTACCAGAATTCAGGCGTTACCCAGGCCGGATCGCTGATGAGCCTTGGCGATAACGATCTCGCGATCTCGATCATTCAGACCTACAATGACGCCTCGGCCGAATATCAGACGACAAGCGGCCAGCGCGTGTTCAACATGGCGCACCTGCCGTTCTGGGATAAAGCGGCAATGGAGGCGGAGGCCCGCCGCTGCGTCGATCTGGGCCTCAAGGGCTTCGTTTTGCCCGACACGCCGGAATTCGTCGGGGCGCCCAGCTTTCTGCAGGAGCATTGGACGCCGTTCCTTGAAATGTGCGAAGCGACCGGCATGCCGCTCAACTTCCATCTCAATGCGGCCATTGATCCCAACCGGCTCACCTGGGATGGCTTTGCTTTCGAGCAGACACTGTCA
This sequence comes from Novosphingobium sp., assembly GCA_031428495.1. Lineage (GTDB taxonomy): Bacteria > Pseudomonadota > Alphaproteobacteria > Sphingomonadales > Sphingomonadaceae > Novosphingobium. The sequence continues at coordinate 7,673 of JANPPM010000091.1, forward strand.
GTGGTTGCGACGATGTTCTCGATCGGCAACGCCGCCACTCTGGGCAACTGGATGGTTTCGGGCCGACTTGACCGTCACCCCAAGCTCAAGATCGGCCTGATCGAAAGCGGCGCGGGCTGGGTGCCCTTCGCGGTCGAGGCGCTGGAGCATCAGTTCAATGAGATGTTGCCGCGCTTTTCCAAGCAGCTCACGCGCCGCCCGTGGCAGTATTTCCGCGACCACTTCATGTGCACGTTCTGGTTCGAAAAGGTTGCACCGAAGATCCTGCTGGAAACCATCGGTGTCGATAACGTGATGTTCGAAACCGACTTCCCGCACCCAACCTCGCTCTATCCGGGCGTGCAGGCCCATCTCGTCGATGTGCTCGGCGGACATACGCCGGAAGTGCAGAAGAAGGTGCTTCAGGACAACGCAGTCCGGATGTACAACCTGCCGTTCTGATTTGAGATCGACGGCAGAAGCCAAAAAAGCCGGACGCAGGTGACTGCGTCCGGCTTTTTTGTTGAGCCCTGAAAAGAGCAGACTAGTCTTTGACGCCAACAACAGGAACGTCGATCGTTTCCTTCTTGGTATCGACAGTCGGAACATCGATGGTTGTCTTCTTGGTGCCGACCACAACTTCCTTGGAATCAAAGTCGATGTTCGGCAGAGAGCCTTCTTTTGCCTTGACCGAAACGGTGGGCAACGAACCGGTTTCGGTTACATTGGCCGAGAAGAAACCCGTTGCAAACAAAAGTCCGATGATCACGGCTGCGATCAGTACGATGGTCGTAATAACCGCGCCAACTCCTGATTTGCGATGAACTTCGGTCGTGTGACCGTCAGTTGAGCGATATTCCGTCATGCGTGTTCCTCCGTTTTATGATGTCGGAGAAAATCGCGAAGGACAAAAATTGTTCCCAGCTTTCGAAATCAGCGGCAATAGCTGCTGCCGCCCAGTTCGACATGGATGTGATCGGCGTGGTCGGCATTGTACCCCGGCCCCAGCACGGTGCCGAAGCGTTTGCAGGCGCTGGCATGGATCACACGCAGGAATTCACGCTCGCTGCGGGTGGGCGATGACCAGTTGCCAAGCACGCTGATCCGCCTTCCATCGGCGAGGATGAACGCGGAAATGTCGATGGCGTTCGCGCTGGCATGGGCTGACCGCCTGCCGGTTCCGGCAACATTGCGGCAGGCATAGCTGCCCATCGTCTCGATCCGCACCAGCTCGCTGCCGAGGATCTGGCGCGCTGCCCGGTCAGCACCAAACCGCGCCCAACCGGCGAAAGTCTCAGCCAATGGGCACGTTACCGGGCCAAGATTGCTCAGCCCCAGCGGGCCATCGTCGCTGCGCAGACTGGCGAGGCGCACCGAACCCAGGGTTGAACAGCCTGCTCCGAAATAGCGGTCGGGAATCGGCGTGAAATTGGCGCGGGTTGCACCCAGTCGCGAGAGGCATTGGCCGACCTGCGGGCTGGGCGTGATTGGCTGGGCGGTGCGCCGCGGCCCTTCGGAACAGGCACCGAGCAAGGCCATCAGGGGCAAGAAGATCAACAACCGCCGCATGGGCGCAGTATCCGCTAACGTGGTTAACGAATGGTTGAGCTAATCTGCGACCAAACGTGCGGGGCGCTTGACTTGTTGCAGCGCAGCACTAGAGGCGGCTCCGGGCCACGCGGTCCCAACGCCGCGCGAGCTCTCTGTGAGGAGAGACTACAATGACTGTACCAATGCCAGCGCTCAAACCTGCGCGCCCCTATTTTTCTTCCGGTCCCTGCGCCAAGCCGCCCGGATATTCCCCCAGCAAACTCGCGACAGAATCGCTAGGCCGCTCGCACCGCGCCAAGATCGGCAAGACGCGTCTTGCCTACAGCATCGATCTGATGCGCGAGTTGCTGGGCCTGCCTGATACGCACCGCATCGGCATCGTCCCCGGCTCTGATACCGGCGCCTTTGAAATGGCGATGTGGACCATGCTCGGCGCGCGCGGCGTTACCACGCTGGCATGGGAAAGCTTCGGCGAGGGCTGGGTGACCGATGCGGTCAAGCAGCTGAAACTCGAACCCACAGTAATGCGCGCTGATTACGGCCAGCTGCCCGATCTCGACAAGGTCGACTGGTCGGACGATGTGCTGTTCACCTGGAATGGCACCACCTCCGGCGTGCGCGTCCCCGATGGCGAGTGGATTGCGGCAGACCGCGAAGGCCTGAGCTTTGCGGATGCGACCAGCGCGGTGTTTGCCTATGACATTCCGTGGGACAAGATCGATGTCTGCACCTTCTCGTGGCAGAAAGTGCTGGGCGGCGAAGGCGGCCACGGCGTCCTGATCCTCGGCCCGCGCGCGGTCCAGCGGCTGGAAGAATATACCCCCGCCTGGCCGCTGCCAAAGGTGTTTCGCCTGACCTCGAAGGGCAAGCTGTCCGAAGGCATTTTCAAGGGCGAGACGATCAACACGCCCTCAATGCTGGCGGTCGAAGACGCGATTTTCGCGCTCGAATGGGCCAAGTCGGTCGGCGGGCTGGAAGGCCTGAAGGCACGCTGCACCGCCAATTCGGATGCACTGGCCAAGATCGTGGCGACCCGCGACTGGCTCGGGCACCTCGCGATCGATCACGGGACGCGCTCGAAAACATCGGTTTGCCTGACAGTTGAAGGCGCGGATGAGGCCTTTATCAAGGCCTTCGCAGCTCTGCTCGACAAGGAAGGCGCGGCCTATGACATCGCCGGTTACCGCGATGCACCGCCGGGACTGCGTATCTGGTGCGGCGCGACGGTCGACAGTGCCGATATCGAGGCGCTCGGACCTTGGCTCGACTGGGCCTACGCTTCCCTGAAAGGCTGATGTCGTCCCGGGCCTGACTCGGGCCGCTGGCCGCCTGAACGCAACCACCGATCAAATCTCCACCGGTCCCGGATCAAGTCCGGGACGACGAACTGGATAAAGACCATGACCAAGCCCCGCGTACTCATTTCCGACAAGATGGACCCCAATGCCGCGCAGATTTTCCGCGAACGCGGCTGCGAGGTTGATGAAATCACCGGCGAGACCCCCGAGCAGCTGATCGCCCGCATTGGCGACTATGATGGCCTCGCCATCCGCAGCTCGACCAAGGTTACCCAGGCGATCCTCGATGCAGCACCGCGCCTCAAGGTCATCGGCCGCGCCGGGATCGGCGTCGACAATGTCGATATTCCCGCCGCCTCGGCCAAGGGTGTGGTGGTGATGAACACCCCGTTCGGCAATTCGATCACGACTGCCGAACATGCCATCGCGCTGATCTTCGCGCTCGCGCGGCAATTGCCAGAAGCCAATGCGCAGACCCAAGCGGGCCTGTGGCCAAAGAATGGCTTCATGGGCGTTGAAGTCACCGGCAAGACGCTGGGGCTGATTGGCGCGGGCAATATCGGCTCGATCGTTGCCAGCCGCGCGCTGGGTCTGAAGATGAAAGTCGTCGCCTTTGACCCGTTCCTGACTGACGAGCGCGCGGTGGAAATGGGCGTGGAAAAGGCCGATCTCGACACGCTGCTGGCACGCGCAGACTTCATCACGCTGCACACGCCGCTGACCGATCAGACACGCAATATCCTGAGCCGCGAGAACCTTGCCAAGACCAAGAGGGGCGTGCGCATCGTCAATTGCGCACGCGGCGGCCTGATCGATGAGGTCGCTTTGAAGGAGGCGCTCGATTCGGGTCAGGTTGGCGGCGCGGCGCTCGATGTGTTCGTCGAAGAACCGGCCAAGGCCAGCCCGCTGTTTGGCACCCCCAATTTCATCTGCACGCCGCATCTGGGTGCCTCGACCAACGAAGCGCAGGTCAATGTTGCCCTGCAGGTGGCTGAACAGATGGCCGATTACCTCGTCAATGGCGGCGTCACCAACGCACTCAACATGCCCTCGCTCAGCGCCGAGGAAGCGCCGAAGCTGCGGCCGTACATGTCGCTTGCCGAGAAGCTGGGAAGCCTCGTTGGACAGCTGACGACCGGGACAATCCCGCGCATTTCGATCCATGCCGAAGGGGCTGCCGCCGAGCTTAATATCAAGCCGATTGCCGCCGCTGTGCTGTGCGGGTTCCTGCGCGAGCAGTCGGACACGGTGAACATGGTCAACGCCCCCTTCATGGCGCGCGAACGCGGCATCGAGGTGCGCGAGGTCAAGACCGAGAAGGCAGGCGACTATCACACGCTGATCCGTGTTTCGGTCAAGACCGATGCGGGCGAGCGTTCGGTTGCGGGCACGCTGTTCAGCAATTCGGAGCCGCGCCTCGTTGAACTGTTCGGGATCAAGGTCGAGGCGGAGCTTGATGGCCACATGATGTATCTGGTCAACGAGGACGCGCCGGGCTTCATCGGCCGCATTGGCACGCTGCTGGGCGAAAACGCGATCAACATCGGCACGTTCAACCTGGGCCGCCGCGAGGCAGGCGGCGAGGCCGTGTTGCTGCTCTCGGTCGATAGCCGGGTTCCGGCTGATGTGATTGAGGCGGCGCGCAAGGTGCCCGGCGTCAAGCGCGGCATGGCACTGGCGTTTTAAACAATTCGCCGAACACTTGCCAAATTACGTCATCCCCGCGAAAGCGGGGACCCATCTCCGGCCCGTCCTGCTTGACGATAGTGGAGGAGCTGGGTTCCCGCTTTCGCGGGAATGACGAAGGTGAGTTTGGTTAATGCAAGATACTGACCGCGACCTGTTGCCCGAGGGGCTTGAAGACCGCCTGCCACCCAGCGCGGCGGCGGCGGCGCATGTGGCGCGCAGCGTTCTGGATGTCATGGACCTCCACGGCTATGACCGGGTGCAGCCGCCGACCATCGAGTTCGAGAAATCGCTCGCCAGCCGCATGGCCGGGATCAGCCCGCGCCGGATGTTTCGCTTTGTCGATCCCGCAAGTCTGCGGATGATGGCGCTGCGCAGCGACATAACCCCGCAGATCGGCCGCATTGCCGCGACCAGCCTTGCAGGCACCCGGCGCCCGCTGCGCCTGTGCTACGCGGGCCAGGTCCTGACGATCAAGGGCGACGGGCTTAATCCGACGCGAGAGCAATTGCAGATCGGCTGCGAGCTGATTGGCAGTGACAGCGTTGAGGCGGCGGGCGAAGCCGTCGCCGTGGCCATCGAGGCGCTACGGGTGGCGGGCGCGACTGCCGTGTCAGTCGATTTCACCCTCCCCGATCTGGTTGACCGGCTGGCCGAAACCGCACTGCCGCTTGCGCCTGAGAGCATCGAGGCGGTGCGTCGCGAGCTGGATGCCAAGGACGCTGGCGGACTGGTTGCAGCAGGCGGCGGGGACTACCTGCCACTGCTTACCGCAATAGGCCCGTTCGATGAAGCCATCGAGCGCCTGGCTGCCATCGATGCGGGCGGCGCACTGGCCAGCCGCATCGCAGGCCTGCGCGCCATCGCCGCGCGGGTCAGCGGCAAGGCGCGGCTTACGCTCGATCCTTCCGAACGCCACGGTTTCGAATACCAGTCATGGTTTGGTTTCACGCTCTATGCCGATGGCATTGCAGGGGCGCTGGGGCGCGGCGGGACTTACAAGATCCTTGGCAATGATGAGGCGGCGACCGGTTTTTCGCTCTATCCCGATCACCTGATTGACGCACTGGCTAAGGCCGAGGCCCTGCGCGACACGCTGTTCCTGCCGCTGGGTCACGATGCACAGGCTGCCGAGCGCCTGCGCGCTATCGGCTGGCGTACTGTGGCAGCACTGGGCGCGGCGGACGATGCTGCGGCGCTTGGCTGCACTCACAGTTTGGAAGGTGGCGAAACCGTCGCGATCTGAGCCCCCGTGCCTTCCCACTCAACCCCCGCATCGCCCGTGCCGATGACATCGGCTAGCTCCCAGATGTTGCGGTAGCCATAGCCATGCAGGTTGATGAAGGTCGGGATATTGAGCGCCATCGGTGCGCGCTTGAGCGCGACGGGCGCGCGGTGATCTCGGAAATTGTTGTTGCAATAGATGTAGATCGCCCGGTTCGGATTATCGCCGACGACCGCACGCAAAGCTTCGTCGGTAAAGTCCGTGAACGGCAGGTTGACCGCGCCTGCAAGGTGCCCGCGGGCAAAGGCATCGGCGGAG
>JANPPM010000092.1:0-5990 GCA_031428495.1 Novosphingobium sp.
AGGATCACCGTCACCCAAATTCTTGCTCAACGCCGTAACGCGGCTTGCTCAGACAAGTTCGCCGAGTAGCGCGGCCAATGTCGTTCCAAGCTCGGCAGGCGAGGGGGAAACGCGGATGCCCGCTGCTTCCATTGCCGCGATCTTGTCTTCTGCGCCGCCCTGTCCGCCTGAAACGATGGCACCGGCATGGCCCATGCGGCGTCCCGGAGGGGCAGTAAGACCAGCGATGAAGCCCACCATCGGCTTCTTGCGACCGCGCTTGGCTTCGTCAGCAATGAACTGTGCCGCTTCTTCTTCAGCCGCACCGCCGATTTCGCCGATCATGATGATCGACCTGGTGGCGTCATCGGCCAGAAACAGCTCAAGCACGTCGATGAAATTGGTGCCGTTCACCGGATCGCCGCCGATGCCGACTGCCGTGGTCTGACCGAGGCCCGCCATCGTGGTCTGGTGGACCGCCTCATAGGTCAGGGTGCCGGAACGCGAGACCACGCCAACCGAGCCCTTGGAGAAAATCGAGCCGGGCATGATGCCGATCTTGCACTCATTGGGCGTCAGCACGCCGGGGCAGTTGGGGCCGATCAGGCGCGATTTCGAGCCTGTAAGTGCGCGCTTGACGCGCACCATGTCGAGCACCGGAACGCCTTCGGTGATGGCAACAATCAGTTCGATCCCGGCATCAATCGCCTCAAGGATGGCATCAGCGCAGCCAGCGGGCGGAACATAGATGCAGCTGGCGTTCGCGCCGGTGACAGCCTTGGCTTCGGCAACGGTGTCAAACTGGGGCAGGTCGAGGAAGGTGGTGCCGCCCTTACCCGGCGTGACCCCGGCGACCATCTGCGTGCCATAGGCCAGCGCCGCCTCGGTGTGAAAGCTGCCGGTCTTGCCGGTCATGCCTTGCGTGATGACCTTGGTATTTTTGTTGACGAGAATGGACATCTGCTTGGTTCTTTCGTCATCCCGGACCTGATCCGGGATCGGTGGCATGAACGCCGGACCTTGCGGCCAGCGGTCCCGGGTCAAGCCCGGGACGACATTTGTCAGCCGAGGCTGGGTTCGATTGCCTTGCAGGCGACCAGCAGTTCCTTGACCGCATCAATGCTGACTTGCAGGCCGGCCTTGGCCTTGTCGTCGAGGCTGATCTCGATCACCTGCTCGACCCCGCCTGCGCCGATGATCACCGGCACGCCGACGTAGAGATTATCGACACCGTACTGGCCGGTGAGATGCGCGGCGCAGGGCAGTACGCGCTTTTGATCACGCAGATAGCTTTCGGCCATCGCGATGGCGCTGGCGGCGGGGGCATAGAAGGCTGAGCCGGTGCCGAGCAGTGCGACGATTTCGCCGCCGCCGTTGGCGGTGCGCTTGACGATCGCGTCGATGCGTTCCTGCGTCGATTTGCCCATCTTGATCAGGTCAGGCACCGGAATGCCCTTGACGGTCGAGTACTCAACCACAGGCACCATGGTATCGCCGTGGCCGCCCAGAACGAAGCTGGTTACGTCACGGACCGAAACACCGAATTCCTGCGCGAGGAAAGTTGAGAAGCGCGCCGAGTCGAGCACGCCCGCCATGCCGACGACCTTGTTGTGCGGCAGGCCCGAAAATTCGCGGAGCGCCCAAACCATGGCGTCGAGCGGGTTGGTGATGCAGATCACGAAAGCATCCGGCGCATTGGCCTTGATGCCTTCGCCCACGGCCTTCATGACCTTGAGATTGATGCCCAGCAGATCGTCACGGCTCATGCCCGGCTTGCGCGGCACACCGGCGGTGACGATGATCACGTCCGCCCCGGCGATGTCCTTGTAATCGTTGGTTCCCGTCAGACTGACGTCAAAACCTTCGACCGGGCCGCACTGCGACAGATCGAGTGCCTTGCCCTGCGGCACGCCGTCCATGATGTCGAACAGGACGACATCGCCAAGCTCTTTTTGCGCCGCCAGATGGGCGAGCGTGCCGCCGATGTTGCCGGCACCGATGAGGGCGATCTTTTTACGTCCAGAGGTTTGGGCCATGGCTGCACAGGTCCTTCGTCACGGCTGGGGAGGATGCTGCGGGATGGCCTGCGTGAGAGCCGCAAATGCGCAGGCCGCGCGTTCGACGCTGGCTGCACTAGGCGCGTGATAGAGATATTGCAACCGCGAAAGGAAGGTATTCCTGCGGATTAGTTGCTAATAGTTCGCAGTATTAATAATGCGCGGCTCGGCGCCTGGTGGGGATCTCTTCGCGTTCTTTGGTCAGGAGCATTGCGGCAAGATAATCCGGCACAGCGCGGCTGAAATAATAGCCCTGTCCAAGTGTGCAGCCTGCCGCGCGGACCGCGTCGACCTGTTCGAGCGATTCCAGTCCTTCGGCGACGATCTCCATTCCCAGGGTCGTCGCCATGCTCGACACAGCTCTGATGATCGCATCGCTCTTTTTGCCAGCGTGAATGCCCGAAACGAAACTGCGATCGACCTTGATCTTTGAGAAGGGGTACTTGTTGAGATAGCCGAGCGATGAATAGCCAGTGCCGAAATCATCAAGGGCAAATCGCACCCCGGCTTCGCTCAGCTGAGCAATAAAGTTCTCGGTATGCTCGCTATCGTCGAGCAGCACAGTCTCGGTGATTTCCAGCTCCAAACGGCGCGGGTCCAGCCGTGCATCGCGCAGTGCGTTGAGAATGCCCAAGGCTGCGCCCGGGGCCTTGATTTGCACCGGTGAGAGATTGACTGCGATGGTGACGTCTTCCGGCCAGCCTGCGGCTGCCTTCGCTGCCTGCGTGGTAATCCAGTTGCCAAGTGTAATGATTGCGCCGGTTTCCTCAGCCACCGGAATGAACTCGTCGGGACGCAGTTCGCCCTTTTCGGGGTGGAACCAGCGCACCAGCGCTTCGAACGCACGGATCCGTCCAGTCTTTAGGTCGATGATCGGCTGGAAGAAAATGGACAGCTCGTCACGTTGCAGTGCAAGGCGCAGTTCGCTCTCGATCTCGCGGCGGCGGACCAGTTCGCGGGTCATCGCCGGGTCGAAAAAGCTGACTTGCTTCCTGCCATTCACCTTGGAGTGATAGAGTGCAAGGTCCGCACCCTGCATCAAGGTGTCGATGTCCTCGCCGTCCTCCGGCAAGACTGCAATGCCCATTGAGCTGGCGATTTCCATGCGGTTGCCGTCAATTCGCATCGGACGGGTAATCTCATCCATCATTTGCTGCGCCAGCTGTTCGACCATGCGCCGGTCGGAAACTTCGCAAGCAACGATGAATTCGTCGCCGCCAAACCGCGCAACGGTTGCCCCTTCAGGAGCTACGGCTTTCAGACGCGTTGCAACTTCTGCCAGCAATTTGTCGCCGAGCTGATGGCCCAGCGCATCATTCACTTCCTTGAACTTGTCGAGATCCATCCAGAACATCGCCAGCTTGCGCCCCGGCTCAAGCGCGGAAAGCGTTTCGACCAGATGGTGATTAAGGCCCGCGCGGTTGAGCAAGCCGGTTACAACACAGCTGCGTGCCAGAACCTGCATGCGTTCAGCGAGCCGCGCGCTGGTCTCGGCTGCAGCAATTGAGGTGCGCAGGGTTCGGAAAACCTTGAGAGCAATCAACACCATCGCCGGTGCCAAGGCAAAGACTGAAAATGCAAGCGCGAGGAGGGCGGGGCTTTCCTGGCGCACCAGCACGAAACAGATTGGGCCCAGCGAAAGGACAACCTGACCTATCGCGATCACCAGACGGCCGGCATTGCGTGCAGCGATCGCAGCCGCATATCCCACGGCATTGCAGACCATGAGCATCTGTACGTCTGGTGGAACTTTGAGTTGCACGGTCATAGCCGCCATCAACCCGATCATCAGTGCATAGCTGAACGCGCCAATTTCGTAGAAAGATTCAAGCTTGCGACTGTCATGGCCAATCAGGCGTGGCAGGAAATAGGCCATGAAAATGCGCACGGCAGCGATCAGGGAGACGATGATCGCGAGCCTGGTGATTTGGGGATGGTTGGCTTGATTGGCGGCAACCAGGCTGGCGAGAATCCCGGTTATCGCTGCGATCGTGAGGCTTGAAGGCTGCGCGTACAGGGTTTCGACCAGAATCTCGCGGACTCTGTGATCAAGCGAATTTGTGCCGAACAGCACACGCAATTTGGCGCGAAAGCGCTTGATAGACTTACTCCAAAGACGTCGATCCGGTCTTAAAGTCGTACTATCACCGAATGGTTAATGCCCATGAAGGCATCAGCCTTAATTTTACGCTACCGTGTGCTGGGAAGGTTGCGGCGAAAGGCAACTGCGGCTGGCATGCGGCGGTCGAGTGCGGTGCAGATTGCCATCCACCAGCGATAGTCCTCGCTTCGCCCATCGAAGAATGCCGCTTCGGCGTTGGCCTGGGCGCGGCTGGCAGCGGAAAGGCCGTGTTCGGCAAAGTGTCGCAGCGCGGCATGCAGCAATTGCTCGCCGCCGATGCCGCTGCAATTGTCGTTGGCAGCATTCATCGGCAACGAAGTTCTGCGCAAACGCGCAGCGGTGGAGATCGGTCCGGTACTGGCAGCGACGAAATGGATGGACATGAAAAGGGGCGTTCCTGAGGCGGTGCGGAAGCAGGTCATCTAGCCCAAACCGCCTAAGCCTTTGTTTGGGGCTATGGTTGCCAAACTGTTAGCTTTTGCCCTGTCGAACGCATTGCGCGGTGCTGCTTGTGCGAAGCCTGCACGTCATGTCTCTTATCCGCACAACATTTGCGCAGATTCCGGTTTGCCGTCTGTGGGATAGGCACTAGAACTATCGCAAGCCGATCAGACTTATTCGGCAGTTCGAAATCGCCGTAAAACAGTGTTTTGTAGTGTTATTGTCTTTGAGACAGTTAAAGGCGCGGCTGCGTCCGCTTTGCGAGGGTTGAGGTACAGTTCATGGTGTCCAGAGCTTTGACGTTGAAAGAAGAGCGCGGGATCGCTGAGAGCCTGTCGCCGAAAATTGCCTGGCCGACGCTGCGACTGGCACTGCTGTTGCCGCTCGCGCAAGCCTTGCTGATCGGCGCGGCTCTTGGTGGCTATGTTCCGGTTTGGGCAGTGATCCTGCCTCTGGGGTACATCGTCTTCGCTTGTTATACCTTGGTGCATGAGAGCATTCACGGCAACATCGTGCGCGCCACCAAATATGGCTGGGTGCACAGCCTGATCGGCTGGTTCGGGGCGATCAACATGATGACCAGCTATCCCGGACTCCGCCGGATCCACCTGCTGCATCACCAGCACACGAACACCGACAAGGATCCTGACTACAACCTGTGCCGTGGCCCGCTCTGGAAGAGCGTGGGGCGGGTCTTGTTCCTGCGCACGCTGCTGCTGCTGCCATTGCCGGTGGTAAAGCTGATCCCGGCCGCAGCCTATTCGTTGAAGCAGACGATGATGACCGACGATGAGATGCGAAAGCATTCGATTGCCTTGACCGCAATGCAGCTGGCCTTCTGGCTGGCCGTGCTCTTCGGCCATGCGCAGATTGTACTGTTGCTTTACTGGGTGCCGGTCCTGATCGGGCTGGTCATGCTGAATGTGTTTTTCCAGTATATTCCGCATGTTCCATTCGACAATCCCGAGCGCTATGCCAATGCCCGGGTGAATGACTGGCCGCTGGGGCACTTGGTTCTGCTGGGTCAGAACTTGCATCTCGGCCATCATCTCTGGCCTTCGGTGCCGTTCTACAACTATCGCCGACTCAATGATGCCTTGCTCCCGCTCTATCGCAGCGTCGGCGCGAAGGTAGAGGGTTTCCTGCCGGTGCTGCGGACCCGCTAAACGGATTTGAAGCCGGTGGCAGCCCGCCGGTTCTAGCTTCCGGGACGGGCGATCCAGCTGCCGCTGTTTTCATATTCAGGGCGCACCGTCGATTGCGGCAGATTGCCTGCACGATAGGCTGTATCGCCGCCGCGCTGCTGGGCTTCAGGAGAATAGGCAGGTGGCGGCGTAGCGCGGGCGGTGCCGAACCCTGACGGTGAGGCAATCGCTGCGGCTGGCATGACT
>JANPPM010000093.1:0-5772 GCA_031428495.1 Novosphingobium sp.
GGAATTGAAGGAGTTTCCCGCTCCGACTCCCACTCCCTCCCGCTACAACCGTCATGCTGAACTCGTTTCAGCATCCATCGTGCCGCAATCGCGGTGCAAGGGATGAGGAGGATCGGCAGCATTGGAATCGTTGTTGCGGCATTCCTTGGTGGGGTGGTGACCGGATGCTGGACTGACGATTGGTTCGACATCGATTCGTGTCTGGATCGCGGCGGAGCGTGGGACTACGCTCGAGCTTCATGTCGTTACCAATGACCGATAACCCCCTCCTCTCCACCCAGCGCACCCCCGAAGACGCCGACGCCGCCCTGCGTCCGAAAACCCTCGCCGAATTCGTCGGGCAGGCGGCGGCCAAGGATAACCTTTCGGTGTTCATCGAGAGCGCCAAGGGTCGCCGCGAGGCGATGGATCATGTGCTGTTCTTCGGGCCGCCCGGCCTTGGCAAGACCACGCTGGCGCAGATTGTCGCGCGCGAGCTTGGCGTCGGCTTTCGCGCCACGTCCGGCCCGGTGATCGCCAAGGCGGGCGATCTGGCGGCGCTGCTGACCAATCTCGAAGAGGGCGATGTCCTGTTTATCGATGAGATTCATCGGCTTAACCCGGTGGTGGAAGAAGTGCTCTACCCGGCGATGGAGGACCGCGCGCTGGATCTGATTATCGGCGAAGGGCCGTCTGCGCGTTCGGTGCGGATCGACCTGCCGCCCTTCACGCTGATTGGCGCGACGACGCGGGCCGGGCTGCTGACCACACCGCTGCGGGACAGGTTCGGCATTCCGGTGCGCCTCAATTTCTATTCGGTGGAGGAGCTGGAAAGCGTGGTGTCGCGCGCGGCGTCGCTACTTGGGCTGGGGATCGAGGCTGAAGGTTCTCGCGAGATTGCCCGGCGCGCGCGCGGCACGCCCCGCGTTGCCGGGCGGCTGCTGCGCCGGGTGCGTGATTTTGCCCATGTGGCGGGTGCGGCCAGCGTCAACCGCGCCTTTGCCGATGATGCGCTGACCCGGCTCGAGGTTGACCGGCTGGGGCTTGATGCGATGGACCGGCGCTACCTGACTATGATTGCGGATATCTACAAAGGCGGCCCGGTCGGGGTGGAAACACTGGCCGCTGGCCTGTCCGAACCGCGCGATACGATCGAAGATGTGATCGAGCCCTACCTGATCCAGCTGGGCCTGGTGGCACGCACCGCGCGCGGGCGGTGTCTTAACGATGCGGCGTGGCGGCACCTCGATCGCAATCCACCGCAACCAGGGCCGCAAGGTGGTCAGAAAGGGCTGTTCGACTCTGGCCCCGAAGGTGAGCGCGAAGACGGCGAATAGGCCTGGTTAACTCCAGCAAGCTTCGCAATTGCCACGATTTCAGTTCCAAGATGGGACAGTTCGCCGCGCAGGCCCTGCGCTGGCCGATAAATCGCACATCGGCGGGTCCGAAACACGGTTAACAGGATTGTGGCATTAACAACTCTCTGCGTTTCTGGTGGCACAGAGGTAACTCGGCCGGGAAGGCTTCCCAGCCGCAAGCCTCACAGGGAACAAGAAGAGAGCAACGCTTATGTCGGTTCGTATGGCCCTCGCGAAATTGTCTGCATGTGCTGCAGGCGGCGCATTGCTCGGTGGCGGAGCAGTTCATGTCGCGGAACAACCCGCGCGGCAGGTTCAGTACGTCAAACAGGCCAAGGCCGCTCCGGTCCGCGTCCAGCCGCGCCGCCATGTCGCGCGCCGCGCCGTTGCAGCTGCCCCGCGTCAGGTTCGCCGCGCTCGCCGCGTGATCACCCGCACCGTCAGTTGCCAGCCTGCGCCGCAGATGGCCGTGGCACCGATGCCCGCACCCTATCTGCCTCCCATGCCGCAAATGCCGGTTAGCTCGTCCGGCGGCGGCCAGGTTGTGGTCGGCGGCGGCGGCTTTGGTGGCGGTTTCGGTGGCGGCTTCTTCGGTGGTTTCTTCGGTGGCAGCAGCGGCGGCGGCGGCAGCGTGGTGGTCTCCTCGACCAGCACCGGTTCGACTTCTACCTCTGGCGGCTCGACTTCCAGCGGTGGCAGCGGCGGTAGCTCGACTTCGACATCGAGCGGCGGCATCACCAGCTCGACCACAACAGGTGGTGTCAGCACCTCGACTGGCGGCGTGAGCACGTCAACCTCGACCAGCTCAGGCAACGTATCGACCAGTTCTGGTAACGTCTCGACCAGCTCCGGCAATGTGTCCAGCAGCTCAGGCAACGTATCGACAAGTTCTGGTAACGTCTCCACCAGCTCTGGCAATGTTGCGAGCAGCAGTTCGTCCTCATCGTCTTCCAGCTCATCATCCTCGTCCAGCTCGTCTTCATCGTCGAGCTCTTCGGGCGGTGGATCGACCGGAGGTAAGCCGGGTACGAGCAGCGGCGGCCACGGCAGTTCCGGGGGCCACACCAGCACTGGCGGTCACGGCAGCAGCGGTGGCTATGGCAGCTCTGGCGGATCGGGCGGTTCTTCGTCCTCGTCCTCGGGTGGATCGTCTTCATCGGGCGGCTCATCCAGCTCAAGCGGCGGGACCACGGGCGGTTCGAGCTCCAGCTCGACCAGTGGCTCGTCCTCGACCTCTTCAAGCTCATCATCGTCAGGTGGCGCGACTTCGAGTGGTGCGACTTCGGGCGGCTCCACCGGATCGACGTCAACCAGCGGCGGCACCTCGGGAAGCTCGTCCACGAGTGGTTCTTCTTCGACCAGCGGTTCGTCCTCGACGTCTTCGTCGACATCAGGTGGCACCACGGGCGGATCGACCGGTGGCACGCCAGTCCCAGCCCCGCCGATGCTCCTGTTGTTCGGCGCTGCTGCGGCAACCATCGTTGGTCGCCGCCGCCTCAAGAAAGCTGCCTGATCTTAGGCAGAGCTTCAACCCTACAGCAAAGGGCGGTCCGCAAGGGCCGCCCTTTCTGCATCAAGCGCTGCCGTAGTCAGCCCGCTGCTTCGCGCTCGACCTCGCGCCAGCCGATGTCGCGTCTGCAAAACCCGTCCGGAAAATCGATCATATCGACCGCCACATAAGCCATGGCCTGTGCCTCGCGCACCGATGACCCGCGCGCTGTGACATTGAGCACACGTCCGCCGCTTGCGGTGAGTTCGCCGCTGACCACGCGGGTTGTGCCTGCGTGGAACACCTTCGCGCCGCCACCTTCAGCAGCCGCAATTCCGGCGATCTTGCCGCCCCTTTTCGGCGCGTCCGGATAGCCTTCGGCGGCCATCACCACAGTCAGCCCGACATCACCCGAAAAGCGCGGCGGCTCGATCTCGCCAAGTCGCCCCTCGGCGCAGGCCAGCAACACCTCGGCAAGATCGCTTTCCAGCCGCAGCATCAGCACCTGGCATTCAGGATCGCCAAACCGCGCGTTGTATTCGATCAGCTGCGGCCCGGTGGGCGTCAGCATCAGCCCGGCATAGAGCACACCCGAATAGGGCATATGCTCACTGGCCATGGCGCGCACCGTGGGTTCGATGATGCGTTCAATCGCCTCGGCCTCCAGCGCCGGGGTGAGCACCCGCGCCGGGCTGTATGCGCCCATACCGCCTGTGTTGGGGCCGGTGTCGCCATCGCCAACGCGTTTGTGATCCTGCGCCGAGCCGAAGGGCACGATTGTCCTGCCATCGGTCAACGCGAAAAAGCTCGCCTCTTCGCCCTCAAGGAATTCTTCGATCACCGCTTCTGCGCCTGCTTCTCCAAAGCGCCCGGTAAAAATGTCGCGGATGGCCGCTTCGGCTTCGGCCCCAGTCATCGCCACGGTGACGCCTTTGCCCGCCGCCAGCCCATCGGCCTTGATCACAACTGGAATGGTAAAGTCAGCCAATGCTGCCAGCCCTGTGGTCTCGCTGGTGACGCGGACATAGGCCCCGGTGGGGATGGCATGGCGCGCGCAAAGATCCTTGGTGAAGCCCTTACTGCCCTCAAGCTGGGCAGCGGCCTTGCTCGGGCCGAATGTCGGGAAGCCAGCAGCGCGCAGGCTATCGGCAAGGCCATCGACCAGCGGCGCCTCTGGCCCGACGACAACAAGGCCGATGGTCTGCGCCTCGCAGAAGGCGACAACTGCCGCGTGATTGGCAACGTCCAGCGCGATCAGCTCGGCATGCTCACCAATCCCCGGATTGCCGGGCGCGGCGAACAGTTTCGTGACCAGCCGGGATTGCGCCAGCTTCCATGCCAGCGCATGTTCGCGCCCGCCCGATCCCAGCAGCAGGATGTTCATGTCGCCGATTTCGCCTTTTGATGATGACAGTGCTGACGGGCTGGTAGCGAAGGAGTCCGCTGGCGACAACGCCGCGCCGCTTTCGGTAACCGAGATTTCCGCGCAGCTCAAACGCACGGTGGAGGACCGCTTCAGCTTTGTTCGACTGCGCGGCGAGCTTTCGGGGGTCAAACGCGCGGCCTCGGGGCATTTCTATTGCAGCCTCAAGGATGAAAATGCGCGGATCGACGGAGTGATGTGGAAGGGGCAGGTCGCAAGGCTCGGCTTTCGTCCCGAAGACGGCATCGAAGTGATCGCGACGGGCAAGATCACCACCTATGCAGGGCGCTCGGCCTATCAGATCGTCATCGAGCGCATGGAGATCGCAGGCGAGGGCGCGCTGCTGGCCTTGCTGGCGAAAACCAAGGCGCGGCTGGAGGCGGAGGGATTGTTCGCGCCCGAGCGCAAACGGGCATTGCCGTTTTTGCCGCGCGTGATCGGTGTGGTGACCTCGCCCACCGGGGCCGTGATCCGCGATATCCTGCACCGCCTCGCCGACCGCTTCCCCAGCCATGTCCTCGTCTGGCCGGTGCTGGTGCAGGGGCAGGGCAGCGCGCAGCAAGTTGCTGCTGCGGTGCGCGGGTTTTCGGACATGACCGGCGACAACCGCCCCGATCTGGTGATCGTCGCGCGCGGCGGCGGCTCGATCGAGGATCTGTGGGCCTTCAACGAAGAGGTGGTGGTCCGCGCGATTGCCGATTGCACGATCCCGGTGATCAGCGCGGTTGGCCATGAGACTGACACGACATTGGCCGATTTCGCCGCTGATCTGCGCGCGCCGACGCCCACGGCTGCTGCCGAACGCGCGGTGCCGGTGCGCGAGGAGTTGCTGGCGCTGATCGGCGAGCTGGCACTGCGCCAGCGCCGCGCGGTGATCCGCCCGGTAACGCTGGGCCGCGAGCGGCTGGCCGCGCGGGCAGAGCGCCTGCCTGCGCCGCAAGCGCTGCTGGTGCCCTATGCGCAGCGGCTCGATGAGCAGGGTGAGCGTTTGAGGCGTGCGCTGTCGGAGCGCGCCAGTGCTGCGCGCGCACGGCTGCAGCAGAGCGCCGGGCGACTGTCTTTGCCATTGCTGCGCGGGAGGGTGGCATCGGCGCAGCAGCGGTTGGAAGCGGCACGGTTGGTGCCGGCATTGGTGCTGCGGCGTATCACCCAGAACCGCGCGGCGATCGATGCCCTGGGCCGCATGACCCAGCAGCTCAGCCCGTTGCGGGTTTTGCAGCGCGGCTATGCCATCGTGCGCGGCGATCATGGCAAGCCAGTGACCAGCGCGGCCGAGGCGGGCAAGGCTGCTGCGCTCGAGCTTGAATTTGCCGATGGCAGGGTGGCTATTGGTGCTGCGGGCGGAAGTGTACCTGCGCGCTCGCCTCGTCCCGCCCGCCCGGTACCGCCCGAACAGGGCAAATTGCTATGAGCACTGCTTCTTGCTAGGCTCACGCACATGTTGATGTCCTCCTCCGAACGTCCGGCCACGCTGAATTATGGCCCCAATGGCTTCCGTGTGCTCAGCCCCGGCACTTTCGTGC
>JANPPM010000094.1:0-2488 GCA_031428495.1 Novosphingobium sp.
ACCGGGATGCTCGATTCCGGGATCACCAATATCCGCAAACAGCTCGATGAAGCCAAGGCTTTGCGCGCCGAGGCCGAGGCCCTGCGCGCCGAATATGCCGGTAAGATCGCCAATGCCGAAAAAGATGCCGCCGCGATGAAAACGGCTGCCGAGGCCGAAGCCAAGCTGATCCTCGCCAAAGCCAAGAGCGATGCCGAAGCGCTGATCGAGCGGCGCGGCAAATCGGCTGAGGCCAAGATTGCCGCTGCCGAACGCACCGCGATTGCCGAACTGCGCGCCCATGCCGCACAGGCAGCCGCTCAGGCCGCTCGCGGGCTCATCGCCAAGGGCCATGATGCAGGTGCGGACAAGAAACTGGTCGACGCGGCAATTGCCGGGATTTGAAGCTGCGCGGAAGGCGGGCATTAGGCATTGAATTCGGTAGCTCTGGTGTTATTGCGAGGCAGTTGCAACAACCTCCCCGGAGAATACCTTGAGCCGCCTGTTCCTGACCAAGCTCCACCTCCTCCTCGCCGCATTCCTGTTTCCCGCGATCCTTATGTTCCTCGTCACTGGCGGGCTCTACACCTGGGGCGTCACCGGCAAGACCGGCGATGTGAAGCGTGAAGTCTCCCTTTCGAGTCCGCTGAAACCTGACGACGAAGCGGCGCTGCGCGGTTTGGCGCTGGCCGAACTCAAGACCGCCGGTCTCGATGCCCCCAGCGGAAAGTCACGGGTTCGCAAGGCAGGCGACAGTTTTACCTATGAATGGACCGGCTCGCGCCGCGATGTGACAGTCGAAGTTGCAGGAACCAGCCCCATGGCTACGGTAACAATCAAGGAAGCCTCGCTCCACCGCACGTTCGTTCAGCTGCACAAGGCCAAGGGCGGCGTGCTGTTCAAGCTCTATGCCTCGCTGCTCGCCCTGTCGCTGTTCCTGCTGGTGGGCAGCGGCCTGATCATCGGCTGGCAAAGCCCGCCGCTGCGCCGCATGACGACGATCGGCAGCCTTGTTGGCCTTGCGGCCTTCGCCGGGATCGTCGCAGTCAGCTGAGCCGCAAAGGCCAAGCCCTAGAAGCTGTCCTTCGCTGCCCGCAGTGCCGCAAACGTGGCCACCGCATCGCCGCCGCCCCACTTGGCCTGCATCGCTGGATCATCAGCCCGCAGGAATGGATTGGCCGCCAGCTCCTTGTCGAGCCGCGTCGGCACGGTCCACTCGCCGCGCGCGCGTTTGTCGGTCACCTCGTCGGCATAGGCTGCCAGCGCCGCATTGTCCGGATCGGCATGCAGCGCGAAGCGGACATTGGACGCGGTATATTCATGCGCGCAATAGAGCGTGGTCTCAGTAGGCAGCGCCTTGATGCGTGACAGGCTGGCCCAGAATTGCGGCGGCGTGCCTTCAAACATCCGGCCGCAGCCCAGCGCGAATACTGCATCACCGACGAAGGCGTGCGCGCCGTCTGGCAGGTGATAGGCGATGTGGCCGTTGGTGTGCCCGCCAACGTCGATGACTGTGGCCGTAAAGCCTCCCAGCGCCACGTGGTCGCCGCCAACCACCGTTCGGTCAATTCCGGCAATCTTGTCGGCCTCGGCGGCAGGCGCGGTGATCGTGCAGGCTGTTGCCGCCTTGATTGCCGCGTTGCCGCCCGCGTGGTCGGGGTGCCAGTGGGTGTTCCAGATCTGGGTGATCGTCCAGCCCTTGGCTGCGGCCTCACGCAGATAGGCGTCAGCGTCCGGCGTATCGATGCACGCTGTCTCGCCGCTCGCGGGATCGTGCAGCAGATAGCCGTAGTTATCTTCTAGGCAGGCGAACTGGTGGACTTGCAGCATGGGGGCGGCTCCTTGGCCTTCTATCTAGTGACCCGAAGCCCAAAGCAAAAGCCCGCCCGGATTTCTCCGGACGGGCCTTTGGTATTCGTCATCCCGGACTTGATCCGGGATCGGTACCTTGCAAGCTTCAGCGGTCCCGGGTCAAGCCCGGGACGACGCCTTACTGCTTCGCCTTCAGCGCTGCGCCGAGGATGTCGCCCAGCGACGCGCCCGAATCGGACGAGCCGTACTGTTCAACGGCCTGCTTCTCTTCGGCCAGCTGATGTGCCTTGATCGAGAAGTTGGGCTTTTTCGAACGATCGAAACCGGCAACCATGGCGTCGAGCTTCTGGCCGACCTGGAAACGGTCGGGGCGCTGTTCGTCGCGGTCGCGGCCAAGGTCGCTGCGCTTGATGAAGCCGGTTGCGCCATCGTCGCCTGCCTGCACTTCGAGGCCGCCATCGCGGACTTCGAGGATGGTGACGGTAACGATTTCGCCCTTGCGCAGTGCGCCCGATGCCGCGGCAATGCCGCCAGCGGCCGGTGCACCCTTTTCAAGCTGCTTCATGCCGAGGCTGATGCGTTCCTTCTCGACGTCGATATCGAGAACCACGGCCTTGACCATTTCGCCCTTGCGATGCAGCGCCAGCGCGTCTTCGCCCGAAATGCCCCAGGCAATGTCCGACATGTGGACCATGCC
>JANPPM010000095.1:0-1645 GCA_031428495.1 Novosphingobium sp.
AACATCCACGGATTTGACACTGGATGGTGGTGTCTCAGGATGGGCAATCAGGTGATACGTTCCCAAGCGCACTACTCCATGCTAGGCGGCGCCGCGAAATGACAAGCGCCATGACCACCTATAGCTCACCCCTGCTCCGCCTGCTCGACGAGCGCGGTTACATCCACCAGCAAACCGATGCTGCGGGCCTTGATGCGCTGGCAGCAAAGCAGGTGATACCGGGCTATATCGGCTTCGATGCCACCGCGCCATCGCTGCATGTAGGATCGTTGGTGCAGATCATGATGCTGCGCCGGTTACAGCAGACCGGGCACAAGCCGATCGTGCTGATGGGCGGCGGCACCACGCGGATCGGCGATCCCACTGGCCGTGACGAGAGCCGCAAGATGCTCGATGATGCCACGATCAAGGCCAACATTGCCTCGATCCTTACGGTATTCTCGCGATTGCTGACTTTTGGCGATGGCCCAACGGATGCAGTGGTCGTCGACAACAACGACTGGCTGGGCAAGCTCGGCTATATTGATCTGCTTCAGGAAGTGGGCACTCACTTCACCGTCAACCGCATGCTGACCTTCGATTCGGTTCGCCTGCGGCTGGAGCGCGAACAACCGATGACCTTCCTCGAATTCAATTACATGATCCTCCAGGGATACGATTTCCGCCATCTCGCGAATACCGAAGGCGCACGCCTTCAAATGGGTGGGTCTGACCAGTGGGGCAACATCATCAACGGCATCGAGCTTGGCCGGCGGATGGATGGGGCCGATCTGTTCGGCCTGACCACGCCGCTGCTGACCACGGCAGACGGCGCGAAGATGGGCAAGTCCGCAGCGGGCGCAGTGTGGCTCAATCCCGATATGCTGCCAGACTGGGATTTCTGGCAATACTGGCGCAATGCCGATGATCGCGATGTCGGGCGCTTCCTGCGCCTGTTCACCGACCTGCCGCTGGACGAGATCGCCCGGCTTGAGACGCTGGAAGGCAGCGAAATCAACGCGGCCAAGGTGTTTCTGGCCAATGCGGTCACCGCGCTTTGCCGTGGCGATGAAGCCGCGCGTGTTGCGGAAGCAACCGCATCGGCGACCTTTGCGGGCGGCGGCATGGGCGAGGATTTGCCCAGTTGGCAAGTGCCCTCCGAAGGCTGCACGATCATCGACGCGCTGGTTGGCATCGGTTTCGCCGCCAGCCGAGGCGAGGCGAAACGGCTGGTCACCGGCGGCGGCGCGCGGCTCGATGGTGAAGCCGTAACTGACGAAGCACACGCGATCGCACCCGGCACTGGTGAGATCCGGCTGTCGGCTGGCAAGAAGAAGCACGGCATCCTGCGCACTGTCTGAGCGGCGAGACGGGCTGATTTCGGGCCAAGGCGGCAAGAGACTGCCGGTCATTTCCTGCCGGTTTACCCAATCTTTGCCTTTGCCGTGCATTCAGGTTCACCCGAAACCCCTTATTGAGGTGAACTATGGCTATGGGAGCCGGAGCTCAGCTGTCCGTTACCGACCTGCGCCGCGCAACCCGTCATCCGGTGGATCACCGGGTGATTGGCGAGCATCGGCGGCTGGGTGATATTCACCTGCACGTCATCAATTTGTCCGCGCATGGCTTCATGACAACCGAGGCCCCGGGGCTTGGCCGGGGTGAG
>JANPPM010000096.1:0-2763 GCA_031428495.1 Novosphingobium sp.
GGGGGCAGCGAAGAAGTGCAGCGCAACATCATTGCCGAGCGGATGCTTGAAATGCAGCGCGAACCGAAGGGGTGGGCTGCGGCATGATTGAACTTTCCGAACTGCGCGACGCAGCACAAAAAGCCTTTCCCGCCGATCAGCTGCGGACGCCGCGCGATGCCGCATGGCAGATTGCTGCGGAATCGGGATGGCTGATGATGCCGGTGCCCGAGGAAGCTGGCGGGCTTGGACTGGGGCGCGATGCGACCGCTACGATCCTGTTCGAAATGGGCCGCGTTCTGGGCACCGCGCCGTTGATCCCCGCGCTCCTCACGGTGCAGGCATTGGCTTCGACCAGCGAGCTTGCGGACAAGGACGGCTGGATCGAGCGCGCCTGCGCTGGCGAATATATCGCGATGAATCTGGACCGCGCTACCATCAGCCTGAGTGACGGCGACGTGCTCGATGCGCGGCTGCCTGCGGTTCCCGATGCTGATATGGCCAGCCACACGCTGGTGTTCGGGCCGGGCTTCTGCGCCTTGGTTCCGCTGGACGCGCCGGGCGTGACCATGACCGAACGCAAGCTGTGGGACGAAAGCCGCCGCCTGTTCGACGTTACCGTGACAGGCCACCGGATTGACCCCGGGATGTTCGTAGCGCGCGGCGAGGATGCAAAGGCAATCGGCGACCGGTTGCGCGGCGATCTCGTGCTGGCTTATGCCGCCGACAGCCTTGGGGGGGCGAACGCAGCGCTCGACATGTCAGTGGAGTATCTCAAGACCCGGCGGCAATTCGACCGTCCC
Organism: Novosphingobium sp.; assembly: GCA_031428495.1. Taxonomy (GTDB): domain Bacteria; phylum Pseudomonadota; class Alphaproteobacteria; order Sphingomonadales; family Sphingomonadaceae; genus Novosphingobium. The sequence goes on from JANPPM010000096.1 coordinate 783, forward strand.
TTGGCGATGTTTCAAGCACTCAAGCACCGCTGTGCCGACCTCAAGATAGCCATCGCTGCTGCCGAAGCGCTGTTGTGGCAACGCGCAGGTGATGGTGATGCCACCACTGCCGATCTCGGTGCGATCAAGGCGCTGGCCAGCGATGTTTTTCGCATGGTCGCCGAGGAAGCGATCCAGCTTCACGGCGGCATCGGCCTGACCGATGAGCACGGCTGCCACCACTTCATGAAGCGCGCGATGCTCAACCTGCAATTGGGCGGCGATCTGGATCACTGGCGCGAGGCCACCGGACGGCAGGCGCTGGCACGTTTGGCATAATCCGTAGTCCCGGACTCGATCCGGGGCCGCTGGCTGTTACAAGTTACATTTCTGCCCGCAATGCCTGTGGTCCCGGGGCAAGCCCGGGACCATGAAATCAGCCCCGATCGCGCATCACCTCGCGCACGCGGGCGACGATCGTCCCGGCGTTAGGCATCTGCTGCATCTCGACTTCCTTCGAGAAGCTGATCGGCGTGTAAACCGCGCCGAACCGCGAGGCGGGCGCCTTCAGGATCGGGAAGAGTTCCTCGTTGATGGTGGAGGCGATTTCCGATCCCAGACCGCAGAATTCAGTGGCGGCATGAACCACCAGCGCGCGGCGGGTCTTTTTCACCGAATCGAGCACCCGGTGATAGTCGAGCGGCATCAGTGAGCGCAGATCGATGACCTCGGCATTGACGCCTTCCTTGGCCAGTTCTTCGGCTGCCGCAAGGCACTGGCTGACCTGCCAGCCGAACGAGATCAGCGTGATATCGCTGCCCTCGCGGCGGACCTTGGCGACGCCGAACGGCACGCGGTAATCGCCCAGTGGAACGTCCTGTTTCGGCGCACCGAAATTGAGCAGCATCGATTCTAGATGGACGCAAGGATCCTCGTCGAAGATGCACGTGGTCAGCAGGCCGCGCGCGTCGAGCGGGGTTGAGGGATATGCCACCTTCAGGCCCGGAATGTGCAGCAGCCAGGCTTCAAGCGACTGGCTGTGCTGCGCGCCGAAGCCGCCTATGCCGCCCGACATCATGATCCGGATGGTCATCGGCGCATGCGTCGCGCTGCCCGACATATAACGCTGCTTGGCAGCATGGTTGGCGATCTGGTCCATCGTCACCGCGGTGAAATCGGAAAACATCAGCTCGGCGACCGGACGCATGCCGACCAGCGATGCGCCGATGGCGGCACCGATAATCGCCTGCTCGGCAATCGGAGTAGGGCGGACGCGCTCCTTGCCCCACTTGGTCTCGAGACCAGCGCTGGTCTTGAACACGCCGCCCGGCGGGTCGCCGATATCCTCGCCCAGCAGAAATACGCCCGGATCGGCGGCAAGCGCCAGATCTTGCGCGGTGACGACGGCTTCCTGGATGCCCATGCTCTTGGTTTCGCCCGAAGGTGCCGCTTCCTCGGCGCGGACGGGATAGAAGCCCCGGCGCGGCACGTCGTTTACGTCGGCATAGACGTCGCTGTACATGTCTTCTTCAGTGATCGGCTCGCTGGCCAGGGCAAAGGCAATGGCGTCGGCGACTTCCGCCGAGGCCGCGCCGTCCATTTCGGCCAGCTCGGTCTCGGTGCAGATGCCGGCATCGAGCAGCAGGGCGCGGGTTTTGGGAACCGGCCAGTTGGCGCGGCCGGCTTCCAGCTCTTCCTTGGTGAGCAGCTCATTGGGCGCAAAGCCCGCATGGGTGCCAAGACGCAGCGTCACGGCTTCGACGAAGACCGGGCCTTTGCCTGCGCGAACGTCAGCGACCACTTCCTTCATCGCCGCATAGAATGCCGCCGGATCGTTGCCGTCCACCTTGACGCCGCGGAAGCCATAGCCCGCCGCGCGGCCGGCAAAATCGGGGCTCGCGGTGTAATCCGGAATCTTTGTATATTCGCCGATCTGGTTGTTCTGGCACATGAAAATGATCGGCAGCTGCCACGCGCCCGCCAGGTTCATCGCCTCGTGCAC
>JANPPM010000097.1:0-7703 GCA_031428495.1 Novosphingobium sp.
GCAATCCGCGCCTCGGCGGCAGGGGTCAGCACGACAGCGGCCCTTCGAGACAGCCTCTCTGCCTTCGGCTTCGTGACTTCCTCAGGGTGAGCGGTATCCGTATTGGTCATTTGAATCTCCGTTCGTCCTGAGGAGTGAGGACGCATTTCCGAGCGTCTCGAAGGATCACAGCATTCCCAGCTCTAGCCGCGCTTCATCCGACATCTTGGCCATGTCCCACGGCGGATCCCAGACCAGATTGACCTCTGCATCGCGCACGCCGGGCACTGCCGACACGCGCAATTCGACCTCGCCGGGCATCGATTCGGCGACCGGACAATGCGGCGTGGTAAGCGTCATCGTCACATTGACCGAACCTTCGTCCGTGACATCGACCCCGTAAATCAGGCCAAGCTCATAAATATTGACCGGGATTTCGGGATCGAAGATTTCCTTGAGCGCGGCAATCACGTTTTCATAAATGTCGCCGCCCGGCGCGCCCGGAGCAGTGCCTTCAGGCTTGGCGGCAAGAAAGCCTTCGAGATAATCCTTCTTGCGTTCAAACGTCTCGGCTGGCCGCTCGACGCGCGCGCGCGGCGGCGATGGAACGCTCTCGACTTCCTCAACCACGAATTTGGGTTCGTTATCCGTCACGCGAAAATCCTTTTGGTCCGCTCGATCCCGCGCAGCAGCGCGGCAATATCGCTTTCATCGCTATACAATCCGAAACTCGCCCGCGCGGTGGCGGGCACGCCGAGATGGTCCATCAGTGGCTGGGCGCAGTGATGCCCGGCCCGGATAGCAACACCCTCCTCGTCCAATATGGTGCCGAGGTCGTGCGGATGCACCCCGTCCATTGCAAAACTGACGATCCCGCCGCTTTCCGCCGGGCCAAACAGCGTGACATCATTCATCCGCGCCAGTTCGCCGCGCAACTTGCGACCCAAAGCTGCTTCATGCTGTCCGATTGCTTCCAGCCCGATGGATTCGACATAATCGATCGCAGCAGCCAATCCGATGGCTTCAACAATTGCCGGAGTGCCCGCCTCGAAACGTGCAGGCGGCGTCGCAAAGGTGGTGCGCCCAAACGTCACCCGGTCAATCATCGCGCCGCCGCCTTGCCACGGCGGCATGGCCTCGAGAATCTGCGAACGCGCCCACAGCACGCCGATCCCGGTCGGGCCATAGAGCTTGTGTGCTGAAAAGACGTAGAAATCACAATCGAGCACAGCCAGGTCCACCGGCATATGCGGCACGGCCTGACAGCCATCGAGCAGGAGCTTCGCGCCGACACCGTGCGCCAGATCGGCAGCACGGCGGGCATCGAGGGTTGAACCCAGCACATTGGAGACATGCGCGAAGCTGACCAGCTTGTGCGCAGACGTAAGCATGCGCTCCGCTGCGTCGAGATCAATCTGTCCGTCTGACGTAAGCGGACAGACGTCGATTTCGATGCCCATGCGGGTCCGCAAAAGCTGCCAAGGCACGATATTGGAATGGTGTTCCAGCGTGGATAGCAGCACGCGGTCGCCCGCCTTGAGGTGCGTGCCGCCCCAGCTTTGCGCCACCAGATTGATCGCCTCGGTCGCGCCGCGGGTGAAGACAATCTCGTCTTCCTGCCCGCCGATAAAGGCGGCAACCTTGCGCCGCGCCGCCTCGAAAACCAGCGTCATATCGGCCGAGCGGGCATAGACGCCGCGATGCACGGTCGCGTAATCGCGGCCCAGCGCATTGACGGTGGCATCGATAACCGCCTTCGGTTTTTGCGCCGTGGCGGCGGTATCGAGGTAGTGCCAATTGTTCGCGAGGCCGGGGAAATCCAGCTTAAACCCACTGGTCCCGTTCGTGTCGAGCCCTTCGGCAGGCTCAGGATGAACTGCCGCCCCGTGGGCGTCAGTAGAGACACTGCGCGCGCGCGTCTCGACTTCGCTCGACACGAACGGATGTTGGTTTGGAGTATTCACACCAATTCCCCCAGCCGCGCCAGCGCCAGCGTTTGCAGGCAGGCCTCATCATCAGACCCGGAAAAAGCCTCGGCGATGAAAGCCTGCAACATCAGTTGCTTGGCCTCAGGCGGCGTCAGCCCGCGCGATTCGAGATAGAACAGACCCTGGGCATCAAGCTCACCTACCGCGCAGCCATGCGCGCACTTCACATCGTCGGCGTAGATTTCCAGCTCGGGCTTGGCATTGGCCGTCGCGGTGCGCGAAAGCAGCATGGCGCGGACGCTCTGCTCGCTGTCGGTGCCAATGGCCCCGCGCGCCACGGCAACCTTGCCAAGGTAGGTGCCGGTGGCCTGTCCTGCGAGGACCGAGCGGATCACCTGCTTGCTAACGGCATTTGGAGCCTGGTGCGTGACTTCGGTAACAATCTCCAGCACCTGCAAACCCGTGCCCAGCTGCGCCGCGCCGAGCGTGAAGTTCGCGCCTTCACCCAGCCGCGCATCGACCGCGATGCGTCCGAAAGCGGGTCCTGTGTTAAGGATACGCAGGTCAAATGTTGCACCCGCTTCCAGTTCGATCACCAGATGCCGGGCGACGGCTTTCACACTGTCGGTCTCGACTATACTCAGCGAGGTGCTCTGCCCCGAAGGCACCAGAATGTCCTCGCGCGCCACCGGCCATACGCCAGCCAGCGCATCCAGATCGGCATAGCGAAAGGCCTCATCCTTGCGCGTGGGGAGGGCTGCAATCTCCATCACAGCTCCTCGTCGCCCCTGCGCAGGCAGGGGCCCATCCAACCTTGCGTATAACGGACCGCCCGATGGATCCCCGCCTGCGCGGGAATGACGGTGGGGATGTGGGCTACGTCGCTCATGCCGCCACCGCCTCGTAGCCTTCTTCCTCAAGCTGCAAGGCCAGCTCGGCCCCGCCCGTCTTCACGATCCGCCCGCCCGCCAGCACATGGACAAAGTCCGGCTTCACATAGTCGAGCAGCCGCTGGTAATGCGTGATCAGCAGCACGCCCTTGTCGGGCCGCCTCATGATCGCATTGATCCCTTCGCCGACGATCCGCAGCGCATCGATGTCGAGGCCTGAATCGGTCTCGTCGAGCACCGCGAAGCTGGGATCGAGGATGCCCATCTGCACCATCTCGGCGCGCTTCTTCTCGCCGCCGGAAAAGCCGACGTTCACCGGGCGCTTGAGCATGTCCATGTCCATGCGCAGCAGTGCGGCTTTCTCGCGCGCCAGCTTGAGGAATTCGGCCCCCGACAGCGGCTCCTCCCCGCGTGCCTTGCGCTGGGCATTGGCCGCCTCGCGCAGGAACTGGACAAAGGATACGCCGGGAATCTCGACCGGATACTGGAAGCCGAGGAACAGGCCAGCGGCGGCGCGTTCATGCGGGGCGAGGGCGAGGAGGTCCCCCCCCCCCGCCAAATCCAGACCACCCCCGTCATTCCCGCGAAGGCGGGAATCCAGCTCACCTATCGGCAAATCCGAACCCGCCGATGGATCCCCGCCTTCGCGGGGATGACGAGGATTGGGGGTAAAACTAACACTCCCCCCCGTCACTTCATACCCGGGCCGCCCGCCCAGCACATAGGCCAGCGTCGACTTGCCCGCCCCGTTCGGCCCCATGATCGCATGAATCTCGCCCGCATTGATGCTGAGCGAGAGGCCCTTGAGGATAGGCTTGTCGGCGACAGTGGCCGAGAGGTTATTGATTTGGAGCATTAATGACCAACAAAGATTGCGGCTAACCACAGGAACAGCGCGATTACCGGCAAGACCAGTATCACTGCGAGAACCCATCCAAGCGGGGTTGAGAATTTAGACGAAAGGTAACGGTGAGCGGCTAGAAATGAGGGTGGTGCTATGAGCAGGCTCGGAACGATCCACGTTGCAGGATGGCGCTCGGGCAGCAGAATGCTGACACCCCTTGGCGAAAACAACGCCGTCGAAAAAACAAGCATCAACGCCACAAAGAACCAGAGCGTTCCCACGATTCCGAGGAGACGAGTGCTCATCACCCCACGCTCCCCTCAAGCGAAATCCCCAGCAGCTTCTGCGCCTCGACGGCAAATTCCATCGGCAGCTGCTGCAGCACTTCTTTCGCAAAACCGTTGACGATCAGCGCCACCGCCTCTTCCTGACCCAGCCCGCGCTGCATCGCGTAGAACAGCTGGTCGTCGCTGATCTTGCTGGTGGTCGCCTCATGCTCGATCTGCGCGCTGGGATTGCGCACTTCGATATAGGGCACGGTATGCGCGCCGCAGTCCGCGCCCAGCAGCAGCGAATCGCACTGGGTGAAATTGCGCACGCCCTCGGCACCCGCCGCGACGCGGACGAGGCCGCGATAGGTGTTGTTGCTCTTGCCTGCCGAAATGCCCTTGGAGATGATCGTCGAGCGGCTGCCCTTGCCATTGTGGATCATCTTGGTGCCGGTATCGGCCTGCTGGTAATTGTTGGTCACCGCAACCGAGTAGAACTCGCCGACCGAATCTTCGCCATTCAGTACGCAGCTGGGGTATTTCCAGGTGATCGCGCTGCCGGTCTCGACCTGCGTCCAGCTCACCTTGCTGCGCTTGCCCTGGCACAGCGCGCGCTTGGTGACGAAATTGTAGATACCGCCCAGCCCTTCGGCATTGCCGGGATACCAGTTCTGCACGGTCGAATATTTGATCTCGGCATCGTCCAGCGCGACCAGTTCGACAACCGCCGCATGCAGCTGGTTCTCGTCGCGCATCGGCGCGGTGCAGCCTTCGAGGTAGCTGACATAGCTGCCCTTGTCGGCGACAATCAGCGTGCGTTCGAACTGGCCGGTGTTCTCGGCATTGATGCGGAAATAGGTGGAAAGCTCCATCGGGCAGCGCACACCCTCGGGAATGTAAACGAAGGTGCCGTCCGAAAAGACCGCGCAGTTGAGCGCCGAAAAGTAGTTGTCGTGCATTGGCACAACCTTGCCGAGCCACTTCTTCACTTGCTCTGGATATTCGCGGATCGCCTCGCTGATCGAACGGAAGATCACCCCCGCCGCTTCCAGCTCTGCCCGGAAGGTGGTGGCGACCGAAACCGAATCGAACACCGCATCGACCGCGACCTTGCGCGCGCCTTCCACTCCGGCGAGGACTTTCTGCTCCTCGATGGGAATGCCCAGTTTCTCGTAAATTCGCAGAATTTCCGGATCGACCTCGTCGAGGCTGCCCAGCTTCGGCTTGGCCTTCGGCGCAGCGTAGTAATAGGCGTCCTGATAGTCGATCGGCGGGACGTTGAGCTTGGCCCAGTCGGGCGGGGTCATGGTAAGCCAATGGCGGAAGGCCTTGAGTCGCCAGTCGAGCATCCACTCGGGCTCATTCTTTTTACCCGAAATGAAACGGACAGTGTCCTCATTCAGGCCCTTGGGCGCGAAATCGGTTTCGATATCGGACGACCAGCCGTGTTCGTAATCCGCGACACTTGCTGCCGCATCACGCGCAGCCTGATCCTTCAAGACAACATCTTCACTCATGCCGAAACCGCCGTCAGTTGGGTCAGCGGAACCCCCGCCAGTGCGCCGCGCAATGCTGCGTTGACTAAGGGCCAATGCGGCTTGACCGCGCAGGCCTGTTCCAGCCCGCAATCGTGTTTGCCCTGATCGACGCAGGCCGTCAGCGCAATAGGGCCTTCTACCGCCTCGATAATATCGGCCAGACTGATCGCCGCCGCCGGGCGTGCAAGCTTCAGACCGCCGCCTACACCGCGCGAGCTGCGCAGCAGGCCTGCCGCAGTCAACCGGCTCACCAGTTTCTGCACGGTCGGCACGGGAAGACCTGTTTCCTCTGCCAGTTGCCCGGCGTTGATCTGCGCGCGCTTCTTGCCGTCCGCTCCGTCAAGCTGCGCGGAACCGCAATGCCGCGCGGCGGCGGCCATGGTGACAACGGCATAATCGGCCATGCTGGACAGGCGCATTAGCGGGGCTTCCGGCTAAATCAGAGTGATTCGTTCCGATTTCAGATAGGCGCGCTGTGCTGCTATTTCAACCGGGATTGTGCAGTGCGGTACTGGTCAAAAAAATGGCGGCTCCCCGGTAATCCGGAAAGCCGCCAATAAGTCGAGAACTCGAAGCACAAAGTGCTGAGCCCTTCGGGTCGCACAGGCCGATTAGGCGACCGCGGCGCGCGGGGATTGTATGGAATCGCCATTTTCCAAAAAAGGTTTGTGAGCCAGAGTGTTGCATGCGCACGTCGACACAGGCCCCGCGCTTTGCCATATGCTGCGGCGCTATGCTCTATCAGCTGATCCGCCCCGCCCTGTTCCTGATCGATGCCGAACGCGCGCATGGCCTGGCGCTGGCGGCGTTGCGGATGTTGCCAGGCATGGCCCCGCCGCCCGCCAATGGCCTGCTTGCAACGTCTGTGGCCGGGCTGTCATTTCCCAACCCGCTTGGGCTGGCGGCCGGTTTCGACAAGGACGCCGAAATTCCCGATGCCGCGCTCGGGCTAGGCTTCGGCTTTACAGAGGCGGGTTCGATCACCCCCTTGCCGCAAGCCGGCAATCCCAGACCGCGGCTGTTCCGCCTCACCGAAGATGCTGCGGTGATCAACCGCATGGGTTTCAACAACCACGGCGGCGCAGCGGCAATTGAGCGCCTGCGGGCGCGGTGCGGGAAGACCGGAATTGTCGGGATCAACATAGGTGCCAACAAGGATTCGACCAACCGCACTGCCGACTATGCCGCCATGGCCGCGCTGATGGCCCCTTTGGCGAGCTATCTCGCGGTCAATGTGTCGAGCCCGAACACGCCGGGCCTGCGCGCCTTGCAGGACGAGGGCGCGCTTGGGGCTTTGCTCGATGCGGTCATGGCGGCGCGCGGTCCAGACGGCCCTCCGGTATTTCTGAAGGTAGCACCCGATCTCGAACCGGCTGATATCGATGCCATCGCCCGGATCGCGATGGACAGACGATTGGGCGCACTGATCGTCTCGAACACCACTATCTCGCGCCCGCCACTACGCTCAGGTCATGCCTGTGAGACGGGCGGCCTCTCGGGTGCGCCCTTGCGCGATCTTGCCCAGCAGCGCCTGCGCGACTTCCGCACCGCGACCGGCGGCGCGCTGCCGCTGATCGGGGTTGGCGGCATTGCCAGCGCGGAAGATGCTTGGGCGCGCATCCGCGCCGGAGCCAGCCTCATCCAGCTGTACAGCGCGATGGTCTATCACGGGCCGGGGATAGCGCGGCGGATCACGCGCGGGCTGGAAGCCTTGATGCGGCGGGATGGTTTTGCCTCGATTGCCGAAGCGGTGGGAAGCGAATAGGCTCAGCCGCTATGCCCAACCGCCTGTTTGCAATTCTCGCCTTCCCCCTCCTGCTCGCAACTGCGCCAATCGCCGCGCGCACCGTGCAATACGACAGGGGCATGGTCAGCGCCGCCGATCCGCGCGCGTCAGAAGCAGGGGCAGAAATTCTGCGCGCCGGGGGCAGCGCCGCCGATGCTGCGCTGGCGGTGCTGGTTACGCTGACGGTGGTCGAACCGCAAAGTTCCGGGATCGGCGGCGGCGGCTTTCTGGTCATGGATGACGGCAATGGCCGGGTCGAAACGCTCGACGGACGTGAAACCGCCCCTGCCGCAGCTTCGCCGGACTGGTTCAAGCTAGGCGACCAGTACCTCAGCGTACCGCAGGCAATCCCGGGCGGACGCAGTGTCGGGGTGCCCGGCAATGTCGCGCTGATGGCCGAGGCGCATCGGCGGCAGGGCAGGCTTCCGTGGAAGCGGCTGTTTGCGCCCGCGATCCGGCTGGCGCGGGA
>JANPPM010000098.1:0-2481 GCA_031428495.1 Novosphingobium sp.
CTTGATCCGAGACCGTAGGCCGCATCGGCTCACATTCGAGTCTTGTCGCCAGCGGTCCCGGATCAAGTCCGGGACGACGATGGCCTCTTGCCTCCTGAACTGCCCCCTCGCGGTTGACTCGCGGTTGACCCCCGCTTAAGGGGCCGTTGCCCTTGGCGGGCAGCCGCTTGGCATGCCATTTCTTTCTCCCGAAGGAGCATGGCATGAACAATGAGCCGCCCGCACAAGACCCTATCGGCGAAGATGCGCGAATTGACGCGCTCGATCAGCGGCTTCAGGCTGCGCGCGAGCGTGAAGAGGAGCGCACCAAGTCGGTCGTGGGCGCAGAGGCCGATGTGAATTATCGCATGGGCAACCGCGTTCTCGGCGAATTGATCGGGGGGATTGGTGGTGGTGCGTTTGTCGGCTGGGTCATTGACCATTTTGCCGGAACCTCGCCCTGGGGACTGTTGGTGGTGATGGCCCTCGGGATCTTCATCGCTTTCAGAAACATCATCCGGATTTCGAACCGGCGCCCCGAATGATCCCCCACCCGGGATCGTCTCGGGCGCTGTCGTATTAGGTAATGAGGCAAGACGTGGCAGCCGAACAGGGCAGAGTCGATCCGATGCACCAGTTCATGATCGAGCCGATGTTCGGCACCGATCACTGGCAAATCGCAGGCTATAACGTAGCCTTCACCAATTCCGCGCTGTGGATGGCCATTGCGACGGTGGCCCTGCTCGCGTTCATGTGGGGCGGCACCCGGCGTCAGCTGGTGCCCGGCCGCTGGCAGATGGCGGTCGAAAGCATGACCGGCTTTATCGACAACCTGCTCGCGGCCAATATCGGCCCTGCTGGCAAGAAGTACGTGCCGTACATCTTCTCGCTGTTCATGTTCATCCTGTTCGCCAATGTCCTCGGCCTGTTGCCGATCGGCATCGTCGGGCTGCATGCTTTCACCTTTACCAGCCATTTCAGCGTAACCGGCGTGCTGGCGATCATGTCGTTTGCCATCGTGCTGGTGGTCGGCTTCTGGCGCCACGGTTTCCACTTCTTCTCGCTGTTCGTGCCGCACGGCACGCCGCTGTGGTTGATGTGGCTGATCCCGGTGATCGAACTGATCTCGTTCCTCGTCCGCCCGTTCAGCCTCGCGCTCCGGTTGTTCGTGGCGATGATGGCTGGGCACGTCCTGCTCAAGGTGCTGTCGGGCTTCGTCATTGCGGGCACCAATTCGGGGCTGCTGTGGGGAACAGTCGTCGGCATTCCGAGCTTTGCCCTGATGGTCGCGATTTCTGCGCTCGAGATTCTGGTCGCGGGCATTCAGGCCTATGTTTTTGCACTGCTCACGTCGCTCTATCTGAACGACGCTGAAAATCTTCACTGAGTTTTTTCCAATCATCTGATTTTAATAGGGAGTTTTTGACATGGATCCTCAAGCCGCCAAGCTCGTCGGTGCTGGTCTCGCTGCTATCGGTGCCGGTATGGCCGCCATTGGCGTGGGCAACGTCTTCGGTTCTTTCCTTGAAGGCGCGCTGCGCAACCCCAGCGCAGCTGACGGCCAGCAGGGCCGCCTGTTCATCGGCTTTGCTGCCGCCGAGCTTCTGGGCCTGCTCTCGTTCGTCGTCGCGATGATCCTGATCTTCGTCGCCTGACACTGAATAACCCGGCGGGGCCAACACCCCGCCGGATATTTGCCGGACCCCAAAATGCCTCAAATCGCGCAACTCGCCGAAACTTTCGCTGGCCAGATTTTCTGGTCGCTGCTGTTTTTCGGTTTCATCTTCTTCGTCATTGGTCGGGGCATGGTCCCCAAGGTCATGGCGACGGTCGAATCGCGTGATCGGCAGATCGCCACCGATCTTGCCGCTGCTGATGCAGCGCGAACAGCGGCGGATGTCGAAGAAGAGGCATGGCGGGTCCAGGCCAATATGCAGCGCGCCGATGCGCAGGCACTGCTGGTAAAAGCCAAGGCCGATGCGGCCAAGGCTAGCGAGACACAATTGGCCAAGGCCAGCGCCGAGATTGATGCCAAGGTCAGCTTGGCCGAAGCCGGGATCGCCGCGGCCCGCACCAGCGCGCTTGGCGAGATCGAGGCGGTCGCCGTGGAAGCCACCACTGACCTTGTCCAGCGGGTCGCCGGGCTCAAGGTCGATGCGGCTGCAACCCGCGCTGCCGTCAAGGAGGCGCTCAATGTCTGATTTTTCCAGCCTTGTTCTGCTGGCTCAGGCGGCAGCTGAAGGTGCGGCTGAGGTTCACGCCGAACCTACCGCACTGGGCATGTCGCCGACTGCATGGGTGGCGTTGTCTATGCTGGTGCTGATTGGCATCGCGGTGTGGGCCAAGGTGCCCGCCATGCTCACCGGGATGCTCGATTCCGGGATCACCAATATCCGCAAACAGCTCGATGAAGCCAAGGCTTTGCGCGCCGAGGCCGAGGCCCTGCGCGCCGAATATGCCGGTAAGATCGCCAATGCCGAAAAAGATGCCGCCGCGATGAAA
>JANPPM010000099.1:0-4502 GCA_031428495.1 Novosphingobium sp.
GAACGCGGTGGCGCCCGCTGCCGCTGATTGTAACTTCCCTCCGGCACGGTCCTGTGCTTGGCAGGGAGGATGAGACCTTCGATCCTTGTGACTGGCGGCGCCCGGCGCATTGGCGCCGCCATTTGCACAGCCTTCGGTAAGTCCGGATGGCACGTGGTTATCCATCATCGCGATTCGCATGATGAAGCAGAAGGCTTGGCAGCCACTCTCCCCTCGGCTGAAGCCTTCGTATGCGATCTATCCGATGGTGATGCCGCAGTGGCGATGGTTGAGGCCCTTGCGGTCAGGTTGAGCGACTGGCGCGTGCTGGTGAACAACGCATCGGTTTTTCGATACGATGATGCCGTAACCATGGATTTCGCAATTTTTTCCGAAGCGATGGCGGTCAATGCAGAGGTGCCGTTGCGGCTGACTCAAATGTTTCTGGCACGAGCCAGGGCGCGGGGCGGCAAGCGGGTGATCCAGATTACTGACCAGAAGCTGGTCAATCCCAACCCCGATTTCCTGTCCTATACGATGAGCAAGCACGCGTTGGGTGGAACGATCCCGATGCTGGCAATGGCCACAACTGACCCTGCCGACCGTATTTATGGTCTTGCCCCAGGTGCCAGCCTACCAAGCTTTGATCAGCAGGATGCCGAACATGAAGTCAGCGGGCGCCTCAATTTGCTGGGCCGATTGACTGCGCCTGGCGAACTGGCGGATGCCGCGCTCTTCCTCTCGCAAGGGTGGCTCGCGAGCGGCGAGACGCTGCTTGTGGATTCTGGTCTGCACCTGGCGCCGCAACCGCGCGATGTCCTGTTCATGGCGCGTCAGAACATGCCGACATGATCGAAGCCTTCTTTGCTTCCACTGCAGTCGTTGCCCTCGCCGAAATCGGCGACAAGACGATGCTGCTGGCTATCGTGCTGGCCGCGCGGCTGCGCGCGCCGTGGCAGATCCTTGCGGGGATATTCGTTGCGACCCTCTTCAATCATGGCCTTGCGGCGCTGGTGGGTCGTGAGGTTGCCGGACTCATCGATGCACCATGGTTTCGCATTGCGGTGGCGCTGGGGTTCATCGTCATGGCGGCATGGACGCTGATTCCCGATAAATTCGGCGATGACGATGACGCTTTCAAGCGCCGCGGAAGTGCGTTCCTGACCACACTTGTCGCCTTTTTCTTAGTCGAGATGGGCGACAAGACGCAAATCGCCACAGTGGCGCTGGGCGCACAGTACCGTGATGTGCTGACTGTTGCTGCCGGAACCACACTGGGTATGATGCTCGCCAACACGCCAGCGGTCTTCCTCGGGGGAGAACTGGTAAAGCGCGTCTCGCTCAAGGCGACGCGGATGGTGGCGGCGGCGCTATTTCTGGGGCTTGGCGTTTGGCAGCTGTGGGAACAGTTGCGATAGCGCCCTGCCCCTGCTAGCCGCGCCTCCGCGCTGTTCCCCCGGAGATTTCAATGTCGGATATCAAGAAAGTCGTTCTCGCCTACTCTGGCGGCCTCGACACCTCGGTCATCCTCAAGTGGCTGCAAGTCACCTACAACTGCGAAGTAGTGACCTTCACCGCTGATCTGGGACAAGGTGAAGAGCTGGAACCCGCGCGCGCCAAGGCGAAGCTGATGGGCGTGCCTGATGAGCACATCTATATCGACGACCTGCGCGAGGAATTCGTCCGCGATTTCGTATTCCCGATGATGCGGGCCAATGCGCGGTATGAGGGCGACTATCTGCTCGGTACATCGATTGCCCGGCCGCTGATTTCCAAGCGACTGGTCGAGATCGCGCATGAGACCGGTGCCGATGCGGTTGCCCACGGGGCGACCGGTAAGGGCAACGATCAGGTGCGCTTCGAGCTGTCCGCCTATGCGCTCGATCCGAACATCAAGGTCATCGCGCCGTGGCGTGAGTGGGATTTGACCAGCCGCACGGCACTGATCGAATGGGCTGAAAAGCACCAGATTCCGGTGCCCAAGGACAAGCGCGGCGAGAGCCCGTTCTCCACCGATGCCAACCTGCTGCATACCTCGTCCGAAGGCAAAGTGCTGGAAAATCCGTGGGATGAGACCCCGGACTATGTCTATTCGCGCACGGTCAATCCCGAGGACGCGCCGGACGTGCCCGAATATATCATCGTTGATTTCGAACGCGGCGATGGCGTAGCGCTCAATGGCGAGGCCATGTCACCCGCTACCTTGCTTGCAGCGCTCAATGAGCTTGGCCGCAAGCACGGCATCGGGCGGCTCGATCTGGTCGAGAACCGGTTCGTCGGCATGAAATCACGCGGCATGTACGAGACACCGGGCGGCGAGATTTACGCACGGGCGCATCGCGGCATTGAATCGATCACGCTCGATCGCGGCGCGGCGCACCTCAAGGACGAGCTGATGCCGCGTTATGCCGAGATGATCTACAACGGCTTCTGGTTTGCACCCGAACGCGAGATGTTGCAGGCGGCGATCGATCATAGTCAGGTCAATGTTTCGGGTACGGTGCGCTTGAAGCTCTACAAGGGTTCAGCTTCGGTCGTCGGGCGCAAGAGTCCGATGTCGCTATATTCAGAGCGTCACGTCACTTTCGAGGATGATGCCGGGGCTTATGACCAGAAGGATGCTGCCGGCTTTATCAAACTCAATGCCCTCCGGTTGAGATTGCTGGCGCAGCGCGACCGGTAAGAATCAGGGTGATCAGTCGCTTATAAGCGCGGTCCACATCTTATCCCGGAATTGTCCACCGGGGATAAGTGGGGAAGCGATATTGCCCTGCATTTTTTACTTGCGCGACTCGGATTCGAGGCGCAGCTTCTAGGTGTCGAAAGGGAAGAATTGCCCTCATCGTTCTGGCTTAACCGCTTGAAAGATAATAGGGAAGTTTAACCCAATCGGGATGGCAGCGATGCCCGCAGCAGCGTCGGAAAACACGCAGGGAAAGCTCTTCGGAGCGGACTTTAGCGAACCGCAGATGCAGTGAGTGGCGCGCTGGTATCGGCAGGCTCCAAGCGAGCCGGAAGGTGCAGAAGTAAGGCTTGGATTTAACCGAAAGGTTGGAAACAGGCGGAACGAAAGCATCAGAAGGGCGCAGGCAGAGAACGCAGTCCGCAAGGGCAGGCAATCTGTCAGTGTAGTAAGGGGCGGCCCATTGGAACCGCCAGGCGTGAGGTGAAGCTCCCCCGGAGTCGATCCGACCGCCTGACGGGACCACACGTCAGTGCAGACTGACGGACCTTGGTTGCCGGTTCACTTGAATGCCGTAAGGCAAACGAATGAATTGAACTACCAGACACGTTGCGAGGAGCATTTGAGGGTTCACGCCCGATCTGCTCCGGCCCGATGCGAAGAGCATCACGATGTGAAGCATCTCTGGTGCCCATGCACTCGCGATTGCTCGATGTGCATCATAGCGGCCAGGCAAGAGGTTCAGGTGGGAATCAGGTAGCTGATCGTCCGAACGGTCACGGTGCAGGCGATAGTGGGGCCGACAGCAATGTCGGCCCCATTTTCGTTTGGGCTAAAGCGCATGCGATTTAATATTTTCTCAGCATCAGCGGCTCGTGACTTCCCTTACCTCGTCATTCCCGCGAAGGCGGGGATCCATTCCCGAAGTTCACCCCGAGGTCGGTTGGATCCCCGCCTTCGCGGGGATGACGATGGGGGTGTAGTCAGAAGCCAGATCAAAAACTGGCGGGTGGTATTCCGATCACCACGCACTCAAGCCGCAATTGTCTCCGGCCCCGCATCATCAAACTGATAAAACCGCTGATAAGCCCGCCGATAGGCAATCATCGGCCCGTCGCCCTGCACCAAAATCGGATCAGGGCGATAGATCTTGGCATTCCAGATCGGGATATCCTGCGCCACCTGCTTTACCAGATCACGGACGCGCGCGTTTGTTACCCGCAGTTTGCCTTCGCTCAGGTCAGGTGCGTGATACATTTGCCAGCGTAGATGCGTATGTTCGGCATCGATCGGCGTTGTTTGCTGCGCGTGCACGACATGCGTGACGTCGATGTATTGCGCCAGCGACTGGCCCGGGCCGGTCGCGCGCACGTCGATAACCCCGGTCATCGGTCCGCGCGGGGTGACCATTTCTGCGGTGACCCGGCTGTGGCGTATCCAGCCATCCATCTGAAATTCGCCGCCCGGCGGGCCTTGAACACCGTGGACGGCGTTGAAATGGGCGTAATCCTGACCGTTCTCGGTAATTTCCTGGCAATGGATATTGATCACCCAATCATAGGTTGAATGCAACACCCATTCGCCGTCCTGGCAGTCTGGCAGACGGGCCACATCCCATTTGGGCGCGGCAGCCTTGGGGTGATACCAAACGAAGATCAGTCCATCGGCCTCCGTCACCGGCATAGTCGGCTGACAGGGGCGCTTGAGCCGCGGTGGGATGACCTTGGTATAGGGAATGTCGGTTACTATGCCTTCGCCATTGAAGCGCCAGTGGTGAAAGGCACATTGCAGGTCATTGCCCTGAACCGTGCTCTCCACGCCCAGATGCGCGCCCAGATGC
>JANPPM010000100.1:0-2199 GCA_031428495.1 Novosphingobium sp.
CCGCCAAGCGCATCGCCTGCCTGCGCGACGATCTGCTGTACTTGCGCCCGGTCGCTGACATCGCAGCCATAGCTGGTCCCGCCAACCGTGCGGGCGACCTGGGCAGCGCCGGGCCCGTTCCTGTCCAGCAAGGCCAGCGCGGCACCTTCGCGGGCGAACAGTTCGGCAATTTCGCGCCCCATCCCGCTGGCGGCTCCCGTTATCAGGATCTTGCGGTTGGCCAATCTGGAACTCACGGTGCTCTCCTGCTGTGCGCGTTGTGTTTATTCGGTGTCATTCGCTCTTGCCCGGTTCAAGCACACGGCACCAACAATCAGATCGAACATCTCGGCGGGCAGGTCATGCCCCATGCCGTTCACTTCGAGCAGCCAGGCGCCCGGAATGTTGCGGGCAATATCGGCGGCGTTCTCGATTGGCAGCAAAGGATCGTCAACGCCGTGGATCACCAGCGTTGGAACTGAAACGCTGCGCAACTGCTCGCGCCGGTCGGACGCGCCGCGCGAGGCAGCAAGCTGGCGGGCTGCACCTGACGGGTTCCAAGCGCGGTCGGCTGCTCGCGCGGCGAACTGGCGCAGTTCGGCCTCGGGTGCAGGATAGACTGGACTTCCCAGCACACGGTTGAGCGCTACCTGATGTGTCAGATAGCCTTCGCGGTCGTCGCGCGGATCGGGCGGACGGCGGCTCAACATGCCAATGGCATCAGGGGTTGATGGCGGCATCGCCGCGTTTCCGCTGGCCGACATGATGATGTTGAGCGACAGCATCCGGGCGGGGTGCTCGATTGCCAGCATCTGCGCGATCATGCCGCCCAGTGAAACGCCCAGAATATGCGCCTTGGCTATCCCGAGCACGTCTAGCAGACCGGCCGCGTCCGCCGCCATATCACTGAGCGTATAGGGCAGATCCGGCTCGCGGCCCGCTGCCCGTGCTGCCAAAACGTCTGCCATGTCGGGGATTGGCGCGCCCTCCATATGGCTTGATAGGCCAATGTCGCGGTTGTCAAATCGGAGCGTGCGAAAGCCTGCTCGCACGAATTGATCGCACAGTTTGTCTGGCCAGCGGATGAGCTGTGCGCCCACGCCGTGGATCATCAGCAAAACGGGGGCGTCATCTGGTCCCATCAGCTCATATTCGATCTCGATGCCGTTTGCGTGTGCGCGGGCCATGTGCTTTACCCGGGCCGCTGGTCGAAGTCCTGCCACTCTACGCTGGCAAGCTGTGCGGTGAGTTCTGACAGGGTGCTGGTGTCCAACGTCGGGGTGCCGGTCTTGTCGAGATACCAGCTCGTGCAGCCGCCGGTTCCCCAGACCGATCCCCTGGCCTTCTCGCGGATAGCGTCCAGCCATTTTTTGCTTGGCTCTTCGTGCGGCGAGAGCAGCACGCCCGTGGCGGCGATCCGGTCGACGAGTTGCAGGATATAGTCGACCTGTACTTCGGCAATGCCGACAACAGACGAGGTGCCGCCCGGCGAATAGGGCCCGTTGATCATCAGGAAATTGGGCATGTGCGGGATCATGATGGCCCGGTAGGTCAGCGGCAGGTCGGCCCACACCTGGTCAAGCGTTAAGCCGCCACTGCCGGTGACCGTCATCGGCCGGATATAGGCGTGGGCATCGAATCCGGTGGCTAGCGCCAGAACATCAAGTTCGTGGAGCACGCCGCCCTTGGTGACGACGCCTCGCGGCACGATCCGTTCGATCGGATCAGTCACCACGTCTATGCTGGGATGCTGCACTGCCTCATGGAAGCCATCGGAAAAGACCAGCCGCTTGCAGCCCACCTCGTATGTGGGGGTGAGCTTGGCGCGCAGTTCGGGATCGCGGATGCTGGCGTGCGCGTCGATGCAAACCTGATCGCGCGCCCTGCGCCCTTCCTCTGAACTGGTTGCTGCCTTGCCGCGTGCCTCCGTCTCGCTGCGCAATTGCTGGTAATAGCGCTGCCAGTGCTTGCCAGAGAGTGTGAAGGCAAGCCTGCGCCACCACGGATTGGGCGTGTCCTGCACCGGATAGACCCACTGCGCCGTGCGCTGGAAAACCGAGAGCTTTGCCACTTTGCCCGACAGTGCAGTGACAATCTGGGTCGCGCTCGAACCGGTGCCGATCAGGCCGATGCGTTTGCCCGCAAGCTCGACCGAGGTGTCCCAGCGCGCGGTGTGAAACTTCGGCCCAGCGAAGCTCTCCAGACCCTCGATCTGCGGCA
>JANPPM010000101.1:0-13127 GCA_031428495.1 Novosphingobium sp.
AACGATGCGGATCATTGGGAACGCGTGCTGACCGAAGCTGATATTGGCTGCGTTCGCGCGGATGGGCCATCGCACGTGCGCTTTCTCCATGAAGATCCGCAATCGCAGGCGATCGGATTTATGACAGAGACGCAGAGCGACGCATTCCTCGAACTCGCACCTGGCGGACGGTATTGGCGGCACGCGCCGATCGTGAAGTTCTCGGATACGCCGTGCGAGGCAGGAAAGCCCTACGACGGATTGGGCTCGCATACTGCATCCGTCCTCGCCGAGCTCGGTTATGACGCTCCGGCTATCGAACGACTGGCAGATGCCCAAATCGTTCGTCTCGGCTGAAACGAAGCGGAACACTGCACCATGTCTGAATTTGACTATGTCATCGTTGGGGCGGGCTCGGCAGGGTGCGTTCTCGCCAACCGACTCAGCGCCGATCCGAGCGTAAGTGTCGCGCTTATCGAGGCCGGAGGGAGCGACGCGCACCCTTATATCGGCATGCCGAGGGGCGTGGGCAAATTGATGTCCATGCCCGCCTACATGTATTTCTACATGACCCGTCCCGAGGCGCATACCGCGATGCGGCCAGACTACTGGTTACGCGGCAAAGGACTGGGCGGCTCGTCCTCTGTCAATGGCATGGTCTGGGTCCGCGGCCAGCCGGCCGACTATGACGCGCTTGCCGCCGTCACCAGTGATGACTGGAACTGGGAGCACATCGCGCGCGCCTACGAGGCGATCGAAGGTCATGTGCTCGGCGCCGGACCGGCGCGTGGTGGAAGTGGTCCCTTACGTATCACGCTGCCAACACAGCGCACTGCGCTGACCGCAGCGATCAACGAGGCCGGGGTGCGGATGGGCTGGCCTTTCCGCGAGGACATCAACGCGCCCGACGCCGACAATTGCATCGGCTTCATGCCCCGAACGATCTGGAAGGGAAGGCGCCAGAGTGCATCGCTGGCGTTCCTCCGGCCAGCGCGGAAGCGCCGGAACCTGACGATACTCACTGGTGCCGTGGCCGACCGGGTACTGTTCGAGGGTCGGCGCGCTGTAGGCGTTTCTTTACAACAGCGAGGCCAGGAACGAGAGATCACTGCGCGGCGTGAGGTTATTTTGTGCGCAGGAGCGGTGGCCAGTCCCGGCGTTCTCGAACGCTCAGGGATCGGCGCTCCGGACTTGCTGGAAAGTCTTGGCATTCCGCTGATCCATGGCAACGCAGCGGTCGGCGAAAACGCCAGCGAACACCGGTCCTTGCGCATGCAATGGCGGATCAACCGGCCGCTGTCCTACAATCACGACTATTCTGGCCGGCGGCTGTGGCAGAATGTGGTGCGTTACTATCTAACCGGTGAAGGGCCTATGGCAGTCGCGGCCATCGATATGCGCGCAGCCATCTGCAGCGCTCCTGATCTCAGCCGTCCTGACGTTCAGGTGCAGTTCGGTCTCTACAGCTGGGATCTTGCCGCCGGCACTGGCGGTCTTGAGCGGGAGCATGGCTTTTGCGCGGTGGTCAATCCAATCACCCCGGCCTCGAGGGGCTCGATCCACATCGCGTCACGCGATAGCAGCGCCCTGCCGGACATCACCGCCAACTATGGCGAGGCGGAGAAAGACCGGTCCGCCACCGTTGCGGCGGCGCGGCTGTTGCGCCGGTTTGCTGAGCAGGAACCGCTGCGCCAGCTCATCGTATCGGAAACTGCACCCGGCACAGCTGCGCAAACGGATGACGATATTCTAGCTGTTCTCGACCAGCAGGGTTGCGCCGGGATGCACACCGTTGGCACTTGCCGGATGGGGAAGGACGTCGGTTCGGTCGTCGATCCGCAGCTGAGAGTTCGCGGAGTCGAACGGTTGCGAGTAATGGACGCTTCGGTGATGCCTTTCATTCCGGCCGGCAATACCAATGGCCCGACAATCGCCATGGCCTGGCGCGCAGCGGACATAATTCAGCGTTCGTAGTCAGCCGTCCGCGAACGCGCGACGATTTGGGTGGGTTTGGGGAACGCCCTCCTCTAAACCAAAGCCGCTGCGCAGACTCCGGCCACCTCTTCCGGCTTTGCCGGACCAATTCATCGCCTAGCGAAGGCCGCAGTATCCGTTTTGGATGACGGTGATGCCGCGCTCGGGCACCAGACATTCGAAGGCGACGCCATCCGGTTCACGCCAGATGCGCGTCAGGATGATCTCACCGGGATAGACTGGCGCGGAAAAGCGGGCCTCGACATGGGCCACTTTCGCCGGATCGTTGGCGCAGCAGGCCTGCATGATCGCGCGGCAGGCAATACCGTAAGTGCAGAGGCCATGCAGAATCGGTCGTTCGAACCCTGCGGCGCGCGCCACTTCGGGGTCAATATGCAGCGGATTGCGGTCGCCTAGCAGTCGGTAGAGCGCAGCTTGCTGGGGCAGTGTTTGCAGCGCCATCTCGAAATCCGGCGCGCGCGATGGCGTGGACCGAAGCTTCATTTCAACTTCAGCCGGGCCGCCAAAGCCGCCGTCGCCGCGGCAAAATAGCGACATTACCGCAGTGGCAAACAGTTCCCCACTTGCCGCTTCGCTGGCGGTGCATTCGATGTTGACCAAGGCACCTTTGTCGCGCCCTTTGTCCGCCACGCTGAGGCAGCGCGTCCGGGTGATCATGCGGCCCGCCGCCGGTAACGGACGATGCAGCGTCAGTCGCTGTTCGCCGTGAACGATCCGGGTGAAGTCGAGGCCGCCCTGGGTAATGAAATCGCCCGAGCCGTTTGCCATCAGGACGCCCAAGGTCGGGATTGCCTGGAGTCGGTGCTCATAGACAAAGCCGAGATCGTTCGGATCCGCGCCGCAGCCGATACCGAGCGCGTAGAGCATCGTGAAGTGCTCATCATAGACGAATTCGCACGGATCGGGGGCGATTGCGAGGATTTCGGGATAGCGCATAGTCAGGTACCTTGTAGGGTCATCGGTTCGGGCAAGTCCGCGTCCCATTCTGTCAAATTCGACAAAACCAGCGCCGTCTGGGTAACGCCTGTGCCTATAGCGCTTCGGGACAAGACATCTTCGCCATTGCTCCGGTTCACCGATGCGTACACCAAGCCAGATCCGCATGTCGATGCAGTGACACATCATGTTCTGTTATCGCCGCGATCCAATTTGGTATTAGTTCTATAAGCCATCAGTCGGGCATGGGCATAAGGATTGAGGGAACACCGGGCCGACTGCTTGTGCTTGTGCTGTCCCTCGATGGAGGCAGATATCATGGAATACACGATCTTCGATGCTGACCAGCACTACTACGAAGCCGAAGATTGCCTGACTCGCTTTGCCAGTGATCGGATGAAATCGGAGAAATATGTCCGCTGGCTGACCGAGGCCGATGGCAAGCGCAAACGGTTGATCATCGGCAACCAGATTGTCGACGTCATAGGCAACCCGACATTCAACCCCATAGGCCCGCCCGGCATATTGCACGAAATGCTCAAGAACATGGAGTCCAACGCCCCGCGCGCCGCTATGCCCATGGCCAATATCGAGCCGATACGCGCCGAATACCGCGATCGCGACACCCGGCTCAAGGTGATGAGTGAGCAGGGCGTGGAGCGGACGCTGATGTTCCCGACACTGACCGTGACGCTGGAAGGTTATTTCAGCGATGATATCGACATGCTTTACGACAGCATCCATGCCTTCAACCGTTGGCTAGAGGACGACTGGGGCTTTGCTTACAAGAACCGCATCTACAGCGCTGGCTACATATGCCTGATGGACCTCGACCGGGCCATTGCCGAGCTGGAATGGCTGCTCAAGGCCGGGGCGCGGGCGATCACAATCCGGCCTGCCCCGCCCTATGGCCGCTCGCCCGGCGATCCCTATTTTGATCCGTTCTGGGCGCGGGTCGAAGAAGCGGACGTGCTGGTTACCTACCATGCCTTCGATGGCCCCTCGCTGGAAAGTACCGCGTTTCGCCAGATGTGGCGCCTGCCGCACCAGGGTATGAGCGCGGAATACCGCATGCTCGAACACACCGTGGCCGGCCATGACAAGTTTGCTATGGACACCTTTACCGCCCTGATCCTGCACAATGTGTTCGGGCGCTTCCCGAAACTTCGGATTGGCTCGATCGAGATGGGCTGCGGCTGGGTCGGCTATATGCTCAAACGCCTCGATCATGCCGGCGGCCTCGCCAACCGCAAGATCTCCGCATTCGGGCAGACGCTCAGCGACAAACCCTCGGAAATATTCAAGCGGCACGTCTGGGTTTCGCCATTCCCGGAGGAGGATGTTGTCGGTCTGGCGCGGCTGATCGGGGCAGACCGGGTGTTGATGGGATCGGACTGGCCGCATCTCGAATCGATACCGAATCCCAAGGACTATGTGAATTGCCTCGAGGGGCTCAGCCAAGCTGAGAAGATCGGAATCATGGGCGAAAATGCAGCGGCACTGATCGCGGCCTGAGCCGAAAGTGGGGAGTGGAATGGATATGACTGAAGACGATATCGTCTTCGTTACGCCTGATCGCAGAGTTTCACGCTCCGAGTACCGCAGCCGCCTTGCGCGCGCGGTGACTGTGCTGCGTGATCTCGGCATCGGTGTGGGCGATACCATTGGCGTTGCGCTGCAGAACTGCCCGCAGTTCTATGAGCTGATCGGCGCGGCCAGTACGCTGGGAGCCAAGGCCGTGCCTGTCGCCTGGCGGCTTAAGCAGGAGGAAGTGCGCTACCTGGTCGCGGACTCAGGCGCGAAACTGGTGTTTCACGACCACTCCAGCGCCAGCCAGATGGAGGGCTTGCCGGCCGTATCAATCGATGAATACGAGCGACGGCTTGCCAACGCCGCACCCGAACCGGATGTCGACGGCGCTGGTATCCGCTTCAACATGGAACTCTATTCATCGGGCACCACCGGGCGGCCCAAGGCCATCGAGCGCTCGGCGCCGACGCCTGAGGAAATGGCGCGGTTGCAATCCGGCAGTATGAATTTTCTTAATATAATGGGCGTCGGCGGGCCGGGCGAGGTCCACATGATGTGCGGGCCGCTGTATCACTCGCAACCGATCGGCTTTTCCACTCAGGCGTTAAATGCCGGACACCGGGTAGTGATGATGCAAGGCGGCTTCGATGCCGAGACCTGTCTCGCGACCATCGCGCGGGAGAAGGTCAGCTGGATCACCTGCGTGCCGACGCATCTGTTCCGCATCCTGTCGCTGCCCCAGGACGTGCGCGGCAAATATGACCTCAGCTCTCTCAAGGCCGTGCTCCATTCCGCTGCGCCCTGTCCGCGCGACGTCAAGCAGGCGATCATGAAGTTGCTGCCGCCGGGCGTGTTGTGGGAAATCTATGGCGGCACCGAAGGATCGATGACCATGATCTCCCCGCAGGAAGCACTCGATAAGCCCGGCAGCGTCGGCAAGGCCTTTCCGCCGGGAACCGAGCTGAAGGTCTTCGATGAAGCGGGCAACGAGCTGCCCACAGGCGAAGCGGGGCTGGTGTTTGGTACGCCGCTCACCGGCTTTCGCTATCGCGGGGCACAGGTGCTCGACGACCAGACCTGGCGCGGCGGCCTCTACACTCTTGGCGATGTCGGCTATCTCGACGAAGACGGTTACCTGTTCCTCACCGACCGGCTCAAGGACATGATCATCTCGGGCGGGGCGAACATCTATCCAGCCGAAGTGGAAGCGACGCTGTTTAACCATCCGGCCATCGGCGATGTCTCGGTGATTGGCGTGCCGGACGAGCACTGGGGCGAGAAGGTGAAGGCCATCGTCGAATTGCGCGGGGAAGCGAGCGAAGAGGACATCATTACCTTCTGTCGCGAGAATCTGGCGCATTACAAATGCCCGACTTCGGTCGATTTCGTCGAGCGACTGCCGCGCGATCCCAACGGCAAGGTGCGCAAACGCGAACTGCGCGAACCTTATTGGGCCGATGCGGGGCGGGCCATATGACCGCAGCAAGCTACCAGTTCCTGCTGGTCGAGCAAATCGGCCGGGTCGCGCGGATCACGATCAACCGGCCAGACCGGCGCAACGCCCTCTCACGCGCCGTCCAGAACGAGTTGATTGGCGCGGTCGAGTCGGCAGGATCGGATCCGGAAGTCCACGCGGTCATCATTCGCGGCGCGGGCAAGAGCTTCTGTTCGGGCTACGACGTGACCCCCTCAGGCGAGGCAGGGCACGGCGCGGCAGCGGAGATATCGCTGCCGCGGCGCGCGGTCGAAACGGTGAATATGGCACGCGGCTGGTCGCGCATCTGGAACGCGCCAGTGGCGGTGATCGCGCAGATCCACGGACACTGTCTCGCTGGCGGCACTGATCTCGCGCTCAACTGCGACATGATCATCACCGCCGAGGATGCGACCATCGGCTTTCCGGCGCTACGCATGGGCGGCACCCCGCCGACCAACATGTGGCTTTATCATGTGGGCGCACAGTGGGCGAAACGGCTGCTGTTCACCGGCGATACCTTCACCGGCCGTTATGCCGAGAAGATCGGCTTCGCATTGGAAGCGGTGCCCGCCGCCGAGCTGGACGAGCATGTGCTACGCCTGGCCACGCGGGTCGGGGCAATGGGCCGCGATATTGTCGCGATCAACAAGCATGTGCTTAATCGCGGGATCGATCTGATGGGCCGGGCGATCCTGCAGGACATCTCCGCCCCGATGGATGCCATCGCTAATCAGGCTCCCGAAATGGGCGCCTTCCAGGCCAGAGCGCAGGAGATCGGCCTGGCCGAGGCCTTCAAGGAACGTGATTCACCGTTCCGCGAAGGCGTGCCGCTGGACGTTGCAAAAGAAGAGGATTGAACATGCCAGCCTCCGAGATGCTCTGTGCCAACGGCAAGACACCGCTTGAGGTCGCCCGCGAATGGATGGATGCGGCCGCGCGCTGCGACCTTCCAGCGATCGAAGCCAGCATGGCGGAAGGCTGCCTGCGCTATGGCGAGCCCAGCTGGATGGTGATGGAAAAGTCAGGGTATATCGATGCCTATCGGCAGTACCTGATATCGTTTTCAGACTACAAACTCGAAGTCCTCAATACCATGACCAGCGGCATGACGACGGTTTTCGAGATGATCGAAAGCGCGACATTTTCGCAGCCTTATCCACTGCCTGATGGCAGCGTGATCCAGCCCTCCGGCGAGACTTATACCGACCGAGTATGCACCTGGGTGGAAGTCGGCAGCGACGGGCTGATTACCGAAGTCAGGGCTTATATTCCCACCACGCGCGGCCAGTTGATGGCCAACGCCATCGCGGCCATGGGCTGACGATTTTTAGAGAACCGCGCCCTCAGCTTTGAAGCCGAGGATTTCATCATAAGCGAAGCCAAGCTCGGTCAGTACCGCATCGGTATGCTCGCCGTGCCCGGGTGCGCGGGTGACTGTGGGCGGCGTCCGGTCGAACTGGACCGGGTTGGTGGTCACGGCAAATCCGCCGCCATCCTCGCCTCCAACATTCTGCAAGTAGCCATTGGCGATCACCTTCTGGTCATCATGGACCTCGAGCAGGGTCTGCACCGGCGACCATACCCCGGCGAGCGCTGGTCCTGAAACAGCATCAGCGGGCAGTTGCGCCAGGTGCGACAAAGTCATAACATTCCCGGAATAAAGAAGCATGACCAATGCCAAAAACCTATCACGGGAGTTCACATGGAAATCCGCCGCCTCCAGTATTTTGTCTGTATTGCCGAACTGGGATCGCTTGGCCGCGCGGCTGACATTCTCCGCATCGCCCAGCCAGCATTGACGCGGCAAGTCCAGCTGCTGGAGCAGGAACTGGGTGTCATGCTGTTTACGCGCACCCGCCGGGGTATGCATCTGACCGAAGCAGGCAGCCAGTTGCTTTCAGAAGTGACTGGCCCGCTTCGTGACTTGGAAGGTGCCCTGCAAAACATCCGTTCACTCAACGCAGGGCTCAGCGGTAGTATCACTGTTGGCATGACGCCGACTGTCACCTATTTCCTGGCCCAGCCGCTGCTGGAGCAAATGGCGAGGGTTGCCCCTGATGTTGCCGTGCGGATTGTCGAGGGGACGGGCCTGCATATCAGCGAGGGTCTGACCTCGGGAGAACTCGACATGGGGCTCCTCCATGAACCTGTGTGCGACCACCGGCTGTCTAACCGTGACCTGCTGACTGAAGACATGGTGATCGTCGGTTCGCCAGCCAGTAACCTGGCGCCGGGACGGGATCTGTCAATTGCGGAATTGACAGAACTTCCCTTGATCCTGCCAAATCCAAAAAACGGCCTGCGCGGCATAACGGAGCGCTATGCCGCCAAGTACAACGTTCACTTCCAGATCAAATATGTGATCGATTCCTTTTATGTCCTCAAGGAAATGATTGCCAACGGCCATGGGTATGGGATCATGCCGCTGTCTTCGATCCTCAAGGAAGTGGAAGCCGGGAGATTGACCTATTCGCCGCTGCAGCACCCGACGCGGCGCCCCTTGGTGATGTCGAGCAGGACCACCTGCCGCGCGCCTCGGATCATCGCGAAGTTGCAGGATGTGATGGAAGAGGTGCTTTGTCAGTTGCACCAAAGTGGGCGGATATTTGGCGATCTCAGGACATCGCAAGAGCGTGGCAACGCCAGGAGGCCCGTCTTGATGGTCGCAAAAGTCTAGTCTCAAGGGGCCCCATGAAGCGGGATGCGATCACAATGATGATGTCCGGCTTCCTTTTAATCGATCGGCGATGATCTTTGCAGTGAATTGGAGGCACGCCTCTACGTCGGCAACGTCCTTTCCAGAGAGCCGTGCGATCCGAGCGCGCTCCAGTATGCTATATACGAGTTGGCCGACGAACAGATGGTAGCAACGGTGAATCTCGTCTGGCGGCGCATTGGGAGCGGCTTTCTGCAAGGCATCGATAAAGAACCGGGCCTCTGGATCAACGTGCTCCTCGATCAGTGCCCGCTGATGGTCGGAATGTTCGAACAGCGATCGCGCGAAGACGATCGCCGTATTGTCTTCATCCCGGCCAAAAAGTTCCAGCCACGGCCTGCTGAACAAAAGCAACACTTCCTCGACCGAGATGGTGGTGTCGGCTTCCATCATCGCTTTGAGGTGCTTGTGGCGCTCCCTGAGGATCAATTCCACGCCGCGTTCGAACACGGCCTGATAGAGCAATTCTTTACTGCGGAAATGGTAGAGGACCAGCGACAGCTCATATCCGGCTTCCGCAGCAATCTTGCGCAGCGATGTGCCGTCATATCCGAAGGGGGCGAACAGACTTTCGGCAGCCTGGAGGATGCGGGATCGCGTAGCTGCACCCTGTATGGCCTTTGCTGAAGCGGTCCGCCTGCTTGCCATCACGGTTTAAACTTTCCTTCATTTCGCCGACGAAATTTGGCGACGCCATGCTTGACATTCTATCCTGACTGTTTGAACAGTAAAGACCTTCTGGACTCGTGTCCGCAACAATTCTCTGATTGGGGAGCAGCGACCTGCGATGACGAACACACAATCCAGTCAGCCGCAATGGCGACCCGGCCACATCCGCGCGCCGACCGATTTCTCTTCGCTGCCCGATGGCACGAAAGTCGAAAATGTCACGTTCTGGGCAGAGGACGGTCCGGCTTCGCAGGGCGTGCTTTATGCTAGGGGCGGTGAGAGGACTGTCATTTGCATCACCCATCCGCGCGGAGACCTCACGCGTCACTACATGACGCCTTATTTTCTTGAGGCTGGCTATGCAGTCTGCGGATTTACCCACCGCGCACTCACGATCGACTTTGCGCTGATGCATGAAACCATGCTGCTCGATATCGCCGCGTGCTTGAAGATGCTGAAACAGGATCGAGGCTTCGAGAAGGTTGTGCTGTTCGCCAATAGCGGCGGCGGCGGAATCTTTGGGTTGTATCAGTGGCAGGCGCAGACCCCACCGCCCGGAAGGCTGACCGAGACGCCATCGGGCGATCCTCCCAATTTGAACGAATGCGATTTGCCGACGGCAGACGGAC
Organism: Novosphingobium sp.; assembly: GCA_031428495.1. GTDB lineage: Bacteria > Pseudomonadota > Alphaproteobacteria > Sphingomonadales > Sphingomonadaceae > Novosphingobium. The sequence continues at coordinate 9,932 of JANPPM010000101.1, forward strand.
TGGTTCTGCTCGCCACGCCCTTCGGCGAACCGGTCGTGGTTGGCCGCGGCATCGACCCCTCAGTCATCGATGAAGAAGACCCGCTGTCCTGCGATCCCTCACTGGATATGTACGATACGCGCAATGGATTTCGGGACCCGCCGGAATCAAGCTGCTACAGCGCCGAATTTGTCGCACGGTTCAAGGCCGCCCAGGTCGCGCGGCTGCAACGGCTTGAGGCCAAGGCAAAGGCGCTGATTGCAGACCAGCGGCGCTATCAGGGGCAGATGCGCGATCCGGCATACGCCAATCTCTCGCCGGACGATCGTTCCTACATAAAGCGCCGGGCAGTCGATACCAGGCCGATGATCGTCTATCGTACCGATGCGAGCCTTGCCTTTACCGACCTGTCGCTTTTCCCATCGAAGCGTGCGGTTGGGACCTTCCTGGCGCTCGACACCCAGATGATGAACTACGTCCGGCAGACGATTGGCCAGTACAAGACGCCCCGCGCCTGGCTTTCGGCGTCCTGCGAACGCACATCCAACAGCAATTTGCGCAAGGCTTTGCCCAACATCACCGTGCCGACCGTGATCGTAAATTTTACCGCCGACCGGGGCGTTTATCCAGCGGACGGCGAGGAGATGCTCGCGATTTCCGCAGCGCTCGACAAGCAGCTGCACTTCGTCGAAGCGGACCATTTCGCTTTACCGGTCGAAGGGTTGGGCGACCCTGCTCCTCGCGATTCAGTCTCGAAACTACTGTCGGGCTGGCTGCAGCAGCGTTTTCCCGCCCGCTGACGAGGATCGGGAGCATCCCATGAGCAGATGGCAATTTACCAAGGGCCTGCATGAAATCGGCAATGGCGCCTATGCCTACCTTCAGCCTGACGGTGGACTGTGCCTTAGCAATGCTGGCCTGCTGATCGATGGTTATCAATCGCTGCTGGTCGATACCTTGATCGATTTGCCGCTGACGCGAGAAATGCTGGAAGCGATGCGCCGGATCAGCCCAGCAGCAAGCGAGATCGATGTCCTGGTCAACACCCATGCCAATCTCGACCACACATTCGGCAACCAGCTTGTCGAAGGGGCCGAAATCGTCGCATCGGCAGCCTGCGCCGAAGAAATGCTGAAGGACAACCCGCCGCTGCTGCACAATCTGCAACATATGGCCGAGTTAGGCGAACATGGTCAGCGCCTCCAGCAGGCGATGGGCCATTTCGACTTCGAGGACATTGTCGTCACTCCGCCGACCCGGACATTCGACGGCGCCGGGCTCACCCTGCAGGTCGGCTCCAAGCCGGTTGAGATCATGCACCTCGGGCCCGCGCACACCAAGGGAGACGTCATCGTCTATTCGCCCCAGGATCGCACAGTCTATACCGGGGATATCATGTTCATCGGCGGCCATCCCGTGATCTGGGCCGGGCCCTGGAACAACTGGATCAAGGCTTGCGAGACGATCCTTTCGTTGGATGTCGATATCATTGTCCCGGGCCACGGGCCAATCACAGACAAGAAGGGCGCGAAGGAGATGCTCGATTGGATCGTGTACCTGCGCGACGAAGCTAAGGGTCGCTATGACGCGGGATTGAGCATTGAGGACACAGTGCGCGAGATCGAGGTCTATTTCCCGATCAGCGAATGGATCGACCGCGACCGGATCGTTACGAACGTCAATCTGCTGTACCATGAATTCGGCGGCCGCGGCGCGCTGGCCGGTATGCAGGAAGTTATTGCGTTGCAGGAGAAGCTTGGCCTCGTACACTGGGGCACGGGCCCGAGCGACGCCGATCACAGCCACAAGCATTGATGAAGGCATCCAGACCGATTCAGAAAGGCCCACTTTGTGGCGAGGATAGTCTACGCCGATCACGGCTCACCCGAAGTGTCAGGGCTTGTCGACCAGATCATCGCGGAGCGTGGCGAACTTTTGCATCTCTACCAGATGCTCTTGCACAGCCCGCCCGTGGCGCAAGGATGGCTGGACTTGATGACTGCCGTCCGTCAGCAAACGACGGTTCCAGGCCGTCTGCGCGAGTTAGTCATCATCCGCATCGCACATCTCAATGGCGCGGCTTACGAAGCCGAACAGCATCGCCTGATCGCGTTGCGCGAGGGCGCTGGTGAAGACCAAATCACGGCGCTCACCGATTGGGAGAAGTCGCAGGAGTTGTACGATCGGAATGAGCGCGCAGCTCTCGAATTGACCGATCAGATGACGTGCGAAGTCAAAGTTAGCCCTGACTGCTGGGGCGAGATCAGGGAATTGTGGACCGAACGGGAAATCGTTGAACTTGTCACAATTATCGCCTCTTACAACATGGTCTCACGCGTCCTCGTGGCGCTGGAAATCGATGCTGCGGATGACCGGCGGGATGTTTCTACGCACTCCGGCAAAAACTGAGATCAGGATCGGGCCTGTCACCCTGTCGATGCATCCCTGGACACGACGTCCTGAATGAGGCCCATGCCCTGCAATCGCCTGCCTCTCCATCTCAATTCTCCTGTAAAGCAGTGAAGAACCTGCGGCCGAACAGCTCATAGTTGGCGAAGGGCGAGGCCGCATGCTGATGTTCGAAGACATGAATGTCGCGCAGCAGCCGCTGGATCGGTTTGCTTCGCTGGATTTCGGAGGAAGGGCACAGATCGAGAAGCCGCTCGATCAGTGCTCGTGTCAGTTCGAAACAGCGCACCGAGCCGATGGCCATTACCGGAGCATCCCCAGGGTCGATCGGCGGACCGCCGGTATAGGGCGAGAGCACCCATTGCTGATAGCACTCGATCAGCTTGACATCGACCTTCGCCGCCGCGAGCGCTGCCTGCACCACCGGGGCATCGCCCATCTTCGCATATCCGAGATGATTGAGGCCGCTGGTCCGCGCCAGTTCGACGAAAGCTTCCACCGCGTGCCGAGCCATACCGAGCGGCAGCGCACAATTGGTCCCCGCCGAGACATCCGCACGGAACACCCCTCGCATATCCCTGGGAACAGCGGCCAGCCGATACTCCGGAATAAACAGCTCGCCGCAGCGCACGCTGTTGCTCCCAGTGCCCATCGCGCCCATCACGTCCCAGTCGTCGCAGAGAATCAGGTCGGCCATCGGCACTGCGGCGAAGGCAGGCCAGGTCGATCCGTCGGGTTCCTCGACCATCATTTTGAGCAAGTCCCAACCGGCATGGCGGCAGCCGCTGTTGAACGGCCAGTGGCCGCT
>JANPPM010000102.1:0-21758 GCA_031428495.1 Novosphingobium sp.
CCTTGGTCGGCAGCAACGGCTCGATCACCGACCACTCGAAATCCGACAAATCAAACCGCGCCATGACCCGTCTCCCTGTTCGGGCAACTGAATCATACCTCAGCCAAATTGGGAATCCCCTTTATGGGTATGTGACCTAGAGCAGCGTTCGTTTAATCTGAATCACCGTTTGTCGTGAGGAGGGACTGACCCCGGACTTGACCCGGGGGAAGGCCCGTCTCGAACCACCAGCCACCGCGGGGGCCCTTCGAGACGGCCCTTCAGCCTGCCGCGATGCGGCAGTTTATCCTGAGCGGCCGGCCTACCGGCCAGCCGAAGGGGCTTCACGGCCTCCTCAGGACGAACGGATTTGGGTCAGGTTAAGCGCAATTTGCTCTAAGCCAGATCGACAATGCCTTGCGATGCTTCATAGTGGAGCCTCAGGGCAGATGACGGGGTAGCACAGTAATGATCTCAGGCAACGGGCTGATCCTCACACGCAGCCCGGGGCTGCGCATGCTGACGCTGCTGTTGTTCTATTTCACCCAAGGTTTTCCGGTCGGCCTGTTCTTCTACGCGGTTCCTGCGTGGATGGCGGCAAATGGCGCGGGCACGGGCGATATTGCCGCAGTGGTCGGCACGTCGGGGCTGCCGTGGACCTTGAAGCTGGTCAACGGCTTCCTGATCGATCGCTATACCTTCCTGCCAATGGGCCGCCGCCGCGTCTGGATCATCGGCGCGCAGGGTCTGATTGTGCTGCTGCTGGTGGCGGGGGCCTTGATCGCTCCGCCTTACAGCGATGTCTTCATGCTCTCGGCAATCGGCTTTGCCGCCAATGCTGCGGTCACCTTTCAGGACGTCGGGATTGACAGCCTTGCCGTCGATATCATGGCCGAGAGTGAGCGGGCCAAGGCTGGCGGAATCATGTTCGGGGCACAATTGCTCGGTATTTCGGCAGCTACGGCGCTGGGCGGCGTGCTGCTCGAAGGTTCCGGCATTGCCATCTGCTTAATGGTCACAGCAATCGTTCCGGCAATTGTAATGCTTTACGGTATCGTAATCCGTGAGCGCGAGGGCGAGCGCCGCCTGCCGTGGAGCGCAGGGACCAGCCACCCGCACAATCTGTCAATTCATACCGCAGCCTGGCTGCCACTGTTGCAGAACGGGTTCCGCGCGGTGTTCGCCCCGCTCAGCCTCGCGCTGATACCGCTGCTGCTGTTGCGCGCACTTCCCAGCGGCGCAGATGAGGCATTCCTCCCCATTCTCACCAAGGAAGTCGGTGGGTGGGCGCTGGGCGACTACACTAACGTCATGTCGATTGTCAGCCTTGTGTCCGGCTTGCTGGGGCTGGTGATTGGCGGCTGGGCAATCGATGCAGTCGGTGCGCAGCGGTCACTGATTATCCTGATGGCAATCAGCGCTGCCATGTTTGCCGCAATGGCGCTCGCCAAGGACTATTGGTCGATGCCTTCGGTCCTGCTCACCTATATTGTCGGCATCAACATTGTCGGCACATTCGCCAACATCGCACTTATCCCTATCGCCATGCGAATGTGTTCGCCCGCAGTCGCGGCGACCCAGTTCACGATTTACATGGCAACCGCCAACCTCGGGCGACCGCTAGGGGCCTCGCTGGCAGCAGCGACCGCGGGCACGGGGCAGCCGGCGCTGATGTACGGGGTGATCGCCGGTACCTGGGCAGCGGCATCAGTCTGGCTGGTCATCGTTCGCTTCCCCAGCGAGAACCGCGCGTTTCACGATGCTGCGGAGGCATTGCCGCAGGGCGAAGGCCTTGCCCCCGTGCGCGACTAAACCTTCGCGATGCCAGCACGCGCCCAACGATTGGGCGCTTACAGGCTGAATTTGGTTTTGGGACGGTTACCAGGCGACCCCTGCGGCTACCAACGTAACCAGTGCGCTTGCTGAAAGCACAGCTGCGCCGAGCCGCGCAGGTCGCCAGCCAGCAATCGAGATGGCGATGCCCGCCTTGAACAGCGTGTTGAGCACAACCGGCGGGACCAGCACCAGCGCGGCCGTTCGCGCATCGAGCGTGCCGCGCGGGAGATTGCCCATGGTGATGATCGCACTATCAACGTCGGCAATTCCCGAGAGCGCGAGCATCGGCGCGAGCCCGGCGCTGCCGTAGCGCTCCAGCACCCAGCGGGCAGCCAGCGTCATCGCCATTACCAGCGCCATCAGCAACAATGCGGGCATGATAGCGAAAGGGTTCTTGACGGTAATTGCGGCGCTTTCTGACGGTCCTGAACGGTCTGCGCGCCAAAGCAGCAAAACTGCCGCCAGCAGACTGACTGCCAAGCCGGGCGCCATCAGCAGCGCGAATTTCATCAGGGCGAAGGGCGCGAGCCATGCCACAAGCACGATCACGCGCACGAACATCATCGCCGATGCAGCGGCTATCGCGGCGTTGAGCATGCGGCGTGCCGCGGGCTCGTCATTGATGCGCTGGGCAAGGCTGGCGGTGACCGCTGTCGATGAGACCATCGATCCTGCTGCGGCGGTTGCGATGGTCCCGCGCGAGGAACCGAGCATCCGCGCAGCGATATATCCGGCGAACGAAAATCCCGACACCAGCACTACCACCAGCCACAGGCTGCGGAAATTCCACGCGTCATAGGGTCCGAAACTGCAGTCGGGCAGCAGCGGCAGCACTACCACGGCAATCAGTGCAAATCGGGCGATGGCGGTCACCTCATCCTCGCTCAGGTGGCCGACCAGCCGGTGAAGGCGTTTGCGCATCGCCAGCAGTAGCACTGTGGCGACGATGATCGCGGTGGCGAGCTGTCCGGTGCCGCTCGCAGCCAGATAGCCGCAGGCCAGCGTCAGCAGCGCGACGACGCTGGCAGTGGCACTGCGTGAGCCGCCGCTTGAGCTGGAGCGCAGGTAGCCGATCACCACCAGCCCTGCCGTTGCCGCGACGAGGACGCCGGAGACGAGAGCAGAGCTCTGCGCCAGCAGGCCCGCGACCCCGCCGGAAAGGCCGAGCAGGCCAAAGGTGCGTATCCCGGCAAAGCGGGATCCGGGGCGCTGTTCGCGCTGCGCCCAGCCGCGCTCGATACCGACGAGCAGCCCAAGCGCCAGCGCCAGTGCAACGCCGGTCAGGTTCAGCATATCGATGTTGGGCGTGAGCTCCATCCTGTCCTTGTCCGCCAGCCCGCGCATTGCGGCAAGTCCGGATGCGGCCTTGGCGCCTGAAGCGGCTTAGGGCACAGTCCCTGTCATGGCGCAGAGCCCCGATATACCTGCCGAAATTGCCGAATGGTTTAGTGCACGAGGCTGGAAAGCGCGGCGGCATCAGGTGGCGATGCTCGCCGCTGACGATGCCGGGGAACACGCGTTGCTCGTCGCGGATACCGGTGCGGGAAAGACGCTGGCCGGGTTCCTGCCAACGCTGGCTGCCTTCGCGCCGTCGCGGTTGGCCGGGGCGCTGCCGCCCGATGGCCTCCACACGCTTTACGTCTCGCCTTTGAAGGCGCTGGCACATGATGTGCAGCGGAACCTCATGACGCCGATTGATGAGATCGGACTGCCGATCCGGGTGGAGACCCGCAGCGGCGATACGCCCTCGGACCGTAAGGCCCGCCAGCGGGTGCGGCCGCCGCATGTCCTGCTCACCACGCCCGAATCCTTGTCACTTCTACTGACCTATCCCGAGAGCGCGTCACTGTTTGCCAGTGTTGAGCGCGTGGTGATCGACGAAGTGCATGCCTTTGCCAGTGGCAAGCGCGGTGACTTGCTGGCGCTGGCACTGGCGCGGCTACTAATGCTCGCGCCAAAGCTGCGCCGCGCGGCGCTTTCGGCAACGGTTGCCGATGTCGATGCCTACCGCGGCTGGTTATCGCCGGGAGGTGATCCCTCTCAGGTCAAGCTGGTGGAAGGCGAGGCAGGGGCAGAGCCTGAAGTTACGATCCTCCTGCCTGAGGAAAGCCGGGTGCCATGGAGCGGGCATGCCGCGACCTGGGCGATCCCGCAGCTCTATCAGGCTATCCGCGCCAACCGCACGACCTTGATATTTGCCAACACGCGGTTCCTCGCCGAGTATCTGTTTCAGCAGCTGTGGGATGCCAACGAGGACAAGCTGCCGATCGGCATTCACCACGGCTCGCTGTCCAAGGAGGCGCGGCGCAAGGTGGAGGGTGCAATGGCACGCGGTGAGCTGCGTGCGCTGGTCTGCACCGCCAGCCTCGATCTGGGAGTCGATTGGGGCGACATCGATCTGGTTGTGCAGATGGGGGCGCCCAAGGGTAGCTCGCGCCTGTTGCAGCGTATTGGCCGGGCCAATCACCGGCTCGATACGCCCAGCCGCGCACTGCTGGTGCCGGGCAACCGGTTCGAATTCCTCGAAGCCATCGCGGCGGCGGATGCCGTGGCCGAGGGACAGCGCGACGGTGAACTGTTCCGTCCCGGCGCGCTCGATGTGCTTGCCCAGCATGTCATGGGGCTTGCCTGCGCCGGACCGTTCGATGAGGCGGCGCTGCTGGCCGAAGTGCGGTTGGCGCAGCCCTATCGCTGGGTGGGCGAGGCGGAGTGGGCGCGGGTGCTCGATTTCGTCGCCACCGGCGGCTATGCGCTGCGCGCCTATGACCGTTACCGCCGGATCGTTCGCGAGAAGGGCGGGGCCTGGCGGCTCGCACACCCGGAATTCGCCCAGCGCCACCGGATGAATGCCGGGATCATTATCGACGCCGAAATGCTCGAGGTGCGGTTCCGCAATGGCCGGTCGCTGGGGCGGGTTGAGGAAGATTTTGGCGCCGGCTTGTCACCGGGCGATACCTTTCGCTTTGCGGGAATGGATCTGGAGGTCGAGGGCCTGAAGGATAGCCAGCTGACGGTCCGCGCGGCCAAGCGCTCGGCGACGATCCCCAGTTACATGGGCGCCCGCATGCCGCTGACCACGCATCTGGCAGACCGGGTCCGCGCGATGCTGTCGAACCGTGCTGGATGGGGCTGCTTTCCTGATGACGTCCGTGAGTGGCTGGAGATGCAGGACTGGCGCTCACACATGCCGGGGCCGGGGCGCTTGCTGGTGGAGAGCTTTCCGCATGCACGGTTTGAATACACCGTCTATTTCACTTTTGAGGGATGGAACGCCAACCAGTCGCTCGGCATGCTGATCACCAGACGGATGGAGGATCGCGGGCTGGGGCCGCTGGGTTTCGTCGCCAATGACTATGCGCTGGCTGTCTGGGGGCTAAAACCAGTCGAAGATCCTGCCGCGCTGCTTTCGCCCGATATCCTCACCCATGAATTTACCGACTGGGTCCAGCAAAGCTATCTGTTGCGCCGGGCCTTTCGCGAAGTGGCGGTTATTGGCGGGCTGGTCGAACGACAACATCCGGGCACGAAAAAGAGCGGGCGGCAGGTCACCTTTTCAACCGACCTGATCTTTGATGTGCTGCGTCGGCACGAGCCCGATCATTTGTTGATCGAGGCGGCCTGGGCGGATGCACGAACGCGGCTGACGGACGTGGCGCGAGTTGCCGATGTGCTGGAACGTGCGGGCCGCGAAATCGATCATGTGCGTCTCGACCGGGTAAGCCCGCTTGCGGTGCCGGTGCTTTCGATGATCGGGCGCGAGGCTATGCCAGCGGGTATGGCAGATGATGAATTGTTGATTGAGGCTGAGAGCCTTGCGGCTGCGGCGATGCGGGTGGGGTGAAACCTGCTGGGGGCACAAAAAAGGGGCGGATTGCTCCGCCCCTCTTCAAATTTGCATGCTGCCGCGCAGTTACTTGGCGCTGGCTGACTTGTTGAACTCCGAATAGGCCTCATTGCCAACGAAGCCGAACTTGGTGACTTTCGAGCCCTTGATGATGTTGAGCACCTTCGAGGAAAGGTCATAGCTGGCTTCGGAATCCGGCTGAAACTGGAGTTCAGGCTCGGGCACCATGGTCGTGGTGAATTTCAGATTCTGCACGAGTTGTCCGCCGGTAACTGGTGCTGAATTCCACAGTACCTGGCCATCACGTGACAAGGTCACCTTATTGACCTCCGGCTTGACTGGCGGCGGCGGCGGTTCGTTGGGGTTGGGCACCGGCAGGTCGATATCGACCGAATGGGTGGCCACCGGGATGGTGATGATGAACATGATGAGCAGAACGAGCATGACGTCGATCAACGGCGTCGTGTTCATTTCCATCATCGGGGCGCCATCGTCCTTGCCGCCTGACATTGCCATCGAAACTTACTCCTGAAAACGTGGGCCGTGCGATCTGTCAGATCGAATACCGGCAGACGGACTAAATGGTGGGATCAACCGGGTTGGAAAGGAAACCAACAGTCGGGTAGCCCGAAATCTGGACATTGTAGATTGCGCCAGCAACGCAGCGCCACGGCGTGTTGATGTCCGAACGGATATGAACCTGCGGGACCTTCTCGGGGGCATTCTTGAGCGCTTCTGGACCGCCCGCGCGCTTGACGATGTTGTCGAGCCGCTTGAACGCCTGATCGCGCAGTTCCGCTGAGTTCACCGGAGTGACATTGTTGAAATAGATGCGGCATTCGCCGTTACGGGTCGGCCCTTCATAGCCGCCTTCGCCAGGACTGCGCCCGCCTGCATCTGTGGTGCTGACACTGAGCAGCAGGTTCTCAACCTTGTCCTTCGATTCCGCAGAAACAAGAATCGGTATCTGAAGCTTTTCGATCGTCTGAATCGCAATCGGGATCGCGATCAGAAAGATGATCAGCAGCACCAGCATCACGTCCACCAGCGGCGTGGTGTTGATTTCGGACATTGGAGCTTCATCTCCACCGCCACCTACCGACATTGACATAACTACATCCTATCCTGAATTTCTTACCGGGAACCGGCGACGGGCCTGCATGCCGCAGCCCGAAGCCGTGTTTCCCGTATTACGGCAGCCCGGCCCTCGGGCTGCCGCCGTGTCGCGCTTAGGCCTTGGCAGGTGCTGCTGCGGGCTTGGCACCGACAGGTGCGGCCACGACCGGGCGCACGGCACCCTTGGAGTTGATGTTCGCAAGAACGTCGGTGGCGAAGCCGCGAAGGTCTTCGGCAATCCGCTTGTTGCGCGCTTGCAGGTAGTTGTAGGCAAGAACGGCAGGAACCGCGACGAGCAGACCGAGCGCGGTCATGATCAGGGCTTCACCAACCGGACCAGCGACCTTGTCGATCGAAGCCGAACCCGAAATGCCGATGGCGATCAGAGCGCGATAGATGCCGACCACGGTGCCGAAGAGGCCGATGAACGGCGAAGTTGCACCAACCGTAGCAAGGAAGGGAAGGCCGCTGGCGAGCTTGGCGTTGACCGAATCTTCCGAACGCTGAAGCGAGCCGACCAGCCAGTCATGCGCGTCGGTATCGTTGACCATCTTGCTGTGCTGTTCTTCAGCAGCAAGGCCATCATCAACGACCTGGCGCCAGGCGCTGTTCTTGTCGAGCTTGGCTGCGCCTTCCTTGAGGCTCGGCGCGCGCCAGAAGCTGGCGCGGAGATCGCGACCCTGCTTCATGATCTTCGACTGTTCGACCCACTTGGTGAACAGGATGTAGAAGGAACCGAACGACATGACCGCGAGAATAGTGACCGTGGCGTAAGCGATGAAGCCACCCGCTTCGAGCGCTTCCATGAAGCCGAATTTGTTTTCTGGTGCAGCCGTGGCCGCCTGAAGCAGATCAACAATAAGCATGCGTAGTTCCTCTCAAGATAATTCAGTGGTTGCCTTCGACAGTCCCGGCCCATGCCAGCTGCCGTCTAGAAAATCAGTCCTTCGGAATTTGCCAGCGCACTGCGCTGCCCCAGCTGCCGGTTGTTGGCTGGCCTTCGCCATCCGTTGCCGGAGTGAAGCGTCCACGCCGGGAAACCAGCGAGCAAGTCGCTTCATCGAGATCGCCATGCCCGCTTGAACCGGTGATCGTGCAGCCGGTAATCCGCCCGTCGGCTCCTACGGTAACGCGGAAGCGGGTCACGCCTTCACGTTCTTCACGCAGTGCGCGCGAGGGATAATCGTTCGAGTTGGCCCAGCTGCCGGGATTGCCGCGCGGCACAGCCGACTTGGGCGTCATGCGCGGCGGCGGGGGAGCGGATGGTGGCGGCGGCACGATAACGGGCGGCGGCGGTGCAGGCGGTGGAGCCTGGGTCACCGTGGTGATCGTTTGCTGCGGCGCGCTGATCGTCATTTTCGGCGGCGGCGCCACGGCGGGCGGCGGCGGCAGATCGAGCTTCTTTGGCGGCGGCGGAAGCTCTTCCTTTTTAACTTCTTCCTTGATGTCCACGGTGGTCACCCGCTGGACGGCCTTCTTGACCACATCATAGGCCAGGCCGGTAACCAGCGCATAGCCGAGTACGATGTGCAGGATGGCGACGATAATAAACGCAGCAATCCGGTTACCGCTCATCTGTTGGTCAGCGTAAGCCATTCAGTCGCACCACTCCATTTCAACTGCTCCGGAACCCGATCCCGAAGCGGCCGGTTGCGAGCGTTAGCTACACCCCCGGACCGGTTACTCAAACTGCCTGACCAGACACACGCATCAGTCAATTGACGATGCTGATTTAGTCAGGCGAACGTGCGGGCCTGATTCATTTTTTAGCCCAATTCTCGCCAGCATTAGCGTCGAAGCCCTACCCGCGCAACGCCTTATCGCCGCCAATTCCAGTTAACCGCTAATTCACTTGTGTTAAGCTCAAATGACACTGACAGCTATCCGCACAGCGGCCATTGGTTACCTAATTTCGCTCGCTGCGACTGGAGATATGAGGCCCATGGCGATCCATCAACGCATCATTCTGTCAGGTGTCGGCATTGCCGCGGCACTGGCGATGACGGGAGCTGCAATTGCTGCTGCGCCGCCGCAGCCACCCGTGCCAGTGGTCTCTTATGCTGATCTTGCGGACCTTGCCGATTCGGCGCCGCTGGTGTTGCGTGCGCAGCTGCGCAAGCTGGTCCGGCTTGACCCCGCGCGGGAGGCTGGCGTTCTGCGCGGATGGGGCCGTTTTTATGCCGAGGCAAAAACCGCGGCTCTGATCTCTGGTGAAACGGTGATCGGCGAATCGCTGCGCTACCTTGTCGATTTGCCGCTCGATGCGCGCGGCAAGCCGCCTCCCGTAACCAAAAAGCAGGTGCTGCTATTTGCCGCAGCTGTTCCCGGCCGACCGGGTGAATTGCGTCTGGTCGCGCCTGACGCACAGGTCTTGTGGGATGCGGCCAGCGAAACGAAGCTGCGCACGGTACTCACAGAATTGCTTTCTGACGATGCGCCTCCTCGCATCTCCGGCATTCGGGAGGCGATCAATGTGGCTGGTGCACTCGCCGGGGAGAGTGAGACGCAGATGTTCCTTAGCACCCGCGATGGCTCCGCCGCCTCGATCAGCGTTGCGCGCCGCCTTGGTGTGGCACCCGTCTGGGGCGTGTCATTCTCCGAAGTTGCCGAAGGCGGCAGCCCGCCCACGCGCGAAACGCTGCGCTGGTATCGCCTCGCCTGCTTTCTGCCGACAGCCTTGCCGCCGGGCGTGAACCTGTCGGAGAGCGCAGCTGAGAAGGCACAGGCCGATGCCGATTACGCACTGGTGATCCGTGGGCTGGGCTCTTGCCCCCGACTGCGGCGATGAGACCACTGGCCTTTCGTCGCTGCCTCGCCTAGTTCGCGCAGCCGAAAGGCAGCCACCCATGTCAGAACCGCGTTCTTCCGCTCCCCTCAGGATAGCTCTGGCTGGACTCGGCACAGTCGGCGGCGGAGTGATTCGCCTGATCGAGGCCAATGCCGCGCTGATTGCGCGCCGCGCCGGTCGGCCAATCGTCATTACCGCTGTCAGCGCGCGGGACCGCAACAAGCAGCGCGGCGTCGATCTTTCGCGCTATGTCTGGGAGGATGACATGGTCATTCTCGGCGAGCGCGCGGACGTCGATGTCGTGGTTGAACTGGTAGGCGGCTCGGACGGTTCAGCGCTGGCCTGCGCCAAGGCGACGATCGAAGCGGGCAAGGCACTGGTCACAGCCAACAAGGCGATGATTGCCCACCACGGGCTGAAACTGGCGGAAATGGCTGAGGCTGCGAAAGTCGCGCTCAAGTTTGAAGCGGCAGTCGCAGGCGGCATCCCGGTAATCAAAGGCCTGCGCGAAGGCGCGGCGGCCAATGAGATCGAACGGGTTTACGGCATCCTCAACGGCACCTGCAATTATATCCTGACGGTGATGGAAGATACCGGCCGTGATTTTGCCGATGTCCTGGGCGAAGCGCAGGCCAAGGGCTATGCCGAGGCCGATCCTGCGTTCGATATCGAGGGCACTGATGCGGCGCACAAGCTCTCGATCCTCGCGGCAATCGCTTATGGCACGCGGATCGACTTTGCGTCTGTCCAGACCGCCGGAATCAAGCAGCTGCTCGCTGCCGACATCGCGCAGGCCGACAGCTTGGGCTATGTCATCCGCCTGATTGGCATGGCTGAGGAAGACCGGTCGGGCCCGGCCCCTCGCTTGTTCCAGCGGGTTCAGCCGCATCTCGTGCCGTTCGATCATCCGCTTGCCCATGTTGATGGCGCAACCAACGCGGTGGTCGCAGAAGGCAATTATTCGGGCCGACTGCTGTTTCAGGGCGCAGGCGCAGGCGACGGTCCGACGGCCAGCGCAGTCGTTGCCGACCTGATCGACATTGCGCGTTCAGTCGGTTCCGGGGGCGATATCGGCGCGCCGTTTTCGGTGCCGGTTGCCGAACTTGAAGCCATGCCGCCTGCCGCCACCGGCCACCGGCTTGGCCGCGCTTATATTCGCTTCTGCGTCGCTGATCGGCCCGGCGTGCTGGCAGAAATTACCGCCGCGATGCGCGATGCCGGGGTCTCAATCGAAAGCCTGATCCAGAAGGGCCGCGCCGAAGCGGGCGGCGATGTGCTGGTCGCCATGGTGACGCATGAGGGCCCCGAATCGGCGGTGAGCGAGGCGCTGCGCCTGCTCGACGGTTCGCCCAGCCTTAGCGCGCCCCCGCTGGTGATGCAGATCCTTGGGGATTGAAGGCTTTGATATTCTTGCGCGGTTGCTCGACAAGCGCGGCGCTGCTGGTTAATCGAGAGGTTAACCCAACCGGACAGCAACAGGAACCCCGATGACCGCCATACCCGCCAGCAAAGTCCTTGATCGCGCCCTCGTGCTTGAAATGGTCCGGGTCACCGAGGCAGCAGCCATTGCCGCCTCGAAGCTGATCGGGCGGGGCGATGAGAAGGCGGCCGATCATGCTGCTGTAGAAGCGATGCGGCTGGCGTTCGACGATCTGGCAATCGACGGCACCGTGGTGATCGGCGAAGGCGAGCGCGACGAGGCTCCCATGCTGTTCATCGGCGAAAAAGTCGGCGGCGCGCAGGGCACCGGCCCGAAGATCGACATTGCGCTCGATCCGCTGGAAGGCACGACGATTACCGCCAAGGCCGGTCCCAATGCGCTGGCGGTGCTCGCCTGCGCTGAGGAAGGCAATCTGCTCAACGCGCCTGATGTCTATATGGACAAGCTCGCGGTCGGCCCTGGCTATCCCGACGGGGTAATCAGCCTCGACAAATCACCCACCGAGAACGTCAAGGCCGTGGCTGCCGCCAAGGGTGTGGAGCCGGGCGATATCATCGTCTGCGTGCTCGACCGACCGCGCCATGCCGAGCTCATTGCCGAGCTGCGCGCGCTGGGCTGCGGCGTTCAGCTGATCCCGGATGGCGACGTAGCAGGCGTGATCGCCACCACCAACGAAGATACGGGCATCGACATGTACATGGGCAGCGGCGGCGCGCCCGAAGGCGTGCTGGCAGCAGCCGCACTGCGCTGCGTCGGGGGACAGTTCAACGGGCGTTTGTTGTTCCGCAACGACGACGAAAAAGCCCGCGCGCGCAAATGGGGGATCGAGGATCTGAACAAGATCTATGTGCTGGAAGAACTGGCCAAGGGCGACTGCATCTTCGCCGCGACCGGGGTAACCGACGGCTCGCTGCTCGACGGCGTGCATCGCCGCAAGGACGGCACGATGACGACGCATACGGTGGTTATGCGCGCGAGTTCGGGGACAGTGCGCTGGGTCAAGGGCGAGCACCGCAAGGCGCGGTGAATGCTGCGGCTTGAGGATGAGACGCTCCGCGATGCGGCCACCAATCCCCACCTCTGCCCGGCCTTAATGTTGCAATCGTGCGACGCCCGGCTAGAGCCGCGCTGACGATTCTTGGCGCGCGAAAAGGGCAGCTCACATGAAACTCATGGCCGGCAATTCCAATCTGCCGCTGGCGCGCGCGATCGCCGCCTATCTTGAGGTGCCACTGACTGACGCCTCCGTGCGGCGTTTTGCCGACGAGGAAGTGTTCGTCGAAATCCACGAGAATGTGCGCGGCGAAGATGTTTTTGTCGTTCAGTCCACCAGCTACCCGACCAACGACAACCTGATGGAGCTGCTGATCTGCATCGATGCGCTACGCCGCGCCTCGGCCAAGCGGATCACTGCGGTCATTCCCTATTTTGGTTATGCCCGGCAGGACCGCAAACCGGGACCGCGGACGCCAATTTCAGCCAAGCTGGTCGCCAATCTGATTACCCAAGCGGGCGCTGACCGCGTTCTTTCGGTCGATCTGCACGCCGGGCAGATCCAGGGCTTCTTCGATATTCCGACCGACAATCTTTACGGTGCGCCGGTCATGGCGGCGGATATCCAGATGCATTATGGCGACAAGCCACTGATGGTGGTTTCCCCCGATGTCGGCGGCGTGGTGCGCGCGCGGGCGCTGGCGAAGCGGCTCGACAATGCGCCACTGGCCATTGTCGACAAGCGCCGTGAGCGTGCGGGCGAAAGCGAAGTGATGAACATCATTGGTGAAGTCAATGGGCGCAGCTGCATCCTGATCGACGATATCATCGATTCGGGCGGCACCTTGTGCAACGCGGCCTCCGCGCTGATGGCGGCGGGGGCGGCGAGCGTTTCGGCCTACATCACCCATGGTGTGCTATCGGGCAGCGCGGTTTCGCGGGTTGATGCCTCGGCGCTCAAGGAATTGGTGATCACTGATTCGATCCTGACCACCGATGCCGCGAAAGACTGCTCGCGGATCCGCGTCTTGCCGATTGCGCCGCTTATTGGTGAAGCAATCCGCCGGATCGCCGATGAAAGCTCGGTCAGCTCACTGTTTGACTAGGTTGCAAGACCAGGATTGGGCGCAATTTCCCATGGCCGCGGCGCGCCTGGGGCCAGTCGTTCAATCGCTTCCAGCCGCCGCGCCTGACGCGATTCGAGCGCGAGCGTCAGGATCGGCTGTGGAGTAGCGACGAACTGGCGCGGCGACATGCCAAAAAACTCGGCGAATTCGTGGATCAAGTGGCTCTGGTCGTAATAGCGCAAGGCAAGCTCGTCGGCTTCCTCGGCATCGGCGACGCCGCGCAGGTGGCTCGCCATGTCGAGCGCGCGGGCGCGGCGCAGCACCTGCTTGGGCGCCATGCCGAAATCGCGGCGCACCAGCCGCTCAAGCCGCCGCTGGTCGATACCGATTTCGCGAGCAAAGCTGGCGATACCGGCGCCGGGATCGGACAGGGAAAGCGATTCAAACTGGGCGGTGACCGGATCGGGCATTTTCCACCCCGTTCGCTCCCCGCGAATCCGCATGAAACTCTCAAGAATTTGCAGACATTCTTCGGGGCCAAGTCCGTCGGCAAAGCGTCCGGGCAAATCGGGTTGGGCCTGATCGATAGTCTCGCAATCAACCAGTCGGTCGACATAGTCGGCAAGTTTTGGCCCCTGCATGACGTGGCAGGCGCCTGGCCGCATGGAAATGCCCAAGCTGATGAAACTGCCCTCGACGCTGACCGGCATCCGCCGGGTCTGCGGTCCAAAATAAAGTGTCGCGCGCCCCATGGTGCGCGGGCCATCAGCAGTCAGTGCGGTCCATCGCCCAGCGATCTGGATGCGGATCATCGCAGTATCGTTGAAGAGACCGCATGCGAGTTTGTGGTCGGCGGGGGCCTTGACCGCCGTGTAATAGAGCCTTGCGACCCAGGGAGCGAGATCAGCGGTGGGTGCGCGGTTATAGGACAGCGCCTGACCATCGCGCGATACCCCGTGCTGCGGTTCCAGCACCGGATCGACCCCCGGGCGCCCAAGCCTCGCCATGTACCATTGCCCTTTGTGCGACCCGGCCCGATTTTTTGACTCCGGGATAATTCGGAAGTGGTATTACTCTTCGTATGCTACATGCTACGAAGATAACAGCTTTGCAGTATTCAATTCAACCGCGGACCCGCGCAATGAACCTTGACAATGATATTGCAGTCGCGCTGCGGCTTGCGGATGCGGCCGGCGAAGCGATCCGCCCGCACTTTCGCTCTGGCCTTGCTGCCGAGCGAAAGGGCGATGCGACGCCTGTGACTCTGGCAGACCGCTCTGCCGAAGAAGCGATGCGCCGCATCCTCAAGGCCGAATTTCCGCGTGACGCGGTAATCGGCGAGGAGTTTGGGGCAAGTGCGGGCACATCGGGGCGCAGCTGGGTGCTCGATCCGATCGATGGCACGACAGCTTTTCTTGCGGGCCGTCCGATCTTCGGCACCCTGATCGCGCTGGTGATCGAGGGCTGGCCAGTCCTGGGGGTCATCGATCAACCGATCCTGCGCGAACGCTGGCTGGGCGTGACCGGGCGGCCAACGACATTCAATGGTCAGCCGTGCCGCACCCGCGCTTGCGCAAGTCTTGACGCCGCGACACTGGCAACCACCGGGCCTCACTATTTTGACGACCATCAGGGCAGCCATTTCATGGCACTCGCTGCACGCACCGATCATAAGCGTATGGTCATGGGGGGGGATTGCTACAACTACGCGCTGCTCGCTTCAGGCTATATCGATGTGGTCTGCGAGGCCAACCTCAAGCTGCATGATTGGGCGGCGCTGGTTCCGGTTATTGAAGGCGCGGGGGGGACGGTCTGCGACTGGAACGGCGATCCTCTGCATGCCGCCAGCGATGGCCATGTTCTGGCGCTGGGAGATCCGGCACGGCTTGAAGATGTGGTGGCTGCGCTAGGCTGCAATCACTGAAACGTGAGAAAATTTCCGGTTTCACGGAACAACGCTTCACAACCGGCGTTTGGCACTTTGCAGGTCGAAACGATTCCGGCTGCGCATGCGATCAAATTGCTGCAATGCAAAAAGATCATATCTTTGCCTTGCCGCGTTAATCGTACTTATGGTAATTGCCCTAGTAATATCTGGTACCAGATTCGAATTTTGGAGTTGTGTCGATGCGCAATATTAACCGTTTTCTCGCCGTTCTTGCCGTGCCGACGCTTCTTCTTGCCACCGCAGGACAAGCAGCGGCAACCCGTTCGGCGCAGGCTCTTCCCGGCGGTGGAAACGCTGCTGACATGTGCCAGGTCAAGGTTAGCCGCTCAGCATCTGCTGGTGTATTCGACGTCGTGCGCAGTTACACCCGCGCTAACAAGTGTGTCTGCAACGTGACGACCGGTCCGCGTAGCCAGGGCGGCTCTGCCGCTGCCGCACTTGCTGCTTTGCTCACCAGCCGTAACTGCGCCGATGCGCCGCTTGCGGCAGCAGGCGGTGCCGCAAGCGGTGGGCTTGGCGGTACGGCCCTGGTTATCGCTGGTGTCGTGGCGGCTGGCGGCCTTGCTGCAGCAGTAGCTTCTGGCGGTAACGACAGCCCAGGCCGCTAAGCTGCCTTATTGGATTTCAAGGGGGCTTTGCTGTATGGCAGAGCCCTTTTTTTTGGTCTCGCCAGCGCTTTCGGTCAGACTTAAACTGGCGCTTCAATCGGCCTTCAGCCGCTATCACAGCGGTTGTTAAATATGGGCAGCGTTTCCCCGGGACCACCTTGATGCTCCAGAGCGAGAATTCTGTCAGGGGGATGAGGCTGGGCTGGAACGCGGGGGTGCGATCTAAACAGTTTGGCTTGGGCCATCTGCAAACCACCATAGTTGTCGTTTTCGTCGCCGCCTCACTGATGTTGGGGGGTGGCGGCAGTTCGGCTCCGAAGAATGAATTGATTATCCAACTCATCGCGGCGCTGGCACTCATCGCCTGGCTGCTAGCAGATCGAACTAGGGTTGGTTCGGCGGTTGATCGGCAAACCTTGGCCCTTGCTGGCATTGTCATCGCATTACCATGCCTGCAATTGGTGCCCCTGCCGCCTGCCATATGGCAGAGCTTCCCGGGCCGCGAGCAGCAGGGCGCTGCGCTTGCGCTGGTCGGCGGAGCCGGAGACTGGATGCCTTGGTCACAAGCGCCAGCCAGTACCCTCGCAGTGCTCCTAGCGATGCTGCCGCCGCTGGTCGTAATGGTAATGGTGGCCATGCTGGATTTGGCGGGACGTGGCCGTGTGATCGCTGCTGTAGCTGTCGTGACAGGCATTTCGCTCGTGCTGGGCGCCCTTCAGCTGAGTTCTGGCGCAGGAGGCAACTGGCGTTTGTACGGGTCCGAAAACGGCGGTTTCCTGAATGGCTTTCAAGCTAACCGAAATGCACAGGCTGACGTTGTCCTGATAGGCATGGTCGCGGCAGTGCTCTGCCTGCTGCAAGTGGGTGGGCGGATGGGGCGACACATTGTCGATGCGCTGCTGATCGGCATAACTGCAATTTTTATTCTCGGCTGTGTGCTTACCGGATCGCGCGCAGGTATTGCTCTGATCCCGCTGGCCCTGGCTGCAGTGGTCTTTCTCAGGCTTGAGAAGCGAGTCCAAATGCGCAAGCTGTTGGCTATCATCACTGCGCTCATTCTGGCTGGATTGGCGGCTGTTTTTGCTCTGCTCCAGACTGGGCCCGGTGTCCGTGTGTTCGAGCGGTTTGCTCTTGGTTCCGATTTTCGCTGGCAACTTTGGCAAGATACGCTGGCGGCAATCGACCAGACATGGCCTTTTGGCAGCGGAATGGGTAGTTTTCGTCCGGCATTTATTGCGGCTGAGCGGCTGGAAATGGTTGATCCAACGCGCCCCGTCGGCGCGCACAACGATTATCTCGAGCTTGCACTTGAAGGTGGCGTTTTTGGCCTCGTCCTGCTGGCCATCGCGATTACCTGGCTTGGCCGGATGGCCCGATCTGTATGGAATTCGGGCAATATTCTGGAACGGCGGCAGATTGTTTTTGCCTTGGCGGTGTTTCTGATCATAGCCCTGCACTCGGTCGTTGATTATCCGATGCGGTCCATGGCAATAGCGTGCTTGGGTGGGATCGCGGCCGGACTGGTGGCAAAGTTGCCGGTTCGCCAAAAAAACGGGATTGCAGTTCAGTGAATGGTTTGGGTAAGTTTGCCATGCCGGGCCTTTTGGCCATGGCGATGGCCCTACCGGGTTGCGCAGGTCAGCGGCTGTCGACGGCACCCGCAGGTGAGGCGGCATACCGGCTGATCCCACCGCGCGATCCGCAGGCCGTTCCGCAATCCTATGTTATTGAATCCGGCGACCTGCTGTCATTGCAGGTGTTTCAGGAGGCTGATCTCAGCAACAGCAACCTGCAGGTCGACGATTCCGGCAATATCCAGATGCCGCTGATCGGCGAAGTGCCCGCAGCGGGTAAAACAGCCGCAGCGCTTGCTGCCGACGTCGCCGAGCGCCTTGGGCGCCGCTTCATCGTCAATCCGCAGGTAGTTATTTCTGTCGTGAAATCGGGCACGCAATTCGTCACGGTCGAAGGGGAAGTGACCGCTCCCGGCGTCTATGAGATTTCGCGCGATTATACCCTGCTCTCCGCAATGGCACGGGCACAAAGCCCCAAGAAGACCGCGCGGCTCGACCAGATCGTTGTGTTCCGGAACGTCGGGGGGCAGGCCCTTGCAGCCCGGTTTGATCTCAAGGACATCCGGGCAGGCATAGCGCCAGACCCGCGGATAATTGGCGGCGACGTGATTGTTGTCGGCTACTCCGCGTCCGCGCGCGCGTGGCAAGACTTGCTGCAGGCTCTCCCGGTTGCCGGCCTGTTTTCGACATTTGTGCGATAGGATAAGCGTCAATGGCCACCCTCGCCAACAACCGTCGCGTTCGTGACCGTGAACCCAATTATGCCTTCGCCGATGAGGCGGATGCTGAAACCCGGTCTGCCGATGCGGCTGGCGGAGTTTTTAACGTTCGCCATGTGCTCGCATTGCTACGCGCCAACGCGCTGCTTATCGCGGCGATTATCTTGGCTGCGCTCGGGATCGCCTTGGTGTCGACCTTGCTGATGACACCGAAATACACCGCCACGACATCGATGCAGATAAACGAGCAGGCTGATCGCGTCCTCAAGGAAGGCGACGATACCCTTGCTCAGGCCAACATGTATGATTTTGATCGTTTTCTGCAGACCCAGATAGATATACTGCGCAGTCGCGGACTGGCACAGCGTGTTGCACAAAGTCTTAAGCTGTCGAGTGATCCAGCATTTTTCCGGGCGATGGGGGTTGAGCCGCCACCAGCCGAAACCCCAGCCAGTGCCGTTCGCGACATGGCAAGCGGCATGCTGAGCGGTAATCTCAAAGTCGATTTGCCGCGCGGTTCACGCATCGTACTGCTCAATTTCACCAGCAACGACCCGCAAGTGTCTGCGCGGGTCGCCAACGCCTATGTAAGGGAATTCATCGCCGCCAGCCTGCAGCGCAAATACGACAGCTCTTCGTACGCACGCAATTTTGTCTCGGAACAGTTGACTGAGGTCAAAGGCAGGCTTGAGGGTTCCGAGCGTGCGCTCAATGATTATGCGCGCGCAGCCGGGCTGTTCCGCATGCGCGAGCCGGTGGAAGGAGAAGGCGCTTCGGACGCGGGGTCCGCTTCGATCACCAATACCAGCCTGATGCAGCTTAACCGCGCCGCCAATGATGCCCGTGCTGCGCGGATTTCAGCGGAAGGTCGCTGGCGCGTGGTCGCGGCTGGCAATGCGCTCAGCCAGCCGGAAGTGCTGAGCAATCCCAGCGTCCAGGCGCTGCTGACCCAACGCGCAGACATTCAAGCCAAACTTCAGCTCGACCGCGCGAGGCATTTGCCGGATCATCCGTCCGCAATCCAACTGACAGCGCAATTTTCGGAGATCGACAGGCAGCTGAATGCCGTGATCGGTAATGTCCGCGCATCACTCCGTTCACAATATGATGCAGCGCTGGCGGCGGAAAACCGGCTGGACAGCAAGGTCAACGAACTCAAGGTCTCCTCGATGGCCGAGCAGGATCGGTCGGTGCAGTATAATATCATTGCCCGTGAGGCGAACACCAACCGAATTCTGTATGACGGGCTGCTCCAACGCTTCAAGGAACTAAATGCCGCCGCGGGTCTCAGCGCGTCGAACATTTCAGTCGTCGATGCTGCCGAACCACCGGGGGGGCCATCTTCGCCCAATCTGATGGCTAATCTGCTAGTCGCCCTTTTCATCGGTTCGGTGCTTGCAGCTGGACTTGTTCTGCTCCGTGATCAGTTCGATGATTCGATCCGCGTGCCTGAAGATATCGAGCATAAATTGCAATTGTCGCTGTTGGGGGTCATCCCACTATCGACGAATGATCTCGATTTGGATCTGTTGGACCCCAAATCCTCGGTTTCAGAGGCTTATAATTCGCTAGGCGGTTCACTGCTTTATTCGACCAGTGCGGGTTTGCCGCAAGTGTTGCTGGTAACTTCGGCGCAACCTACCGAAGGCAAGTCCACCACAAGCTATGCTGTCGCCAACGGGCTTGCGCGTATCGGCCGCCGCGTGGTCTTGATCGATGTCGATCTTCGCCGCCCGTCGCTCCACCGCCGGGTTGGCGGGGACAACAAACTGGGCGTCACCACTTTGCTGACATCGGACGCCTCAATCGATTCAGTCGTTTTGGCCGACAAGCAGCCGGGCCTCTCGTTGATTACGTCAGGTCCAGTGCCACCCAGCCCGACCGAGCTGATTGCCTCGCAGCGCATGCATGCCTTGATCGATGAGCTTGCGGAGAAGTTTGACGTCGTCGTGATCGACAGCCCGCCCGTGCTGGGTCTCGCCGATGCGCCGCTGCTTAGCCCGATGGCCGACGGTGTGATGATGGTGATCGAGGCTGATCGTGGCCGACGCGGTACGCTCAAGAACGCGCTTCGCCGACTTCGAGCGATGCGGCCAATCATTCTCGGCGCTGTGCTGACCAAATTCGATTCAACCAAGAATGCCAACAGCTATTCGGATTATTACGGCAACGATTATTACGAATACAAAAGTGATGATGAAAAACCGGTCAAGCGCGAGCGGCAGGTCAGTTAGGTCGCTGGGGATGTTGTGGCGCTTCCGCGTGCCGATCGGCATTGTGCTGGCGCTGGGCTTCGCCGCGCTGGCGCTGGTTAGCGGACTGGACCGAATGAGTTCGGCGCGTCCCGCACTCGCGGCTTCAGTCCCGGCATTCTTTCGCGTATATGCAGCGCGGGCTTCGGCTGAAGCCTATCTGGCTGCCGGAAACCCGGAAGCGGCGCTCCCCCAGGCTGCGCTGGCGGTGCGGAACGATCCGATCGACGCGCGTTCGATAAGCCTGCTCGGCAGCGCGCATTTTGCGCTCGACGATGCCGATGGCGCGCGGGCGGCTTTCACTGTCGCGGGGAAACTGGGTTGGCGCGAGCCCTTGACTCAGATCTACTGGATGTCAGTTGCGCTGGGGCAGGGGGATTACCGCGTTGCGGCCCAGCGGCTCGATGCCATTTTGCGGCAGGCCCCCGCACTGGTGCAGCGCAATGATCTGCTCGCGGAACTCGAAGCAAGTCCGCAGGGCCGCAGCGAACTCGCGCGGCAGATCGTCGATGCACCGATATGGCGCATCCCCTACTTCGGCGAAGGTTATTTGCTCGACCGTGCTGCTGTTGCCCGCCGCGCTGCTGTCGCTGAAAACCTGTCGCACGATTTCGGCGTGCGCGATTGCGAGCTGGTCGCACGGCTCACCAAGGTGCAAGCTGCTCTGGGTGATTTTGCCGGGGCACGCCACGTCTGGCGCGACCATTGTCTGGCACCCGGAGCTGACCCGTTGTTAGGCGATGGCGGCTTCGAAAGCGCCAGTCTGACCGCGCAGCAAACCGCTTTCGACTGGAGCTGGAGCGATGATGGCGCGATCGGAATTCAGCTGGCACCAGTTGCAGGATTTTCGGGTCGTGCGCTGACTGTAACGACCACCGGTTTCGGCATTCGGGCCTTCGCCACCCGGATCACGGTTCTGCCTCCCGGACCCTATCGGGCCAGATGGCGGGCCCTGACAGCCGTAGGCGAGCCGGCTTCGGGAATAACACTGTCGGTTGCCTGTGATGCAGCGGCGAGAGAAACCCGGGCGGCAACGCTCATAGAACCGCGCACCGGGCGTTTCGAAGCTGGCTTTGCCATTCCGCAGGATTGCCCGGCGCAATGGCTGACATTTTCGATCGCGCCGGGAAGCGACATGGCCACGCTGGACGATGTAGCAGTCCTGCGTCAATGATGTGGCTAAACAGCGCGGCATGAACTGCCTCGCCGGGGTTTTGTTTTTATCCGCAAGGCTTACATAGCGCCGATGCCGCCAGATACAGCAGTTCCTGATTCCGACTCTCGCCACGAGGGCTGGGCAACGCTGCGGCGGTTCGTTCCGTATCTTTGGCCGCGAGGGAACAGGGCGCTGCGCTGGCGGATCGTTGGCGCGGTGCTGCTGATCCTTGCTGCCAAGGCAACGCTCCTGCTGTTGCCATTCGCCTATAAACGCGCGGTCGATGCGATGGGCAGCATGGGGGGCACCAAGGGCCTCGAAGCCGCAGGGCCGCTGTTCACCGTCGCCTTCGCCTTCGTGCTTGCCTATGCATTCGGGCGCTTTGCCGGGGTTCTGTTCGACAACCTGCGAAACATCGTGTTCGAGCGGGTCGGCCA
>JANPPM010000103.1:0-4399 GCA_031428495.1 Novosphingobium sp.
CGGGGCACGGCGCGGGTCTCAAGACCGGTAAATACGTTCTTGAATGGCACCATGCCGGCGTTGACGAACATCAGGGTCGGATCGTTATACGGCACCAGCGGCGCCGACTGGACGACTTCGTGGTCATTGGCCGCGAAAAAATCGAGGAAGGACCGGCGGATTTCGTTGGTCGTGCTCATTGTCGCGCCGATAAGGCAGGCTGGCGCATGCGGCAAGGTGTCTAACCAAGATTCCGCTTGCGACTCGGTCCTGAGAGGCAGAGCATTGCCGCCTAAGTCCCCCGCGCGCCGTAGCGAGAGACAAGCGCCCGGCGCGCCTTCACATCGAGAGGAGGCGTCAATGGGCAGCATCAATCCCAAGGGTAGCAATCCGGGCAGCAAGCCCAGCCGTGCCATCGCGCTGGTGGGGCCGGCGGGCACGGGGAAAACCAGCCTCGCCGAAGCGCTGCTCTATGCGAGCGGGACGATCAGCCGACAGGGCAGCGTCGAAGCGGGAACCTCTGTCGGCGATTCCAGCCCCGAGGCGCGGGCGCGGCGCGGCTCGACCGAACTAAATCTGATGCATTTTGACTATCTGGGGGACCGGTTCGCGCTGATCGACATGCCCGGCGGCACCGGCTTTGCCGCCGATGGCCTGGCTGCATTGCAGTCTGCCGACATGGCGCTGGTGGTGATCGATCCCGACCCGGCGCGTGCAATTCTTGCCGAACCGATGCTGCGGCGGCTCGACAGCCTCGGTGTGCCGCATGCCATATTCATCAACAAGATCGAGAGCGCGCGCGCAGGCGCGGTGCGCGATCTGATCGCCGAACTGCAACCGATGAGTTGCGAGCCGCTCGCTCTTCGGCAAATCCCTATTCGTGAAGGCGATCAGATTTCCGGCTATGTCGATCTCGCGCTGGAACGTGCCTATCGTTACCGGCCCGGCGCGGAATCCGAACTGGTCGAAATCCCCGGTGATATGGCTGAACGCGAGACGGCGGATCGCGTCCGATTGCTCGAAACCCTCGCCGATTTTGACGACGCGCTGATGGAGGCGCTGCTGATGGATGAGCAGCCCAGCCGTGACACCGTGATGGGCGACCTCGCGCTGGATACTGCGGGCAACAAGGTGGTGCAGGTCATTCTTGGTTCGGCACAGACCGGCGGCGGGGTGCGGCGGCTGCTGAAGTTGTTGCGCCACGAAGCCCCCGCGCCCGATGTGGCGGCGCGGCGCATCGTCGTCCACGGCGGCGGCGGTTTGCACGTTTTCAAGATCGCCAATGGCGGCGCCATGGGGCGGCTCGCGCTGGGGCGTGTGCTGGGTGAGGGGCTGAACGAAGGTGACGAATTGATCGTTGGCGGCGAGGCGGCGCGAACCGGTTCGATCTTTTTTGTTCAAGGTGACAAGACCGCCAAACAGGGTTCGGCCCTGCCGGGGGATGTCGTTGCCGTGGCCAAGGTCGATACGGCCAAGGGCGGCCTTCTGCTTGGGCGCAAGGGTACCGGAAGCAGCGAAGTTGCGGTCGAATATCCGGCGCGCAATGCCGCGATTGCCATCGCCACGCGCGACCGGAAAGATGACGTAAAGCTATCTACGGCGCTCCACCGACTGTGCGAAGAGGATCCAGCGCTTGAATGGACGCAGGACGACGCGACTCACGAAACGATCCTGCACGGGATCAATGACGAGCACCTCGCGGTTGTGCTGAACCGGCTTCAGCGGCGGTACGGAGTCGCAGTCGATAGCCATGCCCCGCGCATCGCCTATCGCGAATCCATCCGCAGGTCCGCCAGCCAGCGCGGGCGGCATAAGAAGCAGTCAGGCGGGCATGGCCAGTACGGTGACGTAATCATCGAATTGCGCCCGCTGGAACGCGGCGCGGGCTTTGTGTTCGAGGACCGGATCACCGGGGGGGTGGTCCCCAAGCAGTGGATACCGGCGGTGGAGATGGGCGTGCGCGATGCGATGGAGAAAGGCCCGTTGGGCTTTCCGGTGGTCGATGTCGCAGTAACCTTGGTCGATGGGTCGTATCACGCGGTCGACAGCTCCGAACTCGCGTTCCGCATTGCCGGGCGCATGGCGATGAGTGAGGCATTGGCGCAGGCCGCGCCCTATTTGCTGGAGCCGGTGACCAAAGTGGTGGTGGATACACCTGGCGGTACAGCGTCAAAGGCCGGTTCAGTGCTATCGAGCCGACGCGGCCAGATCCTTGGCCTGACCCCGCACCCCGATTGGGCGCGGTGGGAGCGTGTCGAGGCGCTGTTGCCCGAGGCCGCGCTACACGGGCTTGATGCCGAGCTCCGGTCGCTCAGTCAGGGGCTGGCGAGCTATTCGGCCGGGTTCGATCATCTATCCGAGCTGTCCGGCAAGGAGGCCGAACAGGTGGTCAAGGCGCAATTGATCAGCGCTTGATTGGGGTTCGCGCAGAGGCGCAGAGATAGCAGAGGGCGCCGAGATATAATCTGACCCTCTGCATCCTCTGCTATCTCTGCGCCTCTGCGCGAAACAAGTATTCCGAATTGCCTCTCCGAGGCAAACGCGCCACGCTTGGGTAATTCAAAACCTATCCGGGAGGAGCTTCATGTCGATCCGCCGCTACTGGCCTGCGGGCATTGCCGCCATTGCGCTTGCTGCGTTGCCTTTTGCCGTGCGCGCGCAAGCGAACGCGCAGGGCAACGTACAAGCCGGGCCGCAGCCTGCCTCGTCGAGTGTCGCGGGCTGGGCCGATTTTACCGAGAGCCTGCGCACCTTGCCAGATCGCATGCTGGCCAAGCTACCGGTGGCGATGCGCAGCAACCCGCAGGTCCAGCAGGAAATTGGCCGGTTGGCGCTGGAAGCTCTCGCCACCTCGACGCTGGAGGCCATCGGCGGCGATGGGGATGCTCCGGTGTTCCTTCCCTCGATCGGTCAACTGCTCAATGTTGGCCAGCCCAATGCCGATACGATCTATCGCGCTGCGAGCCTCACACCCGGCGGTTCTTACCGGATGCGGGGCAAGCGCGGCGCGTTGCGGATGGCGGTGCTGGCGCAAATCGTTCCGCCAACCGATCCGGCTGCGGGTGCCCGCGCGCATCTCAATCTCAAGGATTTGGCTGTCGATGCGGAGGGCCGCTATGATGTGCTGCTATCTGCGCGCAAGCCTGAGGGCTATTCCGGCGACTGGTGGCAGCTCGATCCCAAATCGACTCGGCTGATGTTGCGCCTGGTCAGCTCGGACTGGGGCAAGGAGGCCGAGCCTACCTTCGCTATCGAGCGGATCGACAAGCCCGTCAGCCGCCCGCGCCCGCCCGCTGCCCAACTGGAAGCAAAACTGCGCGCCTTGCCCCGTGCGGTCGATTTTATCGGACTGTTGTTCGTCGATCATGTCGAGCAATTGCGGACACAGGGATTTGTCAATAAATTGAAAGTGTTCGACGTGCCGTTCGGCGCGCTGGCGGGCCAGTTTTACTATGAGGGCGTCTATGACCTCAAGGATGATGAGGCGCTGATTATCGAGTCTCCAGTCCCGGCCAAGTGCGATTATCGCTCGCTGATCCTGACCAACGAGATTTACGAGACCACTGACTGGATCAACAACCATTCCAGCCTCAACGACACGCAGGCGCGGCCCGATGCCGATGGCAGATTGCGCATTGTCGTTTCGGCGCGCGATCCGGGGATTGTCAACTGGATGGATACCGCAGGCTATCCTACGGGTATCGTTCAGGGCCGCTGGACCGGCTGCGACAGTCAGCCGATCCCGGAAGTGCGCAAAGTGAAGCTGCGCGATGTGGCCAAGCTGCTGCCCAAGGACACGCCAAGGGTCAGTGCCGAACAGCGGCAGGAAGTGGTACGCGAACGCCGCCGTGCCCTGCTGGAGCGGCCTTACTGGTAGAAAACCGTCGTCTTTGAGCCACCCCGTTCGTGTCGAGTGAAGGAGAGATACAGGCGCAACGTGTTGTGCCTTGGCTCGACACGAAAGGACGATTGGTAATCCTCTTTAGAGCTCCAGATCGACAATCGGCCCGTCGAAATTGCCGCCAAGCTTGTTCACCGCACGCGCCAGCTTTTCCTGTGGCACGCCAGCGATATAGCCGTCGATGATCCGTTCATAGTTGCTGATCATACCTTCAATCGAATGGGCCAGCCGCATGAATTCAAAGCCCTTGGCATGCAGGCCTTTCTGCTGGATCGGGATATTCGAATAGTCCTGCTTGGGGATTGGCGGGAAGTCCGGGCTGTCAAACGGCAGCATCGTCGGCTCCAGCGGCGGGGAATAGTCCGCGTCTTCGGGATACATGGTCAGTGACCAGATCTCGAACAGGCAGCTTTCCGGCCCCAGCGGGCGAATGCGATAGCTGGACATCGAGGTAAAGATCGGCAGCAGGAAGAAATGCGGGAACAGGAATTCAACTGCATTGATCGGGTGCGACATGGA
>JANPPM010000104.1:0-6851 GCA_031428495.1 Novosphingobium sp.
AGCGGGGCGGGGGTGGTCGGCAGTCCGAGACGGGCGAGTGAAGTGGCAATGCCGCCGGCCGCTCCGCCGTCGCCGCCCAGCGCGGTTAGCATCGGCGCGAGCAGCATCAAGCCAACGGTCTCGGTCGCCGCCGCGCCGATCATCGTCAGGCCGAGCAGTGCAGCCAGGCCGCCGTCGCGGCGCGGTTCGAAAATGCGGGGAGGGGCGCGGTTGTTCATAGGCAGCGCAGAGCCATGCCGCCCGCCACTGGCCGCGTCAATCGCACGGCCTGGCGCGCCGCGAATCGCTGCGACAGGTATAGCGTGTGGAAAACACGCCGCGCTGCTTGTCGCCACAAGATGTGGTGTCTAAGCGCAGGATCAGCCATGGCCATAGCTGCAAACCAAACTCTGATTTCTCCATCGATCCTGTCCGCTGACTTTGCCCGGCTGGGTGAAGAAGTGCGGGCCATCGATGCCGCTGGTGCGGACTGGATCCATGTCGACGTCATGGACGGGCATTTCGTGCCCAATATCACCATCGGCCCGGCCGTTGTGAAGGCCCTGCGCCCACACAGTGCGAAGCCATTTGACGTCCATCTTATGATTTCGCCGGTCGACCTCTATCTCGAAGCCTTTGCCGAGGCGGGCGCGGATATCATCACCATTCATCCCGAGGCTGGACCGCATACGCACCGCACGGTGCAGGCAATCAAAGCGCTGGGTAAGCAGGCTGGAATTTCGCTCAATCCTGCGACCCCGGCCAAGATGCTCGACTATCTGATCGACGAGATTGATCTGGTCCTCGTGATGAGCGTCAACCCCGGCTTTGGCGGACAGAGCTTCATCACCAGCCAGCTGCGCAAAATCGAAGCGGTGCGCAAGATGATCGACAAGACGGGCCGTGATATCCGGCTCGAGGTCGATGGCGGGGTCGATGCAGCCATCGCGCGCCAATGCGTGGCAGCGGGGGCCGATGTGCTGGTTGCCGGGACGGCGGCCTTCCGCGGCGGGCCAAATAATTACGCCGCGAATATCGCCGCGTTAAAAGGGCAAAGCTAGGCCATGGCCGATGCCGTCTCCCGCGATGTACTTGCCTCGGGCGACGTGCATTCGGCAGACGCGGCTGACCCGGCAACTACCCCTGCCATTCCGCTCGATTCGCTGGCCGAAGAAGCGCTGGTTACCGCTGGCACTGAACCGGGCGAATTGATCGAGCCCGGCAGGGCGCTGGCGCTGGCAGACTTTGCCCCTCCGTCACTTGGCGCTGGCGAGCGACTGTTGCGTCTGGCCTATCGCGCCGGAATACCGGCCTCGATGCTTACCCTGCCGCTGGGCAAGGCATCGAAGCCCCGCGTTCTGGCGGCTGTCAGAAACCCGCTGCACGGCGATGCGGCAGGCGGCATGGCCCTGCGCGCCGGACATTTTCTGGTTCACGGAGTGAAGCTGCCGATTGCCCAGATCGATTTCGGCGGTGCAGCCCGGCTGACGCCGCCTTTCGAGAGCGTGGTTCACAGCTTTTCCTGGCTGGCCGACCTTGAGGCGAGCGGCCCGCGCGATCAGGTCAGCCCGGTTGCTGCGCGCGTGCTGAAAGCTTGGCTTGAGGCCAACCCCAAGTCGCTCGCCCGACCGGGCAAGCGCCCGGCGTGGATCGTCGGTAACGCAGGGGCGCGGGTGCTCAACTGGCTTGTCCATGCGCCGCTGATCTTCGCCGGTGACGACAAAGCCCTGCGCAAACAGGTGGTCGCCGCGCTGTCCGATACCGCGCGTTGGCTTGATCGCAACGTCAGCTCGGCCGATGACCGGCTTGCAGAAATCGCAGGCTGGTCCGGGATTGTTGCTGCCGGTCTGCTGATGGCCGATGGCAAGCCCCGGCGCCTGTTTGGTGAGGCTGGGCTGGTCCGCACATTGGGCGAACTCGTGGGCGATGACGGCGGTGTCCTCTCACGCAGCCCCTTGGCGCAAATGGAGGCCATCGCGCTCCTGATCAAGCTGCGTGCTTGCTATGTCGCGGCCAAGCGCGAGCCGCCGACAGCGCTTGAGGCGATGCTGGCGCTGTTGGTGCCGCCGCTGCTTTCGCTGACCCACGGCGATGGATCGCTTGGCAGCTGGCAGGGCGCTTGGGCAGTGGGTGCGGAAGCCGTGGCCACGCTGGTCGATGCCAGCGGCGTGCGCACTCGCCCGCTGCGCGATGTCCGCCAATGGGGGTATCAGCGGGTTGCAGCGCAAAAGGCGATCCTCCAGTTCGATGCAGCGCCGCCGCCGCTCGCGCGACATGCCCGCAACGGCTGCGCCTCGACTCTGGCGTTTGAATTCAGTCATGCGGGCGAACGCATCGTCGTCAATTGCGGCGGCTCGGCCTGTGCTGGCGGGTTGGTTCCGGTCCGGCTTGAGCAGGGCCTGCGCGCAAGCGCGGCGCATTCGACGCTGGTGCTCGACGATGCCAATTCAACTGCCGTGCTGCTCAATGGCCGGATCGGCTCCGGCGTCGGTGAGGTTGATATTGACCGCCGCGTGCTTGAAGGCGTGCGCAACAGTGGCGCAACCCGGCTTGAAGCGAGCCACGACGGCTACGGTGCCCGCTATGGCCTGATCCATCGCCGTATTCTCATCTTGCGCGATGATGGCACCGAGCTGCGCGGTGAAGACCTGCTGGTACCCAATGGCCGCAAGGGCAAGCGTGGCAAGGTTGCCTTTGCAATCCGCTTTCACCTAGGTCCCGATGTCGAGGCTGGCCTGTCCGACGATGGTCAGGGCGCGGGGCTGGCGCTGGCGGATGGCTCCTACTGGCAATTCCGCGTCGGTGAGGGCGAAGTGACAATTGAAGACAGCATCTGGGTCGATGGCCATGCGCGGCCGGTGCCGGTACAGCAGCTGGTGCTACAGGGGCTGGTATCACGCGGCGGGGGCAATTTCTCCTGGCTGCTCAAGAAAATGGGGTAATTTCGAGACATGACTGACGTACCAATCCGCCGGGCGCTGCTTTCGGTGTCGGATAAAAGCGGCCTTGCCGATCTGGGCAAGGCGCTGGCCGCGCGCGGGGTTGAGCTGGTATCGACCGGCGGGACGGCCAAGGCGCTGCGCGATGCCGGGCTGACGGTGCTGGACGTGTCCGAACTGACCGGCTTTCCGGAAATGATGGATGGCCGGGTCAAGACGCTGCATCCCACGGTGCACGGCGGCCTGCTGGCAGTGCGCGACAATGCGGAGCATGTTGCGGCGATGGCGGCGCATGGCATCGGCGCGATCGATCTGGTGGTGGTCAATCTCTATCCGTTTGCCGAGACGGTTACGCGCGGCGCAGAGCGTGACGAGGTTATCGAAAATATCGACATCGGCGGTCCTTCGATGGTGCGTTCGGCGGCGAAGAACCACGCTTTTGTTGCCATCGTCACCGATCCTGCCGACTATGCCGTGGTTGCCAAGGGATCGACCACGCTTGAAGAACGCAAGGCGCTGGCAGCCAAGGCCTATGCGCTGACGGCGCAATACGATGCGACGATTGCCGCGTGGTTTGCCTTCGCCGATCAGGGACAGGTCTTTCCCGAGGCGGTTTCGATCCCGCTGAAGCGTGCGCAGGAGCTGCGCTATGGCGAAAACCCGCATCAGTCAGCATCACTCTATCTGCCTGCCGGACCAGCCATCCAGGGTATCGGCCAGGCTGAACAGGTCCAGGGCAAAGAGCTGAGTTACAACAATTTCAACGATGCCGATGCTGCGCTGGAACTCATTGCTGAATTCAAGGACGGCCCGCCGACGGTTGTTATCGTCAAGCATGCCAATCCGTGCGGGGTTGCCACCGGCGATACCCTGCTCGAAGCCTATCAGGCGGCGTTTTCCTGCGACAGTGTTTCGGCCTTTGGCGGGATCATCGCCTGCAATCGCCCGCTCGACACGGCGACGGCTGAGGCGATCTGCGAGATTTTCACCGAACTTGTGGTCGCGCCCGGTGCCGACGCGGGCGCGCGGGCGGTCTTTGCCGCCAAGAAAAACCTGCGGCTGTTGCTGTGCGGGGAATTTGCCGATCCGCTGCGCGCCGGGGTGCAGCTTAAATCGATCGCCGGAGGATTTCTGCTGCAATCACGCGACAACGGCGCGCTAAGCGAATTGCAGGTCGTGACCAAGCGTCAGCCAACGGCGCAGGAGCTCGCGGATTGCCGCTTTGCCTGGACCATTGCCAAGCACGTCAAATCAAACGCAATTGTCTATGCCAAGGAAGGCGTCACCGCCGGGATCGGTGCGGGCCAGATGAACCGGCGCGATTCGTCACGCATCGCCGCGATGAAGGCTGCCGAAGCGGCGGAGAAATTCGGCTGGTCGCAAAGCCGTGCGGTTGGCAGCGCCGTGGCGTCGGATGCGTTCTTCCCGTTTGCCGACGGGCTACTTGCGGCTGCTGAAGCCGGAGCAACGGCGGTGATCCAGCCGGGCGGATCGATTCGCGATGACGAGGTGATCGCGGCGGCTGATGAGAACGGACTCGCCATGATCTTCACCGGAATGCGCCATTTCCGGCACTGATTCGTGCGCGGTTTGTCGCACGAAGTGATCCGCTCGTCGTGATAACGCGTAGTTGTCTGTAACGTTCACTGGACGGTAAGCGAATATCTGCAAGTGAGCCGGGCACAAACCCCGGCCTTTGCGCCGTATTGGAAATCATTGTGTCATGGGACTTTTTAAACCCGATCTCTTCCGCTCACTGGCTTTCGGCTTTGCCGTGGGCGCAGTCATTGTCTTCACCGCGCTGGGCATCGATCCGCGCCAGAGTGTGGCCAGCGGCGTTGCCCCGCAAGCCATTGCGGCTTCGGCACGGTGATCGTCCGGCGATGCGGGATCGCATGATCCGGCTCGCGCTTTCTCCAATTCTGATACTATCCGCGCTGGCCGTTGCACTACCGGCGGCAGCTTCCGAGCGTCCGGTGCTTGCGCCAGTGCCGACGCGCGTTGCAACTGAGGCTTCCGGTCTCAAGACCGCAGTGTTTGCTGGCGGTTGCTTCTGGGGGGTCGAAGGCGTGTTTAGCCATGTGCCCGGGGTGACCAGCGTGCTCGCCGGTTATCACGGCGGCACGCGCGGCAGGGCCACCTACGATCAGGTCAGCGCCGGAATCTCCGGCCATGCCGAAGCCGTGCGGGTGACCTACGATCCCGGCCGGGTGCGCTATGACCAGCTGCTGCGCGTGTTCTTCTCAGTCATCACCGATCCGACCCAGCTCAACCGGCAAGGTCCCGATACCGGGCGGCATTACCGCTCAGCATTGGTGCCGGTGAGCGAGGAGCAGCGGCTGGTGGCCACTGCCTATCTGGCCCAGCTTTCGGCGGCGCGCATTTGGGATGCACCGATTGTCACGCGGATCGAGCCGCTTTTGCGCTTTTACCCCGCCGAAACCTATCATCAGGACTTCATGGCCAAAAATCCGCGTCATCCCTATATCCTCGCATGGGATGCAGCCAAGGTCGAGGCGCTGCGGCGGCTGTTGCCCGCCCATTACAAGCCGGGGTTCACGCCGGGCTGAGCTGCGCCTATAGGGCTGGCATGAGTGGGCACGATCATCACGAACATTCGGGCGCCGGGCTGGTCTCAGCGGCGCGGGCTGCGCTGACCGAGGCGGGCGAGCAATGGACCGATATGCGGGCTGATGTGTTTGAGGCGCTGGCCTCGCGCGGCAAGCCGACGTCGGCCTATGACATCGCCGAACATGTCTCCGCATCGCGTGGCAAACGGGTTGCAGCCAACAGTGTTTACCGGATTCTGGACCTGTTCGTGCGGACCAATCTTGCGCGCCGGGTGGAAAGCGCCAATGCCTATGTCGCCAACACCCATCCCGGATGCCAGCATGACTGCATTTTCCTGATCTGCGACAGCTGCGGCACCATTGTCCATCTCGACGACGACCAACTTACCGGTGCGTTGATCAGTGCGGCGCGCGGTGCAGGTTTCGCGCAGATCCGCCCTGTGGTGGAACTGCGGGGGCATTGCTCGGACTGTAGTTAGTTACCTTGTTCGGGATTGGCATATGCCAATCCCTTGCACGGCACCGGCCACTCCCCCGGCCCAACCACCCGACAGGTTACGCTCGGGGTGGTTGGGCCGGGGGAGTGGGCCGGTGCCGTATCTGCCGTCAGGCAGAAAACTGCGTCAGGCTCAGCACATTACCATCGGGATCAGCGAACCACGCCACCTTCGCGCCGCCGCCCGGCGGGGACCAGATGCCATCCCCGTCCTGACCAAAGCCTTCGTAAATCTTGAAGGTGAGGCCTTTGCTGCGCAGTTCCGCGACAGCCGATTTTATATCGTCAACTGTCCAGCCAAGCACCGTGTGACCTTGGCCACTGTGCCCCGGCAAGTCCGTCAGCCGCATCGTTGTCCCGCTGCCAAGTGCAAAGGTAACGGCAAAGTCGTCCTCATGGACAATAGGTAGGCCCAGCGCTCCGGCATAGAATGGCTTGGCTGCGGTGCGATTGGCCGTGAGGATGAAACTGACCGGTGCCGAATTGGCCAATATTGCCATAGCTTTGCGCTCCCCTGTTGCTGCAATATCACCGTTCACCGATATTGCGCCGGGTGCAATCGACACTGCGCAAAGCGCTGTGTAAACCCAGTTTGTGATGTTCGATTCAACCACCCCTCTCCTCGACCTGGTTCCCACGCCGGTTGAGCTTCGTACTCTTGCGCCGGGTCAGCTGCGGCAGCTGGCGGATGAGCTTCGCGCCGAGATGGTGTCTGCGGTCTCGGTGACCGGCGGGCATCTGGGTGCGGGTCTTGGCGTGGTCGAGCTGACCGTCGCGCTGCACTATGTGTTTGATACCCCGCGCGACAAGCTGGTGTGGGATGTGGGCCATCAGGCCTATCCGCACAAGATCCTGACCGGGCGGCGG
>JANPPM010000105.1:0-7056 GCA_031428495.1 Novosphingobium sp.
GCTGCTGAGGTCAATTTAGCCGCTTGCCAAGCGCAGCCGTGCCACTTAAGGGCCACTTTCTCTCGCGCCCGTAGCTCAGCTGGATAGAGCATCAGACTACGAATCTGAGGGTCGGACGTTCGAATCGTTCCGGGCGCACCATTATTTCACATTCATTTGAATGGATGGATTTATAGCCATCCGACGACCCGTCTACTCTCGGCAGCATGCCTCGGTGATGCGTGATCCGAACCGGGCGAGCGTCTGGGCTGAAGCTGTAGGGCTGGAATAGCCAGTGGTCGCAAACAGCAGGAAGAAGCAGAGGCTGGTGAATACTGCGCCGCCGATCAGAAACGGCGTTCGGCCCATGCGTGGTTTGACCCTATCCGACCAAGCGCCGACCAGAGGATCACAGATGATCAGCCATAACTTGGGGATCAGCTGGTGGTTGGTGGCAAGTTTTCAAATGACTCCGCGCGCGGTAAGATCGGTCAGTTCGCTCTCACTGAGGCCTAGTCGCTCACCGTAAATTTCGGCGTTATGTTCGCCCGGCGTGCGCGACGCAGTGCGGTGGATGCTCGACGGCGTTTCCGAAAGCTTGGGGAAGCAGTTCTGCATGCGCACTTCGCCGTGGACCGGGTGTGGCACTGAAACGATAGCTTCGCGCGCCGCGAAGTGCGGATCGGCGAGCATGTCAGGCCCGCGGAATATGCGGCCTGCGGGCACGCTGTGCTCGATCATCAGCTCTTCCAGCCGGTCGATGGTCAGGGTGCTGGTCCATCGCTCGATCAGTGCATCGAGTTCGACCTGATTGGTTCCGCGCGCGCCGTGGGTGGCATAGCGCTCGCTGCTGGCCAGTTCGGGGCGGCCCATCGCCGTGCAGAGCCGCGCGAAGATTGCATCTCCGTTTGCGCCGATCATGTATTCGCCGTCAGCGCAGCGATAGACATTGGAGGGTGCAATGCCCTTGAGGTACGATCCCGAACGCTCGCGCATGATGCCCATGACGTCGAATTCGGGAACCAGACTTTCCATGACCTGAAGCACTGATTC
The DNA here is from genome assembly GCA_031428495.1 of Novosphingobium sp. Taxonomy (GTDB): domain Bacteria; phylum Pseudomonadota; class Alphaproteobacteria; order Sphingomonadales; family Sphingomonadaceae; genus Novosphingobium. The sequence goes on from JANPPM010000105.1 coordinate 1,033, forward strand.
ATAGAGCGCAGAATCGACCACTTGGCCCTTACCGGTCGCATCGCGCACCCGCAGCGCCGCCAGTGCGCCCATGCAGCCATAGGTCGCCGCGAGACTGTCACCGATAGACACGCCCATGCGGCTGGGCGCACGGTCGGGATCGCCGACAATCGCCCGCCAGCCGCCCATCGCCTCGCCGATCCCGCCAAAGCCCGCGCGGCTCGAATAGGGCCCCGTCTGGCCATAGCCGGACATACGGACGATGATGAGCCCGGGGTTGATCGCGTGGAGCGCATCGGGCCCCAGGCCCCATTTCTCCATCGTGCCTGGCTTGAAGTTTTCGATCATGACATCGGCTTCGGCCAGCAATCGCCGGGCAAGTTCCTGTCCTTCGGCCACACGCAGGTTAGCAGTGACAGAACGCTTGTTGCGCCCGATGACTTCCCACCACACCTTGTGGTCACCGTTGCCCCACATGCGCATCGGATCGCCGACAACCGGCGGCTCGATCTTCACCACGTCTGCGCCCATGTCTCCCATCAGCTGGCCGCAGAATGGTCCAGCGATGAGCTGGCCCAGTTCGATAACTTTCAGCCCTTTGAGGGCACCGTTATTATCGCCAATCATCCCTCTGTTTCCATTTCTGGCATTTCCGCTTTGGGAAAACCTCCGGCGCGCGCCAGCATCGACGGCATATCCTTGCCCATCACACCGCCGAGCCAGTGCGATGTCGCAACTAGCAGTTCCATATCCAGTCCTGTTTCCACGCCTGAGCGCGCGAGCAGATAGGCGACGTCCTCAGTAGCGACATTGCCTGCAGCACCGGGCGCAAAGGGGCAACCGCCAAGCCCGCCGATTGCCGCGTCAATCGTCGCCGCCCCGGCTTCGACCGCAGCCCAGACATTGGCGATGCCGGTGTTGCGGGTGTTATGGAAATGCGCGCGGAGCGGGATGTCGCCGATTACCGCACGCACTTGTCCAATTAGCGAGGTGACCTGCGCCGGGACCGCGACACCGATGGTATCGGCCAGTACGATCTCAGCAGGCCCGAAAGCTGCCAGGCTGCGGGCCATCGCCACCACGCGTGGGGTCGGCACTTCGCCGCTGAACGGGCAACCGAACGCAGCTGCGATCGTAACCTGCGCGGATCGCCCGGCCACTTTGCCGATTTCTATGATCTGCGTTGCAATTTCTACTGACTGGGAACTGTCCTGCCCCTGGTTGCGGATGCCGAAAGCGTCTGACGCGATAGCAACGGCGCCCAGTTGGTCGATGCCGCAGGCGATGGCGCGCTCAGCCCCGCGCTTGTTCATGACCAGCCCGATCCGCGTGACCCCTTCAGGTGCGCCGAGCAGAGCGACAACTTCCTCGGCATCGGCCATTTGCGGCACGCGGCGCGGATTGACGAAACTTGCCACTTCTATCCGTCGCAGGCCTGCAGCAATCGCCCGGCGGATTAGCTCCACCTTTTGCGCAGCGGGCACGATCATTGCCTCGTTCTGCAATCCGTCGCGCGGTCCGACTTCGACGATCTCGACGGATGGCATTAGCTTGATCCCGTTGCCTGAAAACATTGACAATCAGTGCGGCTGCACCGGCCAGCGAAATTGGCAGGGACATCGCTGCCATGGATCAATTGCCGGTTGCAAGTCTGCGGGATTTTTGTCCGTCTGCCGAACAGTATGTTCGCGTGATCAGCGCGTGAAGCTTCCCGCGCGCCGCAGGTTGGCGGGTGAAGAGGAGTTGCCCAGCCAGACGCTGTATTCACCCTGGGGCTGGACCCACTGTTTGGCGCTCTCGCTCCACACGCTCAGCGGATGATTGCTACCGGCTGGGTCGATTTGCACCGCCACTTCGCGCGCTTCGCCAGGGGCCAGATCGATCTTGGCGAAGCCTACCAGGCGCCGGGGCGGCTGCGGCGCGCCCAGTGCGCTGGCGCTCGCTGGAAGCGAAAGATAGACCTGCACGACTTCCGCACCGGGCCGCTTGCCGGTGTTGGTCACTCGTGTCGTCGCGCGGAATGCGCCAGTGATGGCATCGACTGCGAGGCGAGGGCGGGCAATTGCGAAACTGGTGTAGGTGAGACCGTATCCGAAAGGAAAGGCAACGCACGGGTTCTGGCCCCTGACGGCTGCGCATTGCCCGCTGATATTGGCATCATACCAGCGATAGCCGATGTGCAGGCGCTCATCATAGGTGACGGTCTGGTTACGGCCATCGCTGCCCATAGCGCCGGGAAATTGGCCGGGTGTAATCGCATCAAGGAAGCCCTTGCCGGCATAAGGAAAACTCACTGGCAGCTTGCCCGCCGGGTCGCGGATTCCGAACAGCAGGTCAGCGACAATATTGCCGTCCTCCTGCCCCGGGAACCAGACTTCAAGGATCGCGGGACCGCGCCGCCCGGTAAGGCCCGGCGGTACGGCGATGCCTGCGTTGTCCTTGAGTACCAGAACAGTCTTTGCCGCCATTGGCTTTGCAGTCGCAGAGCGCGCCGCCATCACTGCGGCAATCATCGCGGCGGTATTGCTGCTACGGGCGGGATTGTCGGTTCCCGAGTTGATGGCGATCTGGCTTGGCTTTGCAGCGTACCAGTCAAGCCCCGAACCCAGCGCAGCACTGGCAGCAAGGGTCTTGCCGTTAGCCGCAGTGAAGGTCGCGCGGTCCGCGCCTTCTTCCGAGATGGTGCCTGCCATGATTGTAACGGCGTCCGCTGCGGCCGCCTCGGCGAGCGCTGCCGCAAATTTAACCGGCGCGCCGTCGATGGTGGCGCTGGTGTTGGCGTCATCGACCAGGATCAGCCGCACGCGGGCCGAACTGTTCCCCGCCGCCTTGAGCGCATTGCGGATGCCATCGGCCGGGTCCACCGTGTAATGGGGTACGACGTCTGAACTGCCGCCGCCAGCGCCCATCGGTTTACCGGTCATCGAGCCGCCCGCTACGGCCTGTTGCGCATAGACTTGGCTTGCTTTGCCGATCACGACCATGGATGCAATATCGGTGCGAAATGGCAGCGCGCCGTTGTTCTGAAGCAGCACCGCCGACTTTCCACCGATTTCGCGGGCGCTTCTGCCGCCCGCCGCAACATCCATTGGGGTCTGCACAACGGCCCGGTCAAAGATGCCGTATTTGAATGCCTGCGTGTAGCGCCGCAGCAGAGCCGTATCGATGTCTGCGAGCGTGAGCGTGCCACTGTCTAGCGCTGCCGTGAGCTTTGGCACCGACCACTGGATCGGACGCGGCATCTCGTGGTCCATCCCGGCCTTTAGTGTCTCGACCGTGCTCTTCATTGCGAAGAAATCCGACTGGACATAGCCGGTGAAGCCCCAGTCCTTGCGCAGCACATCAGTCAGCAGTTCCGGGCTTTCGCAGGACGAGGCACCGTTGACATAGTTGTAGGCGCACATCACCGATGCGGCCTTGCCGTCTTTCACCGCCATCTCGAACGGCAACAGATAGAGCTCGCGCAGGGTCTGGCGATCCACCGTGGTCTGGATCGTCATGCGGTTGGTTTCCTGCTCGTTTGCCGCAAAGTGCTTGAGCATGGCGATCAGACCCTTGTCCTGCACCGCGCGAGTCTCGGCCACGGCCATCACGCCGGCAAGGTAGGGGTCTTCGCCGAAGTATTCGAAATTGCGGCCCAGGATCGGCAAGCGCGCGAGGTTTATCCCCGGCGCCTCGAACACATGCAGCGCAAGGTTGTTCATCTCAGTGGCGATAACGCGGCCGAACTGCGCGGCGACGGCGGGATCAAACGAAGCTGCTACGCCGATGGCGGAGGGCAGGGCGGTCGCCTTGGCCGAGCTGGGATCGGTATAGGCGGGCATCATCGCCATCGGATTGGTCGCGAGCTTTTCGGCGATGCTTTTATCGACACAATCGTTCTGACCGACGCCGACCGGGCCATTGGTGATGCGGAATGTGGGAATGCCGAGCGCGGGGATCGCGCTGACATGGCGCGCACCGAGGCACTCCGGCAATTCGGGCAATATCTCGGGCACGGTGCCGGTAAGCTGCTGCATCTTCTGGGGCAGCGACATGGCGCCGATCAAAAGCTGCGCGCGGCGATGGGCGACGGCTTCCCGCGCGCCGTCGTCGGTGGCAGCGGCTTGTTCAGCAATGATGGCAGGTGCGAGCCAAGGGAGCGCCGTTTGTGCTGCCGCCGGACTGGTCGCGAGCGCCATCGCGGCACTCGCCAAGATCAGCCTGCCTTTCAAATGCTCGCTGAACCCGCGCATATTGCTCTCCCTAATTTCACTTGGGCGTGAGTATGACCTGAAGATTGGACAATCCACGAATGATAAAGCTGGGTTCGAAATCAAACCGGCGATTGCCGCGCGGTCCGTGCACCGCTTCATCGATATCGATGTGCGAAGTCTGTTCAAGGAATTTCTCGAGAATTACCCGGACTTCGGCCCGGGCGAGTGGCGCGCCGGCGCAGACATGTTTGCCGCGCCCGAACGCGACATGTTCCCTGATCTTTGGACGGTTAAGCCGGAATTCGCCCGGAGCCTCCCAGCGGCGCGGATCGCGGTTGCCGCCTGAAAGCCCCATCAGGACCTTGGTGCCTGCCTTGACCGGCAGATCGCCGATCTTTGTGTCCCGGCGCGCTACGCGCGAGAGCTGCTTGGTCGATCCTTCCAGCCGGAGCACTTCTTCAAGCATCGCCGGAATCAGCGAGGGATCAGCGCGCAACTGATCCTGCAATCCCGGAACGTCGATGATAAAGCGCATGGCATTGCCGAGCAGTTTGGCGCTGGTATCCTGACCTGCGCCGAACATGAAAACGCCCAGCGTCATCAGGTCCATCATCGAAGGGCGGGTGCCATCGGAATATTCGGCCTGCGCCAGCTCGGTCAGGATATCATCCTTCGGTGCGGCCTGGCGCTCGGAAATATAGCGATAGAAATGCCCGGTCATCGCAACCATCGGATGCATATCACCTTCGTGCGTGTTGAGGCTGGCATCGAGATTGCCTGGCGCTGGTGATGCGTCAATCAGGTCCATGAATGTCTGTCGGTCTTCCGCTGGCACTCCCAGCAGATCGGCAATCACCATGGTGACGAAGGGCGTGGCGATCTCACTGATCAGGTCGGACTGGCCCTTGGCGACAACGCCGCGAACCATCTCTTCCGCAAGACCTGCCATGTATTCTTCGTTGGCCTTCAACCGCGACGGGATGAACAGCCGATTCATCAGCGAGCGCAGCTTGGTGTGCGGCTCGTCATCAAGCATGACCACCTGATCCCCGCCTAGGAATTGCGGGCGTGCGGCCTCGATCTGGTCGGTGATATCCGACCCTTGCGGTTCGAACGGTAGCGGAGCAGCAGCACCCGCAAGCCCGATGATCGCCGAGAAATCGCGGTGATTGTTCAGAATTTCGATGGTTTCATCAAACCCGGTGACGATCAGATAGTCTTTGCCTGCGGGCTGATAAATCGGGGCTTGCGCGCGGACAGCCTCGAAGAAGGGGTAGGGGTCCTTGGCGATGTCGTAATCGGTGAAATAGTCATGATCTTCCAGCTTCAACACGGCAGGCTCTCCCAATTATGCGATACAATGGCGCGTAACTGATTGGGCCGGGCGCCGTCAAGCGGTCGTTGTGCCTGATCAGTCCGGCGCGATGACCGAGCCGATAATCAGGCGGTGGAGGATCGCAGCAATAGCATCGACGCTATAAGTCCCATCAGGCTGACTGAGCCACCACGCCAGCGTCTCGGCAATCAGGCTGGCGGCGCAGATCGTGCCAAGGTCGCTTGGCAGCCATGAGTTTACCGGCGTTTCCGTGGCGGCAACGCGCTGCGATTGCCGCAGCCATTCCTCGCGCATTGTTGACCCGGCACCGCCATTGAGGAGGGTCGACCAAAGCGTGCGATGCTCGCCGACATAGCCGCATAAGGCAGCAAATCCGGCCCGGTAATCCTCAGCACTCCGGATCGCCAGCGTCAGTTCGATCAGGCGGCGGATCTCGTCCTTGGCGATGTCGTCGAGCAGCGCCTCCTTAGTCGGATGGTGGCGAAAGAAGGTCGCGTAGTGCACGCCGGATTC
>JANPPM010000106.1:0-22893 GCA_031428495.1 Novosphingobium sp.
TGGTCGAAGGCGCGATCCTGCTGATTGTCTGCGCGCTGGGGCATGGCTTGCGCTCGATTGCCGGAGCCACCTGCGCCGCACTGCTGTTCGCAACATCGACCTGGTGGCTGGCCGAGCTGGACATCGCATCCTGGCAATATCTACTTGCCGCCGCGACCTGCCTGCTGGCAGCGCTATGGGCGCGGCAGTGCAATTTCGATCCTGAAAGCACGCCGCCGCCAAGCCGCAAGGAAGAGGTAGTTGCTATCGCCTCGCTGTTCGGCATTGGAATAGCAGCCGGGCTGCTGACCGGGGCGACAAACCAGATTAAGGCCGGGCAGATGGCCTGGCACCACTGGAGCGTCTATGTCTCACCCGTCTGGTCGATGCAGGCGGGCGGCGTGCCATTCCGCGATTTTCCGGTGCAATATGGCATGGGGCCAACACTGACGATTGCCGCCGCCTGTGCGGGCAATTGCTGGAACGGGCTCTATTGGCTGACCCTGTTTGCCAATGCGCTGTTTCTGGCGGTTTGCGGTTGGACCGCGCTGGTGCTGACACAGAACATGGGCCGCGGTGCGCGGCTGCTGGCGCTGACCGCGCTGGTGTTCGCAATCTACCTGTGGGGTGGCTACCCATGCGACTGGGCCGGGATCATCATGACGCCGTCAGTGGGCGGACTGCGGTTCCTGCCGATGGCCGCGCTGACGGCGCTGATCGTCACGCTGGAACTGCGCCATGAGGGGGCTATGCGCCGCCCGGGCGCAGTCGCCGGATTTGCCCTGTGGTTCCTGGGCCTCGCCTGGTCGCCCGAGGCGGGGTTCTTTGCCACGCTGATCTGGTGGCCGTGGCTCGCCCTGCGCCGCGCAGACAAAGCGCCCAGCCGCGCCGATGCGTTGCAGGCACTGGTGCTCGGCGGCGCAGCGGGCCTTGCCGCTACGCTGGGTGCATATGCCGCACTGGCGCTGGCTTTTCGTGGGGTGTTCGGAACATGGGTCTCGGCGCAGGAGTTTCTGCTCTATCTGCTGCACCCTCCGGGTCGCTTGCCGATCAATTTCTATGGCCCGGTGTGGTTCATCCTCGCGGCGCTGCTGCTGGGCGGTGTGGCGCTGCAGCGGTGCGACAAGGGGCCAGCGCGGCGTGCGCTGTTCGTGTGTCTGCTGATGGCCATTGCCACCGCGTCCTATTTCGTCAGTCGCAGTTTCGACAACAACGTGTTCAACGTCCTGCCCGCGCTGATCCTGCTGCTGCTCGCAGCGCAAGCGGCATCACCCAGCCAGCTTGGCGGCGGCTTCCTGCGTGCCTCGCTGGCCGCAATCATCGGGCTGGCGGCGTCCATGCATTTCCCCGCATGGACGGCGTCTGCCGGATCACCGAGCGTGGCCGGGTTGCAGATCGGCCCCGCCGCGCTGACCGCGCGCTTTGCCCCCTCTCCTGCTGACATTGCGCCCATCGTTCCGGCCGATGCCGCCGCACTCTACACCCAGCTTCGCCGCGAGAGCCGCGAGGCAGTGCTGCTGTTCGACGGCAAGATGGTGATGCCAACCAGCGACCCCGCCGCCGCATGGACCGTGGTCAACAATTCTGCGAACTATATCCCGCTACCGGACGAAGTTACGCGGCATTATGTTACCAAGGGCGCAGCGCTGTTCAACAAGCCGGGCTGGCTGATCCTTGCCAATAGTGACGCCGCGCACTGGCTTTCACTGTTTGATGCAGGCTATCAGATACGCGAAAGCCTCCGCCTCGGCACATACACTGCCTACCGACTGGAACCGCGCGATGCCCGCTGACACTTCTCGCGACTGGAGCCGCATCGCCGCGCGTACTACTTTTGCTGCCTTTCTCTGTTCGGTCCTGCTCGGCCTGCTGCTGCCGATGTACACCGACGAGATGGGCTGGCGGTTGCAACTGCGCGCCGGGCTGGATGGCGGGATCGACCGCATGCTCAGCGATATTTGTGGGCCAAACACGCTCGCTGAGCCGCTGTGGTTCATGATGTCCTTCCGCAATGTTTCGGCTTGGATGAATTCCAGCTTTCCCGATCCGCTCTATGTCCGATTGATGGGTGTGGGCTGCGCACTCGGCTGGGCCTTCCTGATGCGCGCGCTGATCTGCCGGGTGGCCACCGACCCACGCCAGCGCGACATTCTGACGGCATTGGTTTTCGCGCTGCTCGGCATGGGCCTGCTGCCGGTGATGCTGACAATGAGCCGTCCGGACCAGATCGTCCTGCTGACGGTCACCGCCGCTTTGCTCGCCGCAACCATTGCATCACGCGACGACACTGCGGGCTATCGCCGCTGGCTGTGGCCACTGTTGGTGGCGCTGATCGGGGTCACGGCAATCAGCTGGCACCTCAAGGGCATTCTCGTCGCGCCGCTGATTTTCGTCTGCATCCTGTTTGCGGGCAAGGGCAAATCATGGCTTCCCCGCATAGTTTCGGCAGGTGTGTTCTCGGTTCTCACCTTGCAGGCTGCGCAATACTGGATGATGCGGTTCCGCTGCCCCGGCGATCCAGTGATGGCGGCACGGCTGGCGAGCGAAAACATCTCGGCTGCGCTGGCGAGTGGCGGCAACATCGGCGAACTGATCGGCATTGCCCTGTCGGGTGCCAATCCCAACAATTACATCAGCCTCGCCGAACTGCGCCTGCGCGTCATGTCGGACTGGCTGCCGCGCGATCTGATTGGCGAAGGTGCGGCGATGATCCGCTATCTGCCGATGAACCTTGCGTGGAATGCCCTGATGCTGATCGGCGCGATCTGCCTTGTCCGCGGCCTGTGGCTGCGCTGGCAAGAGCGCCGGCTGGACCTTGGCATCGCCGCGCCGGTGGTGATCGCAGGGCTGGTGCTGGTCTGGGGGATGAGCCAGCGGGTCAAGAATGACTACGAGATCATGCTGGTCATGCCAATGATCGCGCTGTTCGGTGTGTTTGCACTCACCGCGATTGTTTGGACCCCGGCCCGTACCCGGCAACTGCGCATCGCGGCGATCGCGCTGGTTGCAGTATCGCTGGTGGGACAGATCGACATCGTCCGCCGCCTCGCCCCGCCGCTGTGGCAAGTCGCGCAAAAGCCGGGCTATGTCACGGACCAGAAGACCTCGGTTTCGGCCTATAGCTACAGCAAAATTCGCGGCCAAATCCTCAGCACCGCGCGCCAATGCGGGATCGGCACGAGCGGCCGCGCGCGGCATCCGCTGGTGGACGATGTCACGGCCTTTGCCTTCACCGACAGCTGGCAGCCGTTTCATTACCTCGGCGTGATCGGCCAATGGCGCGGCACGGTCAGCGATCCGCTGGCCTACCTCAAGTCACGCAAGTCGGAAGGGCTGATTATGGGCTGCCATCTGCTCAGCCCCGAATTGCAGGCCAAGGCCATCCGCAACGGCGAGTTCTGCTGCATTTCGACTCGCTAGGCGATTTGGCTACAGCCCCAGCTCTGCCAGCACCGCATCGGTATCCTCGCCCAGGGTCGGGCATGGACCGGCGACCTTGCCGGGCGTTCCCGAAAACCATGTCGGCACACCGGGAAATGTAACCTTGCCCTGCGGCGTCTCGACTTCCTCGAAAAAGCCGACTGCGTTGAGGTGCTCGTTGTCGAACAGCTCATCCGTGGTGCGCAGCGGTGATGCCGGGATGTGCAGTTCCTCCAGCAAATCGAGCCATTCCTGCGTGGTGCGTGTCAGAAACGTCTCACCCAGCAGGCCGTAAACCCGGTCGATCTGCTTGGCGCGGTCGGCCAGCTTGTCGAACTCCGGCCCGTTCCATGCTGGCTTCACATGATCGACAAAGGCGTGCCAATGCTTGTCGTTATAGACCAGAGCGGCGACATGGCCGTCCTTGGTGGCATAAGGCTTGCGGTTGCGCGCAACCACGCGGTGATAGTGCGCCGGGCCGAGCTTCGGTTCGAACATCGCGCCGCTCGCGTGCTCGACCAGCATGAAGCTGGCCATGGTCTCGAACATGCCGACCTCGACCTCCTGCCCCTCGCCCGTGCGCTCACGGTGGAACAGCGCCATCATCGTCGCATAGAGCCCGGTCAGACCAGCCACCTTGTCGGCAATGATCGTCGCCATGAAATCGGGCTTGCCGGTCATCAGGCCCTGCAAGTGCGGAATGCCGCATTCGGCCTGAATGGTATCGTCATAGGCGGGCTTGTCACCATCCGGTCCGCGCCGGGAATAGCCATAGCAATTGGTATAGACGATATCAGGCTTGATCGCTTTCACCGCCTCGTAATCAAAGCCGAGCCGGGCGATGGCTTTGCTGCGCATCGAGTGGATGAACACATCCGCCGTGGCGACCAGCCGCCGCAAAGCCTCCTTGCCCGCATCGCTTTTCAGATCGAGCACCACGCTGCGCTTGCCGCGATTGACGTTGACGAAGACCCCGCCAAGTCCCGGCGCGGGTCCGGCGTTGATGAAACGGGTGTTGTCGCCATCAGGGGTTTCGATCTTGATCACGTCCGCGCCCATGTCGGCCATGATCTGTGTCGCATAGGGGCCAAAGACCATCGAGGTCAGATCGACGACGCGGATGCCCGAGAGTGGACCGCCATGTTTGGGCTTTTCAGACATCATGTTCTCCTGCGTATCCAGCGCCGCTAATCTATCGGCAAAGCTAATGCCATTCCTATTTTCGTTCACTGAACCGATAACGGGCCGTTGTCACAATGCGCTGCGCCTGCTAGGCGAAGGTCTATACCCCCCAACGCAGGGAACAAGTCCCGTGGATTTTGCCTTCAACGAAGACCAGCGCAACATACGCGAAGCCGTGCTACGGCAGTGCTCGCAGTTCGGCGATGATTACTGGCTGGAACACGATAACAGCGGCGAATGGCCGGTGGAGTTTCACAAGGCGATGGCCGAGGCCGGCTGGCTAGGCATCGCCATGCCCGAGGCGGTTGGCGGCGCGGGACTGGGGATCACCGAAGCAGCCATCATGATGCAGGCGGTGGCCGAAAGCGGCGGCGGCCTGTCGGCGGCATCCGCCATTCATGGACCAGTTTTCGGGCTGGAGCCGGTTATCCTCAACGGCACGCCGGAACAGCAGGCGCGCATGATCCCGCCGATCATTTCGGGCGAAGAGCGGATGTGCTTTGCGGTGACCGAACCCAATACCGGGCTCGACACCACCAGCCTCAAGACACGGGCCGAACGCGTGCCGGGCGGCTACAAGGTCAACGGTGAAAAGATCTGGATCACCAACGCGCATATTGCCGACCGCATGCTGCTGATCGCCCGCACCACCCCGCTGGAAGAAGTCAAAAAGAAGACTGAAGGGCTGACGCTGTTCTATTGCAAGCTGGATCGCACGGCGATCGAGCACCGCCTGATCCCCAAGATGGGACGCCACGCGGTCGGATCGAACATGCTGTTCATCACCGACCTGTTCATCCCCGAGGAAGACCGCATCGGCGAGGAAGGCCAGGGCTTCAAGATCCTGCTGCAAGGCCTGAATCCCGAGCGGGTACTACTCGGCGCGGAAGCCACCGGGCTTGGCCGCATCGCCATTCAAAAGGCATCAAAATATGCGCAGGAGCGCATCGTTTTTGGCCGCCCCATCGGCCAGAATCAGGGCATCCAGCATCCACTGGCCAAGGCCTGGATGCAGGTCGAGGCCGCCAGCCTGATGGTGTTCAAGGCCGCAACGCTGTTCGATCAGGGCGTGGATTGCGGCGTGGAGGCCAACACGGCAAAGTTTCTCGCCGCCGAGGCTGGGTATGAAGCCTGCCAGACCGCTGTGATGAGCATGGGCGGCATGGGCTATGCGCAGGAATACCATGTCGAGCGCTACTTGCGCGAAGTCCTGATCCCCCGCATCGCACCGGTGAGCCCTCACCAGATCATGAATTACATCGCAGAACGGGTGCTGGAATTGCCGAAGAGCTATTGAACTAACTCCCCTCCCCCTTGATGGGGGAGGGGTACGAAGGCTTGGTGAGCGCAGTGAACCTAGCCGAAGTTGGGCGGGGGTGTGCTCGCAACCGGGCGCAGTGCTTCAGGCAAAAGCACCCCCATCCAACTGCGCCTAGGCAGCAAGCTGCCAAGGCTTCATATCCTTCCCCCATCAAGGGGGAAGCGAGCAGAAAAGGACGCAGGATGAACCACCAGCCCAGCACCGCCCGCTCATGGCTTTTCGCACCCGGCGACAGCGAGCGCAAAATGACCAAGGCGATGGACGGCACTGCCGACATCGTGCTGATTGACCTTGAAGACGCCGTGGCGACGGAGAACAAGGCGCTGGCGCGCACGATGGTCCACGATTTCATCAAGGCCAACCCGGCGCAGCAAGCCCGCCTGTGGGTGCGGATCAATCCGTTTGACGGGCCATACACGCTGGGCGACCTCGCCGCGATCATGCCCGCCAATCCTGGCGGGATCATGTTGCCCAAGGTTTACGGCCGGGCTGACGTCGAAAAGCTCAACCACTGCCTCTCCGCGCTGGAAGTCGCGCATGGCATAGAGGAAGGCTCAACGCCCGTCATCGTACTGATCACAGAGACCGCCGAAGCCATGTTCCACACCGGCGACTACAAGGACGCGCCGCGCGTTGTCGCGCTGACCTGGGGGGCAGAGGATCTTGCCGATTCTATCGGCGCGTCGTCGAACCGGAATGCCGACGGTTCCTACAGCTTCACCTATGAACTGGCGCGCAGCCTGACCGTACTTGGCGCGGCAACCGCCGGGGTCACGGCCATCGAGACGATTTCCGCCAATTTCAAAGATCTCGAAGCCCTGCGCATCCGCGCCGAGGGCGTCCGCCGCGATGGTTATCGCGGGATGATGGCGATCCACCCGGCGCAGGTGGACGTTATCAACGCGGCTTTCACTCCCACCGAGGCCGAAATTACCGAGGCGCAGGAGGTGGTCGACATCTTCGCCGCCAATCCCGGCGTTGGCGCCATTGGCTGGAAGGGCGGCATGCTCGACCGGCCTTATCTGGCGCGCGCTGAACGACTGCTGCGGCAAGCGGGGAAACTGTGAGCCAACTGATCGACCCCGCCGCGCTTGATCTGCGCGAATTCCTAAAGCCCGGCGATGCCTTAGTCCTTGGGCAGGCCTGCGGCGAACCGTCAACGCTGATCGAGACGCTGATCGCACAGGGCCGCGATATCGGCAGCCTCAGCGCCTTCATCGCCACCAGCTTTTCCGGGGCATTCACGCCTGAGACTGCGGACAGTTTCCGCCTTTCCAGCATGGGCGCAATCGGCGCGCTGCGCAGTATGACCAAAGCGGGCAAACTGTCCGTCATCCCCTGCCATGTTGGGCAAGTCGGCCCGCTGATCGAACGCGGCGCGATTCCCTGCGATGTCGCGATGGTGCAGGTCAGCCCGGCGGACGCAGATGGCAACCACAGTTTCGGGCTGGTCAGCGATCATGTGCAAGCCATGGTCAAATCCGCGCGGCTGGTGATCGCCGAGGTCAACGACCAAGTGCCGTTTACCTTTGGCGAAAAAATCGCTGCTGCCGAAATTGATGTTGCGGTGCACACCTCGCGCCCGCCAGTTGAAGTTCCTGCCGGGAAAATTTCGGAGACTGACGAAGACATCGCCCGCCACTGCGCCGCCTATATCGAGGATGGATCGGTGATCCAGACCGGCGTCGGCGCGGTGCCAGATGCAATTTTGCGCTTGCTGGGCGACCGCAAGGATCTGGGCGCGCATTCGGGCATGTTTGGTGATGGCCTGGTCGATCTGGTCGAAGCGGGCGTGCTGACCAATGCGCGCAAGGAAATCGACAAGGGCGTGTCGATCAACGGCGCGCTGATCGGCACGCGGCGGCTCTATGACTGGGCGCACCGCAACCCGGCGATCCGCATGTGCGACACCGCGTACACTCACAACGCAGCCATCATGGCGCAGTTATCGCGGCTGGTGACGATCAACTCCGCACTGGAGGTTGATCTGACCGGTCAGGTCAATGCCGAACAGTCGGGCAGCGCCTATATGGGCGGCACCGGCGGCCAGCTTGATTTTGTCCGCGCCGGGGTGCGCTCGCCCGGCGGGCATTCGCTAATCGCGCTGGCCTCGACGGCCAAGGGCGGAACCCTGTCCAAGATCGTCTCCACGCTGAACGGCCCGGTCACCACGCCGCGCACCGAGGTGGACATTATTGTCACCGAATACGGCGCGGCGGAATTGCGCGGGCAGTCTTTGGCTGAACGCACACGGCGGCTGGTCGCGATCGCCCACCCCGATTTCCGCGAGGACTTGGACCGGGCGGCGTTTGTGATTCGCGAGCGGGGGTTTTGACATCAGGGCCTTCCCCCTTGATGGGAGTGCGCGGGCCGCACAAATTGCGCCCGCCGGAGAAGTCACCCCTGCCCAACTGCGGCTAACGAGCAAGCTCGTAAGCCTCCATATCCCTCCCCCATCAAGGGGGAGGCGAAGAGGAGAATACAATGACCGATCCCGTCCTGATGCACGCCCGCCCAGACGGCATTGCGATCATCACCATCAACCGTCCGGACCAGCGCAATTGCCTGAATAAGGAAGTGCGCGAGGGCCTGTTCGCGGCATGGGAATGGTTCGAGAACGACCCCGACATGCGCATCGCCATCCTGACCGGAGCGGGCGACAAGAGTTTTTGTGCGGGCGGTGATCTGAAGGAAATGGTCGAGACCGGCATGCAAGTTCCGCCGCGCACCTTCATTCCGCTGCCCTATGATAATCTGGAACTGACCAAGCCGACGATTGCTGCGGTCAATGGTTTTGCCTTCGCTGGCGGCTGGGCATTGGCGCAGAACTGCGATCTTTGCGTCGCCAGCACCAATGCGAAGTTTGCGATCACCGAGGTCAAGGTTGGCCGCGGATCGCCCTGGGCCTCGCCGCTGATCCACATGATCCCGCAGCGCATTTTCATGGAGATCGTCCTGACCGGCAAGGCAATCACCGCGCAGCGCGCCTATGAAATCGGCCTGGTCAACCGGCTGGCCGAGCCTGCCGCGCTGATGGACGCGGCGATTGAACTGGCGCTCGAGGTGCTCGAAGGCGCGCCGCTCTCCGTCAAGGCCGCGCGCGAGACGGTGATGCTGTCCACCGAAATGGGTCGTAGCGCCGCCCTGCAAGCGGCCCGCGCGGCGCATGAACTGACCTACAACAGCGAAGACGCGCAGGAAGGCCCTCTGGCCTTCTCGCAAAAACGTAAGCCGGAGTGGAAGGGCCGCTAAGGAGGACTAGGGCTGACTGTGCCCGGCGCTGCACCGGAAAATTCCGCGCCCCGCTCCCAAAGATCGCCAAGGTCACGGCGCAATTGCTCCAAAGCGAACTCCAGACCGAAAATGCGCGCCAGTTCGTCATCCGGCAGGGCGCGTGACAGGCCTTGCTGACGAATGTTCGTCACCGCCTGCAACTGCACCGCGAAGGCCGCATCCACGCCATCAAGCGACGGGGGCGGCTGCCGCTTTGCGAAAGTCTCGCCGCAGCCTGCCAGAAATTCCGTAATCGCAGACGAAACGCCGGTGATGGGTTCCAACAAAATGCCATCGACCGGGCCCGGCAGTGGCGCAGTCATTGTCCGACCAAGGATCGCAAGATCATTGCGCAACCGGCGCAGCGTGCGGCAGATTGGCAGTGGATCGACGCCTTCGGTCAGGAACGACGCCCGCTCGCGCAGGGCTTCGTCGGCGGCCACTTCCGCCTTGGCCGTGGCACTGCGAATGCGGACATGCGCAGCCTCGACCGCAGGCATATCGTGGTTGCCGGTCATTCCGCCGGGCAACGTGGTCATCAGATCCGCCATGGCCGTCAGCGCTTGGCCGACCGCGTGTGCCAAGGCTTCGCTGGCCCGGGCCGACAGGACAACCAAGGAGACCGCGAGCGCCACCGCGCTCCCCACAGCAATCTCGAACATCCGTTCATAGGCTGATTCAATCGGCCCCATTTCCTGCAAATTCGGTGTCAGGATCAGGATGATAAAGGTGATCGGGGTGACGCGGTAGGCAGGCTTCAGCGCCGCCAGCAGCGTCAGCGGCGGCAAGCCGACCGCAAGCGCTGCGCCGGGCGAGGTAATCCCCATGCGATGCAACCCAACCGAAATGATCACCCCGGCAATTGCGCCTCCCAGCGATCCAACAAAGCGGTCCAGCATGGCCTTGAGCGATGCGCCGACGCTGGCCTGCATGACGATGATCGATGTCAGCACAGCCCACTGGATCTGTTCCAGCCCCAACTGGAGCCCGAGAGCATAAGTGAGGAAACAGGCAGCCGTCATGCGCCCGGCAAGCCGGGCCTGACTGCGATTGCGCCTTAACCAGTCTGCCGCGTTCATGGGCGCTTACTTCTTGCCAAAACCCGCCACCCGCTCTGCATAGTCCGGTGCAAAGCCCGGGTAGTTGTATTGCTCATGCGCCAGCGCCTGTGCCAGCCCCATGCCGTCGGTGGCCAGCATCAGCTTCTTGGTCTGGATATTGGTGTGCCATGAATTGGCGAGCACCTGTGCCGAGAAATCTGCCACTATGGCATCAAGCCCGCCCGCTTCGGCCAGCATATCGATCAAGCCGGATGTCTTGGCCTCATCGGCTCCCACAGTTCGTGCAGTGAACATCATCGTCTTTGCCGCTGAGACGCCGATGCGGCGCGGGAGGCGCTGCGACATGCCCCAGGCACCCACCAGACCCCATTTGCCGTGGGTATCGGCAAAACGTGCCGTAGCGTCGGCAAGGATGAAATCGCATGCCAGCGCCAGTTCGAGCGCGCCGGTGAAGCAGACGCCGTGCACTGCGGCGATGGTCGGCTGCGGCAGGCGGGCCAAGCGCTCGATGATCTTAGGCTTGAGCAGGCCCAAAGTGGTATCAACCGCGCCAAGGTCGGCTCCGGCACAAAACGCCCGGCCCGCGCCGCGCAGCACCACGCAGCCGATGGTTTCGGTTTGCCCTTCCAGTTCGGCCAGATGGGCATCGAGTTCAAAAAACAGCTCGGTATCGAGCGCATTTAATTTGTCCGGCCGGTTGAGAGTGAGCGTACACAGACCGCCTATGTCACTGCGAAGTACCTTGCCGCTCATGCCCTTGCTTCCAATGCCGCCCGCGCTGCGCCGACCATGTCCGGCACCTCACATGCGGCGATATATTCCGCCTGCAACCGCGCGACCAGTTCGGCCACGGGCGGAATGTCGTCGATCAGGCCGATGCCCTGCCCGCCGCTCCAGATGTCGCGCCACGGGGTCTTGCCTTCAGGCAGGTGCCCGGTGCCGCGCGTTTCCGGAATGATCAGATTTTCCGGGTCAAGGCCGATTTCACGCAGGCTCGCCTTGAGCCAGCTTGCAGGCACCCCGTTGACGCCCTTGGTATAAATCACCTCGGTGACCCCGCCTGCGACCAGCATCGCCTTATAAGCATCCGGAGCATCGCTTTCCTGCGTCGCAATCATCCGGGTGCCAAGATAGGTAAGGTCGGCCCCCAGCGCCTCTGCCGCGCGGATCGCGCCGCCGGTGGAAATGGCCCCGGCCATCACAATCGTGCCATCAAACATTGCGCGCACTTTCGGGATGAAGGCGAGATGACTGATCGTTCCGGCATGGCCGCCACCGCCCGCGCCGATGCACACGATACCATCCACGCCAGCCGCTGCGGCCTTTTCGGCAAAGCGGATCGTTGTTGCATCGTGGAAATGCAGCAGGCCATAATCGCGCACCAGGGGTGCGTTGAGCGTCGGGTCACCCACTGATGTGACGATCACGCGCACGCCGTATTGCTTGCAGGCCTCCAGTTGGCGACGAAAATCCTCTGGGCTTGAATTGGGCGAAATGTTCATCGCCAACGGGCCAATGATGCGCCCTGGATAAGCATCGCCAAACCGGTCAAGCGCGCTGCGCACCGCCTGCAACTGCGCGATCATCTCCGCATCATCGCGGCAATGGTTACGCGTCAGCGAGCCGATGATCCCAGCCTGACAACAGGCAATCGCAAGGTCCACGCCGCTGCACAGGAACATCGGCGCGGCAAACGCCGGAAGGGTCAGGCTGTCCCGCAATTCCTTGGCAAGGGCCATGGTTCAATCGTCTCCCGCTATCATGTGCCGCCTTCCTTGCCCGCAATTCGCTTGCGCGCGCAAGGCAGCTCTGCATGATGCAGGAAAATCAAAACGCGTGGAGAGTGCCCGGTGTTCAAGCAAATCTGTTTTTTCAAGAAGCGCCCAGACATGACTGCCGACCAGTTCATGGATTATTACGAGAACCAGCATTCGCAGATGGCGAAGAAATTGAACTTGAGGCCGGCGATTCCCAATGCAACGCGCTATGTGCGCCGGTATTTGCAGCCTGAAATGAACCCGGTGACCGGGCAAATTCACGATGCCGGTTATGATTGCATCATGGAAATCTGGTGGAACAGCCGCGCGGATTTCGAAGCCTCGCAAGCTTTGATCGCCAATCCCGAACGCCTGCCGCACACCATCGAGGATGAAAAAAAGCTGTTCGCCTCAAGCGCCAACCCGATCTGTTCGGTGATCGAGTACGATTCGCCAATGGGGCCGAATGGCGAGGCGACGCACCTTGAGCTAAAGTACGGAGATTAACCTCAGGCCGCGGTTCCGGCGACGGCTTCCAATGGCACAACATTGTCGCTGTGCTGTTCCAGCCGGTTCCACGCGTTCAGCGCAGCGACCTTGTAGGTCTCGGCAAGAGTGGGATAGTTGAAACTATTGTCGACGAAATAATCGACCCCGCCGCCCAGATTGATCACCGCCTGACCGATATGGATCAGCTCGGTTGCGCCCTCGCCGATGATGTGGACGCCAAGGATATTGTGCGTCGAAATATCGACGATCAGCTTCAGCATCCCTGAGAAAATCCCCATGATCTGCCCGCGCGACAGCTCGCTGAAGCGTGAGATGCCGCATTCATAAGCGATGCCCCTGGCGCGGACATCCTCTTCGGTCATCCCGACACAGGACATTTCAGGGACTGCATAGATGCCAATCGATAGGACTGATCTGGCGTTGGCGCGGTCGCCCTGAATGCATGGCAAGCGGCCGTGCGCCCCTGTTCGAGCGAGGTTGATGCAAGGCTGGGGAAGCCAATGACATCGCCGGCCGCATAAATATGCGAGACTTCGGTCTGGAACGTCACCGGATCAGCCGTCAGGCGCCCGCGAGAATCAGCGGCAAGACCGCAGGTTCAAGACCCAACTCTGCCGTCGCAGCTACCCTTCCGGCAGTGTACAGAACCAGCTCCGAAGACACCTGCCGTCCGTCCTTGAGTACGCAGACGGGCGAACCGTTTGGCGCAAACCGTATCTGCCCGATCTCGCTCGACAGCCGCAGCTGCATGCCGCGATCCCGCATCAGATGGACGAAGTGATCGATGATCTCATCGTCCATGAATTCCAGCAATTTGTCGCGGGGTTACGCACAATTTGCTGCGCCGCACAATTGCCGGTCAGGCTTGATCCATAGGCTTGGGCACCAGCATCGCCAGCCCTTCGTGCGCAAGGCCAAAAGAAAGCTCTTCGAACATCCGCCGCCGAAGTTCGCGGGTCAGCACCGCACGGGTATGACGCAAGACCATGGTCGGCAATTTCGCCAGCTGTCCCGCGAGCGCCCTTGCGCGCGCCATCAGCTCGCCCGGCGGCAAGACTTCGCCAACAACGCCCAGCCGCTTGGCCTCTTCGGCGCCAATTTGCTCGCCCGTCAGCAGGAAATAGCGCCCGCGATTGGGACCGAGCAGCATCGGCCAGACAGTGTGAACCCCGTCGCCGGGCACTGCGCCGCCGGGCACATGCGCCAGATCGGCGAAAACCGCCGTATCCGCCGCGAGCACGATATCACACAGCACGGCCAGCTCGGCATGGATGAGCGCCGGGCCATTGACTGCGGCGATCATCGGCACGGGAACCGCGAGCAGGTTATTCAGCAGGGCCAGCCCTTCGTCGTGGATGCGCGGCCACATGGCGGAGAGGCTTGCTTCGGGAAAGCGCTCGTCGTGGTCCGCTTCGGCCAGAAAAGCGTCGCCAGTGCCGGTAAGCACAACCAGACGGTTTTCCGGATCCCGCGCGATATCGAGGAAGGCATGGCCCAGCTCACAGTGCAGGCTTCGGGTCGAGGTGCCCCATTTTGCGGGGCCGCCGCGGGTATGCAGCGTCACTTCGAGCACGCCCTGCACATCACGGGCAAAGCGGATGCAGTGGTATTTGTCGCTATAGTCGCCGAGTGTCATGCATCTCTCCCTTTTCATTTCGCGCGATGATCGCTGGGGCGCTGGCAATTGCAAGGGGCTTGCGCTGGCCGTGTCCATGCATGAGGACAGCGTCAGGAGACATCTGTTGACCAAAACCGTCGTCACATTGAGCGATAAGTACACGCAAGACAGTGGCAGCGTCATGCTGTCTGCCTTGCAGGGCGTGGTGCGGCTGCTGCTGGATCAGGCGCGGCGTGACCGGGCGGCGGGCCTCAACACGGCAGGCTATGTCACCGGCTATCGCGGATCGCCGATCACCACGCTCGACGCGCAGCTGTGGGCTTCGGAAAAGCTGCTGAACGAACATGACATCCGCTTTGAGCCAGGCCTGAACGAGGAGCTCGCAGCGACCAGCCTGCGCGGCACCCAGCAGCTTGACTGGTACGGCAAGGCCCGCGTCGATGGCGTGTTTTCGCTGTGGTATGCCAAGGGCGTCGGCGTCGAACGCGCGGGCGAAGCGATCAAGGCAGCGAATTTCGAGGGCACGCACAAAAACGGCGGAGCTTTGCTGCTGTGCGGCGATGATCATGCGGCCAAATCCTCGCTCACCGCGCACCAGTCCGAACATGTCATGGTCACCGCAATGCTGCCGATGCTTTATCCCGCCACCACCGATGAAATCCTGTCGATGGGCCAGCTCGGCTGGGCGCTGAGCCGCGCGAGCGGGCTCTATGTCGGGGTCAAGGCGGTGACCGACACGCTTGATCTGACCACCACAGTTGACCTGCCCGGCTACGCGTTCCCGATCGTCACGCCCGAACCGCCGAACGGCATCTCGCCCAACCTGCGGCTCAACATGTCGGCGCTGCAACAGGAAGCGGCAGTGATCGAACACCGGCTGCCGCTGGTTGCGCCGTTTGCCAGCGCCAACCGGATTGACCGGGTGACCCGCGATGCGCCGCAGCGCAAGCTCACCGTGGTCAGCGCGGGCAAGGCCTGGCTCGATGTCTGTCAGGCGCTCGCCGATCTGGGTCTGGACGAAGGCACATGCCGGGCAATCGGGCTGCGGGTGGTCAAGCTGGGGCTAGTCTGGCCGCTTGATGCCACCTTTGCGCGCGCAGAAATGGGCGGTAGCGCAGAGCTGTTGGTGGTCGAGGAAAAGCGCGCCTTCATCGAAGAGCAAGTGGCGCGCATTTTTTATGGCCGCGCTGATGCGCCTGCCCTGTCGGGCAAGACCACGCCGCAGGGCGACAGGCTCTTTTCCGAGATCGGCGTGCTCGATCCCGGCACGGTGCGGCGCGCGCTGGTGGCGCGGCTGGCGGCGCATGACCTGCTAACGAGCGAAGCCAAGGCGCGCGATGCGGCTTTGCGCGATCTGGAGGCTGGCGCAAAATCACTTCAGCCTACCGCAATTCGCGGGGCTTATTTCTGCTCAGGCTGTCCGCACAACACCAGCACACTGGTGCCCGAAGGCTCCACCGCGATGGGCGCAACCGGGTGCCATGGCCTTGCCCACTTCATGCCTGAACGACGCACCATGCAGACCGTCTCCATGGGGCAGGAAGGCATGCCCTGGGTCGGCGCACAGAGCTTTGTCGATGCGGCGCACATGTTCCAGAACCTGGGCGACGGCACCTATACCCACTCCGGCCTGCTGACGATCCGCGCCTCGGTGGCGGCAAAAAGCAATGTGACCTTCAAGATCCTGTACAATGACGCGGTAGCTATGACCGGCGGCCAGCCAGCCGAGGGCGCACTAACACCGCAGCAGATTGTGCACCAGTTGGTTGCCGAGGGCGCGTCGCCCGTCGTTCTGGTGAGCGAAGACCCCGCCCGGTTCTCCGCCGCCGAACTGCCCCCCGGCACTCGCATCCTTCACCGAGACCATCTCGATCAGGTTCAGCGCGAATTGCGGGAACTCAAGGGCACTTCAGTTATCGTTTACGAGCAGACCTGCGCCAATGAAAAGCGGCGACGCAGGAAACGCGGGATAGCGCCCGACCCCGCCAAGCGGCTCTATATCAACCCGGCGGTTTGCGAAGGCTGCGGCGATTGTTCGGTGCAGTCCAACTGCCTGTCGCTCACCCCGGTCGAGACCGAATTCGGCCGCAAGCGCGCCATCGACCAGTCGACCTGCAACAAGGATTTCAGCTGCATAAAAGGCTTTTGCCCCTCTTTCGCCGAGGTTGAAGGCGGCAGCCTGAAGAAGCGCGAGTTTGACGATGCAGCACTGGCCGTCCTCGCCGCGAAGCTTCCGGAGCCCGGCGTGCTGGACATTACAGCTGGACCGCAGGCCATGCTCGTCACCGGCATCGGTGGGACCGGCGTGCTCACCGTGGGCGCAGTGCTTGCCATGGCGGCGCATCTTGAGGGCAAGGCGGCCAAGGTGCTCGACCAGACCGGCATGGCGCAAAAGGGCGGCGCGGTGACCAGCCATGTGCGCATTGGGCGCGACACCGCCGCGATCCCCTCGGCCCGGCTGGGCGCGGGACAGGCAGATCTCATCATCGCCTGCGACCTGATTGTCGGCTCAGCCCCCGATGTGCTGACACTCGCGCGGGCAGACAGCCATATGCTGGCCAACGAGGACGTGGTTCCGACCGGTGAGTTCCAGACCAACCGCAATCTCGATCTCACCGCCACCCGGTTCCTTGCTGCCGTGGCCAAGCGCATTTCGCCTGACAATATCGCTACCTTACGCGCCGGTGCGCTGGCCAGCCGCCTGCTGGGCGATACCATCTTCACCAACATGATGATGCTGGGCTTTGCCGCACAGAAAGGCCTGCTGCCCGTGGGCTTGGATGCCATCGAGCAGGCTACCCGGCTGAACGGCGTTGCGGTTAAGGCCAACCTTACCGCCCTCACGCTCGGGCGCCTCGCGGCGAATTCCGCCGATGATCTGTTCGCGCTGGCCGATGCGACGCTCCACCAGCCTGCCTTGCCGCGCAGCTATACTGAGCTGCGGACAAGCCGCTCACGTCTGCTGGCGGCGTGGCAGAACGAGGCCCATGCAGCGGAATACCGCGCCTTCCTCGATGAAATCGCCGGGGCTTTGACCTTACGCGGACTGGGCGACTGCGAAACCTTGCTGGCCGAAATCGCGCGTGGCCTGGGCAAGCTCTCGGCCTACAAGGACGAATACGAGGTTGCCCGGCTTTACAGCGATCCCGCCTTCAAGGCTGGCCTGACGGATCAGTTCGCTGGCAACCCGCGCCTCAAGGTCCACCTCGCCCCGCCGCTGATCGCCTTTCGCAAGGACGCTCGGACCGGCAGGCCTCGCAAGATTGCATTTCCAGCTTGGCTGGTATTCCCGCTGTTCCGCATGCTCGCGCCGATGAAGCGGCTGCGCGGCACGCCGTTCGATGTGTTCGGCTACAGCGCAGAACGCCGCATGGAACGCAGGCTTCCCGGCGAATACCGTGATCTGATCCGCGAAGTTGCAGGCAAGGTGACGGGGCCAACGATGCACGCCGCCATCGAAATTGCCGCCGCGCCTGATCTGATCGCAGGCTATGGCCCGGTAAAAGATGAAGGCGTGGCCAAGTTCCGCGAGCGGGTATCGGAACTGTTGCCCAAGCTTGACAGGTCCGAACCGGTAATGGCCGAAGTGGCCGAGCCCGCCTGATCGTATTTGTCGATCACGGCCTGAATGGCATCGCGCATATCCGCATAGAATTGCGCCATGCTATCCAGCCTACTGTTCACCCCTGCTGTCCGCCCGATGTCACGGTTTGCTTCCAGCAGGTGCATTATTAGTCCGAACAATGCGGTCTTTGACGCGAAGGGACCGGACAGGTTTTCCGGCGCGGTATAGTAGATTCGCTTGGAGCCGGGTTCGCTGTAACGCCTGGCATTGCCGAATTTTTCCAGCGTCCGCGCGGCAACCGACGCATTGCTTTTGGCAATGCCAAGGTCGGCGGCAATCTTGTCCAGCGTGACCGGACCATCGCTCAGCAGCAGGTAGCCATAGATCCGCCCGACGTGGCGCGACCAGCCCCACGGCACCAACAGCCCAGCAAGCTGATCCATGAAGGCGCATTCGCCGTGGTCGTCGGTAAGTCTGGTCATATTCTGAATTTTCAGAATATAGATTGACGGCAACGAATCAAGCCGCTTTTATGCAGGCAACAAGACATGGGAGATGGCGGATTATGACAGGCACCAATCTGGCGGGGCGTTATGGCCCGTGGGCACTGATCGCGGGCGCGTCGGATGGCGTAGGACTTGCATTCGCCCGTCATCTCGCGCGCGAGGGGCTGAACCTGATCCTCGTGTCGCGCAGTCAGGCAAAGCTTGATGTAGCCGCCGAGGAACTGCGCGGGCTTGGCGCTGAATGCGTCACGGTTGCGGCCGATCTGTCGCTGCCCGAAGGGTCGAACACGGCAATTGCCGCTGCGGGGGACCGCGAGGTCGGCCTCATCGTCACCAATTGCGGCGCAGATTCTATCAATTCGAAGTTTCTCGACGCGGACATTGCGGCCTGGGAAGGTCTGGCAGCAATGAATGTCACCACCAAGCTGCGTCTGGCGCACCACTTTGGCCGAGCGATGCGCGCGCGTGGGCGCGGCGGAATCATTCTGGTCAATTCGGGCGCCTGCTACAGTGGCATGTTCGGCCTTGCCACCTATTGCGCCTCCAAGGCCTTTGTCCTCAATTTCTCCGAAGGCCTGTGGGCGGAACTCCGGCACCACGGCGTCGATGTGCTAACCATGGTTCTGGGTCAGACTGACACACCCAGCTACCGCGCGACGCTCGCCAAGAGCGGTCAGCCGCTGCCCGAAAACTGGGCGAGCCCGCAAGACATCGCCGAAACCGCACTGCGCCAGTTGCCGCACGGGCCGATCTACAACTGGGGCCAGCCCAATGATGTGGCAGGGATTGCGCCTAACTCGCCAGATGACCGGCGAGCGCAGATTGTCATGATCGAGCAGATGACCGCTGGCCTCACCGAACGGGTTTAAGGAGAGAGACAATGAACGGCATTCCCGATCCGGGCACGCTGGTCGACAAGATGGCGATTCAGGAGCAGATCCGCAGCTATTGCCGCGCCGTTGACCGGCTGGACCTGCCACTCGGCCACGCCGTTTTCCACGAAGACAGCACTGCCGACTATGGTGCGAACTATTATCAGGGACCGGGGCGCGGAGTTGTCGATCTGATCTGCCAGCACCACCTTGGCCTGATCAGCCATTCGCATCAGGTTACCAACGTGCTGATCGAAGTTTCGGGCGATCATGCCGGCAGCGAGAGCTATGTTTATGGCACGATGCGGCGCGATCTGGGCGCCGAGGAAGGTAGGGCCAAGCAGATGCAGATTGGCGTTTGGGCGCGCTATCTGGATAGCTGGGAAAAGCGCGAAGGCCGCTGGGCCATTTCGCGCCGGATGGTCGTCTATGATCATGAAGAAGTGCGCGACGCCGCGCCGATGGGGCAGGAAATCCGCTCGACCCGCGGCGCAGACGATCCGTCCTATAGCTTCCTTACGGGCCGCAAATGGGGGAGTTCCGCATGACCCTTGCCGAAGTCGCAGACCGCCTCGCAATCACCGACAAGCTCTACAAATACTGCCGTTCGGTTGACCGGCTTGATGTGCCGCTAGGGCATACATGTTTCCACGAAGACTCAGTCGCCGACTTCCCGACGTTCAAAGGCACCGGTCGCGGCTGGATCGACCATATCTGCGTCGAGCATCTCAATTTCCTGCACCACTCGCATCAGGTGACCAATGTCGTGATCGACCTGCATGATGCGGACCACGCGGGCAGCGAGGCCTATGTCACTGCAAAATTGCGTCAGATGGTTGACGGCAAACTGATGGAGCGGGAATTCTGCGCGCGCTACACCGATCTGTGGTCAAAGCGTGACGGCGAATGGGCCATCGACAAACGCGACTGCCTGGTCGATTTCAGCTCCACCCGCGAAGTCCAATCCATCGGCCAGGCGGACAATGCCGTTCGTGACCGCACCGACCCTTCCTATACCGTCCTGAAAGGCCTCTGATGCGCCAGATCCACACCACCGTTTCCTTTGACATGCGCGCGCCCGAATGGGGCACGCCGCCCGCCGAGCTTTATCCCGCAGCCATCGAAATGGCGGCCTTTGCTGACAAGATCGGTGTGACCTCGATCAACCTGATGGAGCATCATGGCTCCGAAGATGGCTATCTGCCCCAGCCCTTTTCGCTTTGCGCAGCGATGGCTTCGGTGACCACCAACATCCAGTTTAGCCTCGGCGCGGTGATCCTGCCGCTGCACGATCCGGTGATGGTCGCCGAAAAGCTGGCGATTGCCGATCTGCTGACCAAGGGCCGAGTCCGCGTGATCCTGGGCGCGGGCTATGTGCCGTTCGAATTCGCCATGTTCGAAAAGTCGCTGAAAGACCGAGCGAAGCTCATGGACAAGGGTCTGGAGATCATCCTGCGCGCGCTGAAGGGCGAGCGGTTCGAGATCGACGGCCGCCCAATATTCATTCGCCCGCTGCCCGTCAGTGAGCCGGAAAACCTGATCATGGTCGGCGGCGCAGTCCCTGCCTCGGCCCGCCGCGCTGCGAAATTCGACGTTGGTTTCGGGCCGATGAAGGATGAGGTCGTCGATATCTACCTCGCCGAATGCGAAAAGCACGGCCGCCCGCCGCGCCAGTATTTCCGCCCCAAGCCGGGCATGCCGATGGCGATCCATCTGTGTGAAGACCCGGATCAGGGCTGGGCCGCGATCGAGCGCCACGCGGTCCACGTGATCACCGAATATGCCAAATGGGCGGCGCTGGAAGGCGATGGCTCGAACTCGCCTTTCAAAGGCCTCACCGACCCCGCAATTCTGCGTCAGGCCGGCCTGTTTGCTGCCTGGACGCCGGAACAACTGCTCGCGCGCGTGCCATCGGTAGAGGGTCGCCAGTCCATCGGCTTTCAGCCACTGCTTGGCGGACTTGATCCGGCAGAGGGCTGGAAGAGCCTCAAGCTGCTCGAACAGACCATGCCCGACCTCAAAAAAGCGATTGCCGCGACGGAGTGAACACTCACAATCTCCGTTCGTGTCGAGGGCAGTAGAGAAAAAATTGACCACTGTCTCGACATAGCTCGACACGAAAGGGAGTTAGGATGATGTTGAGGGACGCCCTATGAACGATCTCGAGCGCCTACTAGCCATCGAGGAAATCAAGCAGGTCAAGGCCAAGTATTTCTGGGGGCTGGACCACAAGGACTGGGACCTGTGGCGGCGCGAGGTCTGGGCGGCAGACGGCGAGTTGCACGTCCCCGAATTTCGCGCGGAACCGTTCACCGGCTGGGACGCGATGATCGCCTATGTCAGCGATGCGACCGGCGATCAGGTCTCCGTGCATCACGGCCACATGCCGATCATCGAATTTACTTCGGATACCATGGCCAAGGTCATCTGGGCGATGGAGGACCGGCTCTACCGAACGGAGGAGTTTCCGCTCTACGACGGCAGTACTTACCTGCACGGCTGGGGTCATTACCGCGAGACTTACGAGAGGGGCGCAGATGGTTGGCGGATCAAGACTTCCCAGCTGACCCGGCTTCGCGTGGAAATGAAAAAGATCGTCTGAAGGGACCTTCGATGGATACTCCGCGAAGTTACACAACCCCCAGCGGCCTGACCGTTGTGCGCTGCCAGCCCACCATCGGTGCCGTATTGTCTGACATTAACCTGGCCGACCCAATCACTGCAGCAATTTCCGCCGACTTGCGTGCGGCATTGTTTGCCCACGGCGTGATCTTCCTGCGCGATCAGGCCCACATCGGATTTGCGGAGCATCTCGCCTTCGCCCAAGTGTTCGGCAGTCCCATCCTCGACGGCCCCGATCCCGCACGCCCGCATATCACCCCGGTGCGCGCAAAAGCTGGTTCGCGCGAAGGCACCGCATCAACCTGGCACAGCGATGGCTGCTACATGGCCTCACCTCCCGCAGTATCTGTATTGCGTGTAATCGAACCATGCACATTCGGCGGTGACACCTGCTTTGCCAGCGCCACGGCCGCTTATGCAGAGCTCTCCTATGACGACAAGGAATTGATCGCGCCTTTGCGCTTTCGCTCCAGCCTCGCCGAGCGCATGCCCAAGAATTACGGCCATTTCGGCTCGGCGGACAAGTGGGATGAACTCAACGCCAAGTATCCACCCGTCTATCAGCCGCTTGTCGTTGTCCATCCGGTGACCGGCGCAAAGGCGCTCTATACCAACACCACCTGGTCGCTTTCGATCGAAGGCTGGGATCAGCTGCTGGGTGAGGCGCTGATCAAGCGGCTTTCCGCCGAGTTCCTGCGTCCCGAATACCAGATGCGTTGGACGTGGGAAGCGGGCGCAATCGCAGTGTGGGATAACCGGCTTGTCCAGCACTACGGCGTCCCTGACCAGACATGTGATCGCTATCTTGAGCGCATCACGGTCGAGGGCGGACCGATGCTGAGCATCGCCGACTGGGAAGAGCAACAAAATTTGGCTGGAGCCGCTCTATGAACGACATCGAACGCCTGCTCGCCATCGAGGAAATCAAGCGGCTGAAAGCGCGCTACTTTTATGGTATCGACAATCAGGACTGGGAGCTGTGGCGGCGCGAGGTCTGGGCACCCGATGCCGAGCTGATCGTCGGCGAGATGGGACATTCGGTTGCCGGGCGCGACGCGCTGATCGACTGGGTCGCGGGGCAATCCATCGGTCAGGTTTCGGTCCACCACGGGCATATGCCCGACATCGAGATAATCTCCGACACCGAAGCCACCGGCGTGTGGGCGATGGAAGACCTGATCTGGCGCGCCAAGGAACACCCGCTCAA